>CACZNC010000030.1 GCA_902782445.1 uncultured Ruminococcus sp.
AGTCGCTTTCGCGTACTCGAGACCTGCATCCGTGTCATTGTCGTTGATCGCGTAGGAGATCCACTCGGCCGGCATTTCGACCTTGTAGTATTCTCCGTCGGTAATCGTCCCGTCAGCGTTCCACGCGACGGACTGCTTGCCGATGGTGAACTTCACTTCGCCGAACGCTTCTTCGGGTTCCCAATAAGCGGAAGCAGTGACAGCGAGCGTGAGGATCATCGCGGCAGCGAGAAGGAACAGCGCGATTTTCTTCATGTTCATGATGCGTTTTCTCCTTACAGTGATATTGAACTCTTCATAGAGTCAGTTCATTATACCACCCGCCGGAGGCAATGTCAAGTCGATTCCACCTTTTCCATTTCTGAAATTTTTCGGTTTTTCTATTGCAATCCTCCCCGGTCTGTGCTATAATACCGGTAATCAAACAGGAACTGCGGCAGGGACGAAAAATAACCGCGGAGGAATCCTTCGAAAGAGAGCCGGGGCAGCTGAAAACCGGCGTTGGATCCCGCGGACTCCGCTTTCAGAGCCGCAGGGGGTGCGCCCCGTACCGCGCGAACGAGGCTGCGAATGCAGCGAATGTGGGTGGCACCGCGGAGCTTTTCGTCCCATTTTGACGGACGGGCTCTTTTTTTGTCCCCCGGCCCCGCGTTCCGGCATTCCTGTTCCCTTCCTTATATTTTTCCTTTTCACGAGGTAGCGAAACCATGCTTGACATCAAATTCGTGCGCGAAAATCCCGAAGCCGTGCGCCAGAACATCCGCAACAAATTCCAGGAGAAGAAGCTCCCGCTCGTCGACGAAGTGATCGCTCTCGACGCCGAAAACCGCGCCGTCATGCAGGAGGCCGACCAGCTCCGCGGGAACCGGAACAAGCTCTCGAAGCAGATCGGCGGTCTCATGGCAAAGGGGCAGAAGGAAGAGGCCGAGGCCGTCAAGAAGCAGGTCTCCGAACAGTCCGCCCGCCTTGCGGAACTGGAGCAGAAGGAAACCGAGCTGGCCGAGAAGATCCGCACCATCATGATGACGATCCCGAACATCATCGACCCCTCCGTTCCCATCGGAAAAGACGACAGCGAGAACGTGGAGATCGAACGCTTCGGCGAGCCCGTGGTCCCGGATTTTGAGATCCCCTACCACACCGAGATCATGGAGTCCTTTAACGGCATCGACCTCGACTCCGCCCGCCGCGTTGCCGGAAACGGGTTCTACTATCTCATGGGCGATATCGCGCGCCTGCACTCCGCCGTCATTTCCTACGCCCGCGACTTTATGATCAACCGGGGCTTCACCTATGTGGTCCCCCCGTTCATGATCCGTTCGGACGTGGTGACCGGCGTCATGAGCTTTGCGGAAATGGACGCCATGATGTACAAGATTGAGGGCGAGGACCTCTACCTGATCGGCACCTCGGAACACTCCATGATCGGCAAGTTCATCGACCAGATCGTGCCCGAAGAGGAGCTCCCCTACACCCTGACGAGCTATTCGCCCTGCTTCCGCAAGGAAAAAGGCGCCCACGGACTCGAGGAACGCGGCGTCTACCGGATCCATCAGTTCGAGAAGCAGGAAATGATCGTGGTCTGCCGTCCCGAGGACTCGAAGATCTGGTACGACAAGCTCTGGCAGAACACCGTGGACCTCTTCCGCTCGCTGGATATCCCGGTCCGCACGCTGGAATGCTGCTCCGGGGACCTCGCGGACCTCAAGGTCAAATCCTGCGACGTGGAGGCATGGTCGCCGCGGCAGAAGAAGTACTTCGAAGTGGGCTCCTGCTCCAATCTCGGCGACGCCCAGGCGAGACGGCTGAAGATCCGCGTGCAGGGCGACGGAAAGAAATATCTGGCCCACACCCTGAACAATACTGTGGTCGCGCCGCCCCGGATGCTGATCGCCTTCCTCGAAAACAATCTCCAGGCGGACGGCACCGTGAAGATCCCCGCCGCGCTCCGTCCTTACATGGGCGGCACGGAGATCCTCGTCCCGAAGAAATAAACCGTCCGGTCCCTCGTCTTCGGGCGGATGCGGACCGGATCACCAATCACATTTGAAAGAAACGGAGGGCTGTCCGATGGCTTTGCAGGAATCCGGCGAAATGTATCTCGAAGCGATCTACGTGCTTTCCCTGAAAAAAGGGTTCGTTCGCTCCGTCGATGTGAGCGAATACCGCAATTACTCCAAACCGAGCGTGAGCCGCGGCATCGGTCTGTTGAAAGACGGCGGCTATGTCCTGATGGACAAAGACGGGGGGCTCACCCTGACGGAAGCGGGCCGCGCCGCCGCAGAGAAGATCTACAACCGGCACACGACCCTGACGAAATTCCTCTCCCTGCTCGGGGTTGACGAGGCCATCGCCGAAGACGACGCCTGCCGGATCGAGCACGTCATCAGCGACGAGAGCTTCTTCGCCCTGAAAAACCATCTCATGCGGCTGGAACACGAAAAAAAAGAATAAGCCGACCGCATCACAAAAGGCCGTCCGGGAACTCAGCTTCCGCCGGACAGCCTTTTTTCTTATGTCATAAATTCCGTTATCTTTCCGCGAGCTTTTCAATCAGGGTCTTGTAATACGCGAAGTCGATCCCGCGGATATTGGCGAAATAGTGGTTCAGCCGCTCTTCCCCGCCGTCGTTCCAGCGGATGAGGAAATACCGCTTCTCCTCCGGAGCCGGGACGGTACAGACGGGAACGCTCGCGTCGGAGGGCAGGAGCGCTTCCCCGGAGCAGAGGATCCCCCCGCCGTCGTCCTCGATCCGGTAGGAGATCTTCTTGTCCTCCCGGGTGTCGTTGACGCCGTACAGGGTGAGCGTCCCGTTTTCGGGTTCGCCGAACATGAGGCAGACGGGCTGCTGGGATCTCTTGATATAGGAGTAGGCCAGTTTTTTGTCGAAATAGTAGTCCACGATCGCGTCGGAGATCTGGGGCCAGCCGTCGATGAGGTTCCACCATATAATGCCGGTCCTCCTCCATTTGGAAAGGCGGAACCGCTCGATGAAATACTTCTTCGCCTCGGCCTGGGAGATCTGGGACGCGAGGGAGAAGTTTTCGAGATTTTCCGTCGCCGCGGTGCCTTTTCCGAAGAGGGTCTCGACCTGATTCCACATCAGGCGGATCCGGTAGCCGAAGGGGGAATCCTCCCGCCCGTCCATCGTCGCGGCGTGGACCAGCCATTGCCGGTCGCCGAGGCAGGGCCAGAGATGGTCTTCGTCGATGTACTTCCGAAGGGAGGCGGGGGAGGGACAGCCGTGATACCCGGTCTCGGAGGCAAAGTGGCAGACGGTGTTCCGGTAGTAGTCCCCCTTGAAGTAGTCCCGGGGTCCCCAAAGGTGGTTCTCGGAGATCTCGCCCCCGGTGCGGAAGGCCTCTTCGTCGATATAGGGGGAGGAGGGGAGGTAGGGCCGGGAGAAATCGGAGGTCCCGAGGGCTTCGGGGATGATCTTCCGGGTGGCGGCGTTGGTGTTCGGATCGCGCCGTTCCCCGCCCCACTCGTAGGCGCAGTCGCATTCGTTGTCCCCCGCCCAGAGGACGATCGACGGGTGATTGCGCAGGCGTCTGACCACCGTCTTCACCTCGCGGTAGAGATTCCGCGCGAAAGCACCCCAGGGGGATTCCATGTCGTCCTGGGGATAGATCCCGCAGGCCATCGCGAAGTCCTGCCAGACCATGATCCCGTGTTCGTCGCAGTAGTCGTAGAAGAGGTCGTTCTCGTAGACGTTTCCTCCCCAGCACCGCACGATATTGCATCCGAGATCGTCGAGCATGGGAAGGATCTTCGGAAGCCTCTCCTCGTCCCGCCAGTGGAAGGCGTCCACCGGGACCCAGTTCGTGCCCATCGCGAAGATCTTCTTTCCGTTGACGCGGAAGCAGAACTCCCCGTTCCCGTCCCGGTCCGTCGTGGAGGTGCGGTCGAGCCGGACGGTGCGGATGCCGAAACGGGTCTCGTATGTGTCGAGGACTTCCCCGTCCCGGATCAGCTCCGCCGTCAGGCTGTACAGGTTCGGTTCGCCGTAATTCCGGGGAAACCAGAGCTTCGGGGACGGGACGTCGAGGGTGAAGCAGGCCCCCGTGTGCCACATCCTGTCCTCATACCGGAATTCGGAGTCCCCGCAGCGGCCCGTGACGCGGATGGAAAACCGGTGCACGTTCTCCGCGCCGATGTCGGTGTCGTAGAGGATCTTCAGCCGCGCGTGTCCCTCATCCGCCGTGATCGCATAGGCGTAGAGGTCCTTCACATGGAAGAGGGGAGTCCGCTCGATGTACACGTGCCGCCAGATCCCCGAAGAGACCGCCCGGGGCATGATGTCCCAGCCGTACATGTGGGGGGCCTTGCGGACGCGGATGGAATCCCAGCCGTATTTCTGGTGGGCGGTGGAGGGATCCGGTTCGTCCCGTCTCGCTTCGACCGAGGCCGGGCTCAGAACGACAAACAGCTCGTGCTCCCCGTCCTCCAGCGGGCAGAGAACGGTTTCCGCCGCGCTCCCGCAGAGGGGGATCCGGTGGGGGATCAGCATATTGTCCGCATAGAGGACGGGCTTTCCGTCGATATAGACCGCGGCGAAGCAGTCGAGCCCCTCGAACACGAGCGTGTCGGCGAATCCCTCCTTTTTCCGGTATGCAAAGGTCCGGCTGAGGCAGTAGGTGAGGTTTTCGCAGTCCTGGGTCAGAAGGATGTTTTCCCCGCGATAGAGCTCCGGGAGAATGCCCGCCGCTTCCAGGTCTGTTTCGAGGGCTCCGGGGACCCTCGCCGGGATCTCGGTCATGCCGGCGCAGTCCGAAAAAGTCGTGCACGTACAGGGATAGTTCACGCCGAACGCGCCGCGCCAAAGGCCGTCCAGCGAAATGCGCTCTCTCATAAATACCTCCGTTTCGGTTCAGAAGAGGAAGAAAAACGTGGCGGCGAAGGACAGGATCAGGCCGAAGAGGGTGATGCGGTCCGGTTTCTCGCCGAAGAAGATCCTCCCGGCGACTGCGGACAGCACGACCGATCCGCCCGTGACCATCGGATAGAGCACCGAGGCCGGGAGCTTCGACGCGCTGACGAGCTGCAGGGTATAGGACACACCGTTGCAGAGGGCGTTCGCCGCAATGATGAGGGCGATGGTCCCCGTCGTGGCCGGAAGCAGGGATTTCGCCTTTTCCGCCGCCCGGGGATCCGGTTCCCCCTCCTCCGCGCTCCTGCGCTTCTGCCCGAGAACGACCACAGCCAGACACACCGCGGAGATCACGCCGTTCATGAGATTGCCGAGGCAGGCGTAGGAGGGGGCGTTGACGCTCGGATAAGGCCAGAATCCCGCCGTCTGATGGGTCTTCGACACAATGCTCGCGGCGCCGTTGAGGACGAAGACCGCGGCGCAGAGGGCCACAAAGAGACCGCTTCCCCGCCCCGCCTTCTTCCGCGCGAAGACCGGGAACACCATCGAGACGGTGAGCAGGACCAGCCCGAATACCCTGAGCGCGATCCGCCACGGCTCCGCCCCACGGAATTCCCCGAGGACCGTCACGCCGAAAATGTACGGGAGCATCATGCCGCCGAGCATCAGAAACATCATGAAGACGGACATATCCCCGAGGGCGAGGATGCGGAAGCCGATGAGGGTATAGGCGCAGGACAGGGACGCCATGACCGCCCCCATCAGCAGGGAGAAGGGCGTGAACTGAAATCCCCCCTCGGACAGGCAGGCGATGACGAAGGTGATGAGGGCGGACGCGAATCCGCAGGCGGTCCCGAAGATGAGGGAGGCTTTCGCCCCGTCCCCTCTTCTCAGTCCGTAGGCCTTGTTGGTGGAAAACTGCAGAGCCAGCAGCGCGACCGCGGCCAGAATGAAAAAGTAGTACCGCATATCTCCTCCCCGAAAAAGCGTCCGGCGGCCGGAATCAGGAATTCACGCCGCCGGAATGCAGGCATTGCTTTGTCTCCCGGCTCAGCTGAGTCCGAGGGAGGTGAGATAATCATAGCTCTTTTTCAGGCAGGAGAAGGGATCCTCGCCGTTGCAGTTGTCCTGTTCGACATAGCCGAACTTCGTTCCCGCTTTCTCGAAGGCCGCGGCGATCTTCTCGAAGTCCATCGTGTTGCCGCCGCCGATCCAGGACATCTTCCGCTCGCCGCTCTCGGTGACGAACATGTCCTTGAAGTGGATCACGGGGAGGCGTCCCGAAAGCCGTTCGATCTCGGCGAGGGGATCGTATCCGCCGTAGTACACCCAGTAGGTGTCGAGGGTGAAGCCCATCTGCGCGGGCGTGAAATCGTCGGAGAGGTGGAACATCACGGGACGTCCGTCTTCCATCTTGGTCTCGTACTCGCCGTTGTGGTTGTGGTACATGAATTTCATCCCCGCCGCGGCGATCTTGTCGAGGGCCGGCACGAGCTTCGGATCCGCGCGGAATTCGGCATATTTCGCCGGGCCGCCGGGCATTCCGCCGAGGCCGATATAGGAGCAGCCGAAGGTCTTATGCTCGTCAATAACCTTTTCGGTCTCGTTCAGCACGCGGCCGAAGTCAAAATGCGTGATGCCGCAGGTGAGGCCGTTCTTTTTCAGCTCGTCCCGGAGCCATTCCGCCTCGTATGCGCAGGTGCCGGAGACCTGAACGGTGGTGTAGCCGATATCCGCGACCTTTTTCAGGGTTTCGGAAAAGTCGTCGAGGTTCCGGCAGAAATCCCGGAGAGTATAAAGCTGCGCGCCGATGATCATGAGAAAATCTCCTTTTTCGCATGGTTTGGTTTGCCCTTATTATCCGATATTCGGGCCTGTTTGTCAAGGGGATTGTGTGAATTTGCACAGAAAATCCCTGCCGGGCGATTGACACGGAGGCGGTTCTTTGTTATACTGAACCCAGAACAACAACTGAAAAAGGAGCGCGCCATGAAAACAAAATACGGCTTCAACATGCTCTGGATGTACTCCGGAGGGAGAGGGCGGATCCCCCAGGAGGCGAACGCGGAGGAGCTCGACTTCATCGCGGAGGAAGGCTTCAACTTCATCCGCATCCCGACGGACTACCATTTCTGGACCGACGGCTTCGACTATTTCCACCCGGACGAAAAGATCATCGAATACTTCGACCGCTACATCGAGGCCTGCAACTCCCGGGGGCTCCACGTCTGCCTGAACCTGCACCGGGCACCGGGCTACTGCATCAACTGGCCGGAGCGGGAAAAGCACAATCTCTGGCGGGACGAGGAGGCGCAGGAGGGGTTCATGTTCCTCTGGAAGATGTTCGCCGAACGCTACAAGGGGATCTCCTCCGACAAGCTGAGCTTCGATCTCGTGAACGAGCCCTGTTCCATCGGCGAGACCCATCCCTGCACCCGGGAGGACCACGCGAAAGTGATCCGCATGACGGTGGACGCCATCCGTTCCGTCGACCCGGAGCGCGAGATCGTGATCGACGGCTTCAATGGGGGCGGATCGGCCCTCCCGGAGCTCGCGGATCTCGGGAAACAGGGCGTCGTGCATTCCGGCCGCGGATACGAGCCCTTCCAGGTCACCCACTACAAGGCGGAATGGGTGCGGGGAGGCGCGGACTGGGCTGCTCCCTCCTATCCCGGCGAAGTGGCACCCGGCCAGTTCCGGGACCGGGAATGGATCAAAAACTACTACAAGCCCTGGCGGGAAGTCGAGGCGCAGGGCGTGAAGGTGCACATCGGGGAATTCGGATGCTACAACAAGCTCCCGAACGATCTCGCCCTCCGCTGGTTCGAAGACCTGCTCTCCGTGTTCCGGGAATTCGGATGGGGCTATTCCCTCTGGAATTTCAAGGGCTCCTTCGGCATCGTCGAGCACGGCAGGCCCGGCACCGTCTACGAGGAATACCGCGGGATGCAGGTTGACCGGGCGCTGCTTGAACTGCTCAAGCTCCCGTTTGCGAAATAAGATCCCCCCTGCAGCGCGACATATCCCCTGCCCGGTTTTTCCGCCGGACGGGGGATTATTCTTTGAATTTATTCGTCTCCGTCAGATCACGTACATATCCGGCGCTCCGTCCTTCATGAGATCCGCGACGGTGACGGAGGAGAAATAGTTTTTCGTCAGATCGTAGAATCCCTGCCACATGGGGAGGGTCCTGCATTCGTCCCGGCGTTCGCAGGTCCGCGCTCCGTCGGCGAGGCAGGCCACGGGGGCGAGATCCTCCTCGGTCAGCGTGAGCACGTCGTAGACCCTGATATCCGAGGGGTCCCGGGTGAGCCGGTATCCGCCGCCCTTCCCCTGCGCGCCTTCGATCAGCCCGCCCTTCGTGAGCAGCGGGAGGATCCGTTCGAGATATTTGAGGGAAAGCCCCTGACGCGCGGCGACTTCCTTCATGGGGAGATATCCCCCCGTCCTGTTCTCTGCCAGGTCGGTCATGACTCTCAGCGCATACCGGCCCCTTGTGGAAACCATCATGTTTTCGTCCTCGCTGTCCTGTTCCGGTGGAAATGTCGTCTGCGCACCGTGCCGCTTCTGCGGATCAGTCCGCGAACAGAGGAGTGGAGAGATAGCGGTCCCCCGTGTCGGGAAGGAGGGCGACGACCGTCTTTCCGGTGTTCTCGGGACGTTTCGCCAGCTGGATCGCGGCGTGGAGCGCGGCTCCCGAGGAGATCCCGGCCAGCACCCCTTCGCTCCGCCCGAGTCTCTTGCCCATGGCGAAAGCCTCTTCGTTCGTGACGGGGAGGATCTCGTCGATGATCCCGAGGTTGAGCACGTCCGGGACGAACCCCGCGCCGATGCCCTGGATCTTGTGGGGCCCCGCCTTGCCCGTGGAAAGAACGGCGGAGGAAGCGGGCTCCACGGCGACGACCTTCAAATCCGGGTTCTTCGATTTCAGGTATTCGCCCACGCCGGTGACGGTACCGCCCGTGCCGACGCCAGCGACGAAGACATCCACTCTGCCGTCGGTGTCCTCCCAGATCTCGGGACCGGTGGTCTCCCGGTGGGCCTTCGGATTGGCGGGGTTGACGAACTGCCCGGGAATGAACGAATCCGGGATCTCGGCCGCCAGTTCTTCCGCCTTCGCGATGGCGCCCTTCATGCCCTTCGCGCCTTCGGTGAGCACGAGCTCCGCGCCGTATGCCTTCATGAGCTGGCGTCTTTCGACGGACATGGTCTCGGGCATGACGATGATGATGCGGTATCCTCTCGCCGCCGCCACCGACGCCAGTCCGATGCCGGTATTCCCGCTCGTGGGTTCGATGATGACGGAGCCGGGTTTCAGTTTCCCCGATGCCTCCGCGTCGTCGATCATGGCCCGGGCGATCCTGTCCTTGACGGATCCCGCCGGGTTGAAGTATTCGAGCTTGACGACCAGTTTCGCCGCGAGGTTTTCTTCTTTCTCAAGGCGCGTCAGTTCCAGAAGGGGGGTCCTTCCGATCAGCTGATCCGCGGAGGTATAGATGCGTGCCATTTCGATGCGCTCCGATCATTTTCATACTACCTTTCCGGTAGGTTGGTGCTATTATAGCACGGCGGTCCCCGTCTGTCAAGGGGGAAACACAAAAAAACCGCGCTCCTTCCGAAAAAGAAACGCGGAGACGGGGAACTCTCCCCGACGGAACGGGATGAGAAAAGGACGGGCATTTCTGTCCGTCCGGTTTCGAAACGCGTAAATCCTTCCGGGGAGCCCTTCTCTCACCGCAGTCTTCCGAAATGCTCGAAGGGCCAGACGCGGAAGAGCACGACGCCGACCACCCGGTCCAGAGACACGCAGCCGACGGCGGTGTTCCGGGAATCGGAGGAGGTGGAGCGGTGGTCCCCCATGACGAACCACTGGTTTTCGGGGACCTGATAGGGGAATTCGATGTTGCAGTTTCCGAGGGCTTTTTCGTCGACGTAGGGCTCGTCGATCTCCCTGTCGTCCACGAAGACCGTGCCGTCCTCCTCGATGCGGACCCACTGGCCGGGACCGGCGATCACGCGCTTGACGAGGAGCTTGTTGTCGGCATAGAACGCCAAGAGGTCCTTCGTGTGGAATTTGGTCCCCTTCCACGCCACGACGATGTTGCCGTCCTCGATGGTGGGCGTCATGGAGGATCCGTAGGTGCGCAGGACCGGCATCCACAAAGTCGCCACCAGAACCGCCGCCGCCGCCACGACCACGAGCGAATAGACGGTGGAACGCAGGACCCGGCGAAACCGCTCTCTGTGTCTGGTCCGTTTCAGTTCCGCTTCCAGCGCTTCGACGTCCGGGAGCACTTCTTCCGCCGTCTCCCAGTGTCCCGCGCGTCCGGGCTGTCTGTTCATATCCGCAAAAACCTTCCTTCCGTGTTACGCCGATTCATCCCTGTCCTTCCGCCCGCTTCTTTGCCTGTTCGAGAAGCTGGCGGCATTTCTGCGCGGTGGCTGCCTCCATGTCCCGGCATTTCTTCGCCGTCACCATGATGAGCTGCTCCGCCTTTTTTCGGCTCTCTTCGTCCCGGGCAGCGTTGATCTTGTCCTGTTCCGCGCTCCGGGCTT
Organism: uncultured Ruminococcus sp.; assembly: GCA_902782445.1. GTDB lineage: Bacteria > Bacillota > Clostridia > Oscillospirales > CAG-272 > UMGS1696. The sequence continues at coordinate 10,427 of CACZNC010000030.1, forward strand.
CTATGTTCTCCATATAGATCTTCGACGCCTCTTCGGCCTCTTCGAAGACCTTCGTGAGGCGGAGGGACGCTTCCGCGATAGACCCGGCTTTTTCGAGCCCGATCTTTCTCCGCGCGGTCTCATCCCGCAGTTCGCTCACTTCTTTCTGAAGCTGATCCACGATGCGGCTCTGTTCCACGAGCAGTTCCAAAAGCTCCGCGCGCCTCAGTTTCCGGAGTTCTTTTTCTGTCAAAAGACTCGTCTCTCCCTTCGCGGCCGGACACACTGCCGCCCGACACCCGTTTTCCTAGTATATTATACACGATTCCTTTCCGGTTTTCAAGGGCGCGGGCGATTCTTTCTGAAATAATTTCGGGAAAAGCCTGTTCATCGGCGTGTTTTTGTGCTATAATCCTGTCAAGTCAGCAAGTTCCCGAAAGGATTTTCATGAAAAAACAAGCGGTGCGGACGCGGGATCTCTTTTACATCGGACTGATCGCGCTGCTGCTCTTTATCAAAGGAAAACTCTTTTACCCTCCCCTGCTCCTCGCGGGCTACGAAACGGCCTTCGCCCTTCTGACGGCGTTCGTTCCCGTGTTCGTCTGGGCGGTCCTCTCGTTTTTCTCCCCCAAAACCGGCCGGATCGCCGCTACGGTGCTCTACGTCTTTCTCTCCTTCCTCATGGCGGTGGACGCCGTCTACTGGTCCTACGCCTCGAAGCTCACCTCCGCCGCCCAGATCACAATGGCCCACCAGCTCACCGAGGTCTCCGACTCCGTTTTGAACCTGATCAAAGTCCCGCATGTGCTGATGATCGCGGATCTCCCCGTGCGGGTGCTGCTCTGGGTCCACGGCGACCTCGTCCGATCCCGCCTCGGAAGGACGGGATGGGGAAATAGATTCCTCGCCTTCCTCGAGAGGGAGTGCGGACGCTTCTCCTCCGCTGCCGCCGGGGTCCTCTGCTCCCTCGCGGCGTTCGGATCGGCCTTTCTCTGGCCCGGATTCCGCCCGGAGTACATCGAAAACGAGCTCTGCGCCTATCACGCCGAAGACCTCGCCCGGACCCTCTTCTCCCGGGAATCGGAACGCCCGGTGGACAAGAGCCGCTACGCCTCCCCCGACTGGTCCATGAGCCCTTACTGGGGGATCGCCGCGGACCGGAACATCGTCGTCATTCAGGTGGAGGCCCTGCAGAACTTCGTGATCGGGAGGGAATACCGCGGTCAGGAGATCATGCCGACCCTGAACGGGCTGATCGGGAAGGACACGATCTATTTCGACCGGTACTACTACCAGATCGGCGGAGCGAACACGGCGGACGCGGAATTTGCCGTGAACAATTCGCTTTTCGCCCCGGAATCCAACGGAGCCTACGTCCAGTACCCGACGAACCGATACTATTCCCTGCCCTTCCTTCTGAAGGATCACGGCTGGAAGGCAGCCGAGGCGTTCCACGGATACGTCGCGTCCTTCTGGAACCGGGAGTTCGCCTATCCCTATCAGGGGTTCGACGACTACACCTCCCTCGAGGACCTCGACCAGACCGACATGTTCCCCCTCGGACTCTCGGATAAGGAATTTTACCGCCAGACCGCGGAAATCCTCGCGGATCTGCCCGAACCCTTCTACGCGTTCTGCATCACGGCCTCCTCCCACTACCCCTACGGGATCCCCCTGAAAGACCGGGAGATCGAACTCGATCCCTCCGACGAGCAGACCCTCTTCGGGCTCTATCTGCAGGCCGTCAACTACGCGGACCGGGCCATCGGGGAATTTCTCGAAGAATTGAAGGAGGCCGGGCTCTACGACAATTCGATCTTTCTGATCTACGGCGACCACTACGCCCTTCCGAACACCAATCCCGACATTTCCCGTCAGGTGGGGGATCTCACGGGCGGGAGCTATACGATCTTCGACGTCTTCAACGTGCCCTTCCTCATCCACATCCCCGGAGCGGGGGTGACGGAGACGATCTCCACGGCGGGAGGACACATGGACGTCATGCCCACCCTGCTCTGCCTGCTGGGGATCCGAAACGACCGGGCCGTCATGTTCGGGCAGAACCTTCTCGCGGCGGAGACCGGATTCGTGTGCGAGCAGACCCACGTTTCCGTCGGCTCCTTCATCTCCGACGAGGTGTTCTTCCAGAAGCCCCACAACAACATCCGGTCCAATTACCGGGTCTATGAGAGGGGGACGATGGAACTGAAAGACCCGGACGAATACGGCGCCCTCTCCGCCGAAGCCCAGGATCGGATCCTCGACTGCGCCGCCCTCCTCGCCCGGGACGACGTGTTCCTCGACCCGTGATCCCCTGACCGTATTCCGAACTTCATGAACAGCATCCGAACTCCGGGAGGTTCACGCGCATGAAAGATCTATACGAACTCGAACCCTTCGGCGCGGGATATCACGCCGCAGCCGGACGCCCCCACAACGTGCGGATGGCCGCCGCCCTCAAAGCCGTCGCCGCACATTCCCCGATCTGCTTTGTGAAGGGCGAATATCTCCCCTGCTCCTCGCCGACAGTCCCCGGATCCGGAGCGTTTTACACCTTCGGCTCCGGTCTCGCCTTTGACGCCGGACGCTTCGAGGAGAACGCGAAGGAGCATCCCGAACTCGCGGACACGCTCCGGGACATTGCGGAAGAACTGCGCCCATACAATACCGGCGAGCAGGTGGGGATCTGCCGCGACCGGTATCAGGCGGAGATCGCTTCCACCGGCGCCTGCTGGGGAGGCGGATGGGCGGGGCACTCCAATCCCGACTACGACCGCCTGCTCTCCCTCGGCACGGAGGGCATCCGGAAACTGATCGCGAAATACCGCGGGATCAACCCGGAAGAGGCGGATTTTTACGACGGATGCGAGATCGTGCTGGACGCCGTCGACATCCTTGGAGACCGGTTCCTCGCGCTGGCGGAAAAATCGGAAGCCGAAACCTCCGATCCCGCCGAAAAACGGATCTATGCCGAACTCTGCGCCGCCCTCCGTCAGATCCCGCGCCGTCCTGCCCGGAACATGTGCGAGGCGGTCTCCCTCTTCTGGATGGTCTTCACCTTCGACGGGATCGACTCCCCGGGGCGGCTCGACCAGTTCTTCCTGCCCGCCTGGGAAGCGACGGAGAAAGAAAACGCCCTGTTCTGGCTCGACCGGCTCTGGCAGGCCTTCCACCGGACCCGGACCTGGAACCTCTGCATCAGCGGGAGCGACGAAAACTGGAACGACAAAACCAACGCCGTCAGCTGGGCCGTCCTCGATCTCGCGGAGAAATACCGCTACCAGACGCCGAACATCACGATGCGGGTCCACCGGAACACCCCCGAGGCCCTCTGGAAACGCGCGGCGGAAGTCCTCTCCACCGGGATCGGGATGCCCGCCCTCTACAACGACGAGGTGGTCTGCCCCGCCCTCGAAAAAATGGGGATCCCGCCGGAGCACAGCCACCTCTACTGCATGAACGGGTGCAACCAGATCGACATCATGGGCAAGTCCCACATGGGTCTCGAGGACGGAGAGGTGAACTTCGGCAAATGCCTCGAATACGCCCTCTGGGACGGCTTTGACACCATGCGCGGCAGGCAGCTTTCGATCCACACGGGGAACGCCGCGAAGTTCGGGACCTTCGACGAGCTCATGACCGCCCTGTACCGGCAGATCGACTATGTGACGGACGTCTCGGTGAGCCTGTCGATCTCCTCCCAGATGACCTATGCCCGGACCGCGCCCTCGCCCCTGCGCTCCTGCCTCCTCGACGGGTGTCTCGAAACCGGGCGGGACTACAAGAACGGCGGTCCGCTCTACGGCGACGGACAGGTGCTGTCGGAGGGGATGCCGGACTGCGTCGATTCCCTCGCGGCGGTGAAGAAATTCGTCTTCGAGGAAAAGCGGTTCACGATGGCGGATCTGCTCGACGCGCTCTCGAAGAACTTCGAGGGATACGAAGCCATGCAGGCCACGCTCATGACCGCGCCGAAATTCGGCAACGACGACCCCTACGTGGACGGGATCATGAAGGATCTCTCCGACCACTGGTTCGCCTACCTCAAAACCAAGCACACCTTCCGCGGCGGGACCTTTGCAGGAGGATGCTCCACCTTCAGCCGGGCCGCTGACAACGGACGCGCCTGCCCCGCCCTCCCGAACGGACATCTGCGGGGAGATCCCATGTTCGCGGACTGCATCGGCGCGGTCCCCGGTCAGGACGTCTGTGGTCCGACGGCGGCGGTGAAATCCGCCCTCACATACGATCAGACCGAGGTGACGAGCGGATTCGTCTTCCAGCTCCGTTTCGACAAGGCTCTCTTCGGGACGGAAAAGGGCATGGAATCCTTCGTTCATCTGGCCAAAGCCTATTTCGCGGGAGGGGGACAGCAGCTTTCCGTGAACGTCCTCTCCGGCGAAGAACTGAAAGAAGCGCAGAAGCATCCCGAAAAGTACGGCGATCTGATCGTGAGGGTCGGAGGGTACAGCGATTATTTCGTCCGCCTCTCCCGGGATCTGCAGGACAATGTCATCGCCCGGACGGAATACTGAAACCCCGGACCGATCAGCCGAAAGGAGAACGGACTATGTCGGAAAAAACATTTCTTGCGGGAGCGGCGCGGGAAGACATCACGCCCCCCGTCGGCACTCTTTTGTACGGATATACCCCGGACACGGTCAGCGAATCCGTCCACGATCCGCTCACGACCACCGCCGTCGCGTTCCGGCAGGGGGAGGAGTGTGCCGTCCTCATGACCGTCACGGTGGGGGACTTCGGGACCGCCCTCTGCGACGAGATCCGCCGTGAAATCGGGGAAGAACTCGGCCTGCCCCCGTCCCGGATCCTTGTGGCCGCCACCCACACCCATTCCGCCCCGAACGTCTCCGGCATCGAGGGATGGGGGGAGATCGACCGGCCCTACGTGGACGGGATCCTCTTCCCGGCGATGAAAAAAGCCTGCAGGGACGCCGTTTCAAACCTTGCGCCCGCCGAGATCGCCGTGGGAGTCGTGAAGTCGAAGGTCGGGATCAACCGGCGGCAGCAGTACCGGGACGGCTCCATCGGCCTCGGCCAGAATCCCTGGGGATGCTATGACCCCTACATGACCTGCGTCTCCCTGAGAAACGCGGAGACGAAAAAGGGAATCGTCAATCTGATCCACTACGGATGCCACGGGACGGCGGCGGGGCGGAACCACGAGATCACCCGGGACTGGTCGGGGATCATGACGGACCGCCTCGAAGCACAGACCGGGATCCTCACCGCCTACTGGAACGGAGCCCAGGGGGACGTGGGTCCGCGGCTCACCAACGGAGCGACGGTCGGGAACATCAAATTCGTCGAAGAGCTCGGCGGCGTCGCAGCTCAGGACGCATGGAGGGCATGGGAAGCCCTCGGGCCGTACAAGGAAGGGATCCTCGGCATCCGGGAAGACACCGTGAAGATCCCGCGCAAGCCCCTTCTGCCCGAGGCGGAGGTCCGCGCGAAGCTCGATTCCTACGAGAATCCCGACGCCCTCATCAACATCCAGCGGCTCGAATACGTCTACTACCGGGCGGTGATGGACGAATACGAGGCGGGGGAACCGGAATACGAAAAGGAGTTCCGCCTTCCGCAGACCATCCTCACCCTCGGCGATATCGCGTTCATCCCCTTCCCCTTCGAGATCTTCGCGGAGACCTCCATGCGGATGCGCGCCTATTCCCCCTTCCGCTATACCCTCTGCCTCTCCAACGCCAACGGCTACAACGCCTATCTGCCGACGGAGGATCAGATCGTCCGGGGCGGCTACGAGATCGGATGCTTCCTGTACAGCAGCGCGCACCCCCTCGTCAACAACGCGGACCAGATCATCCTCGACGAAAACCTTCGGATCATGAACCAGTAAGGAGGAACACGATATGTACCGGATCGGACAGGAAGAAATCGACGCCCTCGCGAAATCGCTCCTCAGCCGCGACTTTTTCAAGATCAACAACAGCGGACAGGCGGTGCTCCGCTTTGAGGAGGAATGGAAAACCCTTCTCGGCAAGCAGTACGCCCTGCTCATGACCTCCGGGTTCGCCGCGCTGGTCTCCGGACTCGTCGGCATGGGGATCGGCCCGGGAGACGAGGTCATCGTCCCGGCGTACACCTACATCGCCACGGCCCTCGCGGTGCTCCAGACGGGCGCGGTCCCGGTGATCGCCGACGCGGACGAGACCCTCACCCTCTCCGCGGCGGACACGGCAAAGAAGATCAGCTCCCGCACCAAAGCCGTGATCCCCGTCCACATCCAGGGCTTCCCCTCCGATCTCGACGGGCTGAAAGAGGTCTGCCGGGACCGTGGGATCCGCATCCTCGAGGACGCCTGTCAGGCCGCGGGCGGGTTCTATCACGGGACTCCTCTCGGCGCGGTGGGCGACGCGGGGGCGTACAGCTTCAACTATTTCAAGATGCTGACTGCCGGCGAGGGCGGCGCGCTGGTGACGGACGACAGAACGATCCACGAACGGGCCCTGATCTATCACGACGCCTCCGCGGTGGCCTTCTTCGGATCCCAGCTGGACGGCATTTCGGAGCCCCTCTTCGGCGGCACGGAATTCCGCGTGTCGGATCTGACCGGCGCGATCCTGCGGGAACAGCTGAAACGGCTCCCCGGCATCCGGGCGGATCTGAAAAAGAATCAGGCCCTGCTCGCCTCCCTCCTCGACCGGAAATTCACCCTCGCTCCGTCCCACGACCGGGAGGGAGACTGCGGCACGACGCTGGCCCTGCGCTTCGGATCGGAAGAGGAGACCCGCCGGGTGCAGAAGGAAGCCGGGGAACGGGGGATAGGGCTGACCGTGCCGATCGACACCGGCAAGCACGTCTACACCAACTGGACGCAGGTGATGGAGAAGCGCGGCGCGTGGCATCCTCTGATGGATCCCTACAAGATGGAAGCCAACCGCGGCGCCCAGACGGACTACACCCCCGACATGTGCGCCTCCACTCTGGATCTGCTCTCCCGCACCGCCTACGTCGCGGTCAATCCCGACTGGACGGAGCAGGACGTCGAGAACGTGGCGAAGGTTCTGAATTCTGTGATTTGATTTTTTGCTCTTTTCAGGAGAATTATTTAGCCGCTGAATAAAAGGAGATCTAAAAATGCAAGGAAGAGTATCGTATTGCCCATATTGTGGTGAAATCTATTCACCCAATGTTTTGAAATATAAATTAACTCAATGCCCTAGTTGTAAAAGCAATTATTCTCCCGTTGAATCTAAATACACAGTAGAACAGTATCAGAAAGTGGCTGACAAGCAAAATAGCATAAAGAATACTGACGGTAAAACGAGCAAAGCCAATTGGAACGACATTCTCTTTTTTGCTGAAATTAAAAAGAACGATTCATTTGACGAACATAAATATGAAGCAAGAGTGCTTTCTGACAGCATGCCTCCAAATGTTAATGATACCGCCACATCAGATAACAGAAAAGCAGACAGCAAACCTGTCACCATAGATTTAGATAAATCGTCCGGCAAGAATATTAGAACAATAGCAAGAATTATTAAATGGATCGGAATACTCGAATCTATCCTTTTGATGGTTATTTATTTCAAGCAAGAACAATGGGAAATGGGAATTATTCTTGCCATTACAGGAATCTTTGCAGCAATTATTATTTCTGTGTTCTTACATGGATTCTCAGAAATCGTTGACAGCAGTCATATAATTGCGCAATCTGTTTCGAATAAAAGCAAATAAGGACGCACTCGATTCTATTCACGCTGACTGCCGCCCCCTCGGAATGAGAGAAGCGGCAGCCGTTTTTTTATTCCTTTGTTTCAGCCGGAAATCTTATCCGTTCTGTTCTTCGGAGCCCTCCTGTTCTCCGTTCTGTTCGCTTTCGCCGTTTTCTTCGGGTTCCTGTTCGGGTTCTTCCTCCTTTGCTTCGACAGTGAATTCCGCCCGGCCGTTCTTCGAATTGATCGTGAAGGTCAGGGTATAGTCGCCGGGATCGAGCTCGACGGCGGGCGTGACGAGGATGCGGTCTCCGTCGATCTTCGCGGTCATGTTCTCCGCGGCGATCCTTACGTCCCCGGAGGTGAGCGCGGTGACGGCGATGCTCGCGTCCGCGAAGTCGTCCAGGTCAAAATCGGGGATCACGGCGATGCCTTCTTCGGTCATTTCAGCCGTAAAGGCGGGATCACGGTTTTCCATCAGGAGGCGGATCTCGCCGTTCACCGCGACGAATTCCGCGTGCTTCATGTAGAGGTCGGGGAGATTCACGTCTTCGATCTCGTTTTTCGCGTTGATGCGGATGACACGCATGTCCTTGCCGATGGCGTAGGCCGCGCCGTCGACGGAGACCGTGCCGGAGGTGTAGCCGGTGACGAATCCTTCGGCGGTCGCGGAGGCTTTCACGGAAGTCGCGAGGCCGTCACCGCCCATGCGGTAGTCTTCGCCGATCACAAGGCCGGATTCGGCGGAAAGGACGGTCGCGATCTTTCCGGAAGCGAAGTCGTAGACGGTGTACTCGGACAGGGTCCTGCCGCCTTCGTAAACGCGCCCGTTCGCCGCGAGGATGCGGACCGCGGAGGCGTCGGGATCGTAGCTGCCGAAGGAGCCGTCGGAGACCGAGAGGTATTTCAGGGTTTCCACGGATCCGACTTCATTGTCGAAGACCGCGGTCACGCTCGCGCCGTCGGAAATCAGGATCTCCCGGATGGCCGCGCCGCGCTTTTCGGTCCAGACGCCGTTCTCACAGACAGCAGCCACGGAGTCGTCTTCCGCGATGAAGCGGACCGCGTCGGCACCTGGGATGGAGGAGACTGCCTGAGCGCCGCCCGCGTCCAGCACGAAGGTGTTCCTGCCGTCCTGACGGATCACGGAGGAGGAGGCTTTGCCGATCAGGACCGCGATCTCGTCGAGGGAGCCGTCCTTCTGCACGAACGCGCGTCTGCCAGATGCGACAACGCCGTTTTCGATCTCGGCGGGGATCAGGGTATAGACGCCGTCGTCCTCCATCCAGCGGTAGACTTTGCCGGCTTCGGCGTCCGCGTTTCTCACGATGATGTTCTGCTCTCTGCCGTCAAGGAAGGCGGTGAGGATGTAGCGGAACGCGCCTCCTTCATAGACGCGGAAGGATTCGGTGAGGGCGGTGAGATACCGGCTGTCCGCGGAGACCGGGACCCCTTCGATCACCTCCGCCACGGCGCCGCCGCAGAGAACGACGGAGGCCTGTCTGCCGGGGGTCAGTTTCGCGGAGAGTTTTCCTGCGTCGATCCCGGCGGTCTTGTTTCCGAGGGCGTAGGTTTCCTCGCCGATGCGCACGCTGGAAGAGGTCAGACGGTTCACCGTGCCGGACGCGAGGGAGCAGACCTCCTCGATTTTCAGCTGTTTCGCGGCCTTGTTCCAGTAGTAGAGCACGTAGTCGCCGCTGACCGCGTCCTCGGGATTGACGATCTCGTCGGGCTTTTCGTTCCCCGCCAGGTTGACTTTGCCCTCGCCGTCCACTTTCAGCTGTCCGAAGGAGAGGGGGGTGAGCAGCGCGGTTTTCGCCATGCCGCCCTCCGCGGGTTTCAGAAGCTCGAAGCGGTAGAAGCCGAGCATGGATTCGAGGTCCCCGGCGTCCGTGATCCGGGAGAGCAGTCCGTCCTCCCCGAACGCGTAGACCATCAGTTCGCTGTCGTTGGTGGAAAGAGGTTCGGAATACCGGTCGACCAGCACGTAGGCGTCGCCGCCGATCTTCACCTTGCCGCCGTCCACCGTGACCTTGCCGGCTTTTTCGCGGACCGAAGCGGGAACGGCGGAGAGGATCTTTTCAGCCCCGCCGTCTTTCTTGAGGATCAGGCGGTAGGTCTCGCCGAGGTGTTCGTCGGGATCCCCGATGCCGCCCTCCGCGCCGTTCACGGTCAGCAGGGAGCCGTCGGCGGTCCGCAGGGAGACATAGCCGTTCTTCACGACCGTGCTGCCGTTCAGGGAATAGCGGTTGGTGGCTTCGAGCACGGCCTCAGTCATTTCGTAGCCGAAGACTTCCTCGATCACGGTGGTGGAAACCGTCGCCGCGGAGCCTGCCGCCGTGGTTCTCGTGACGAGCATTTCAGCGGTCAGCGCGTTGTAGAGGATGACGGCGCACTCCGCCCGGGAGAGGGTCTCGTTGTAGCGCACGTCTTCCAGCCCGCGGTCAAGTCCGAGACGCACGGCCTGATTGATGTAGGACCAGGGATAGCCCGCGTTCATGCTGTCCGTCTCCTGGCCGAGGACTCTCACAAGCATCGTCATGGCGTCCTGCTTGGTGATGCCGCCCTTCGGATTGAAGGTCGTGCCCGTGGTGCCGCGGATGTAGCCGGAGGCGTTCGCCCACGAGATCGCGCCGTTGTAATAAGGTTCGTAGAGGTCGGTGAAGCGGGTGGTGTTCTCGCGCCCCGCGTCGTCCCGTCCCAGCATCAGCCGGAAGAGCAGCGCGGCCATCTGTTCGCGGCTCACTTTCTCGTCGGGCGTGAATTCCGTTTCGCTCGTGCCCTTGATGACGCCGATGTCGGAGAGCATGGAGATCGCGGTGGATGCCTTGTTGTCCTCCTTTACGTCTTCATAGGCTCTCGCTCCCGCTCCGACGGCGGAACCCGCGATCATCAGCGCCGCGAGCGCAGCGGATAAGAATTGTTTTTTCATGAATCGTCCTCCTTGGGATCTGGTTCGTTTGCCGGTCTCATTGCCGACGCGGACATGATACCACGGAACGATTCCGAAGTCAACGGTTTTTGTGCACATGAAACATATTTGAAATATTAGTTCATGAATTTTTCATCATTTTGCACAAGTTTTCCTTGTCTTCCTCCGTCTGCCGCGCGTTTTTTCCGATGCGGAGGATACGGCGGAAAAGACTGCCGACGACTTGGATCGGCAAAGAAAAAGCCCTCCTTTCGGAAGACTTTCTCACGGCTAAAAAACGGAGGATCCTATTTGCCCGACGCGTGTAGGACCTTGGTCATTTCCACGATGTTCGCATAATACTGCGCGGCGACCGCTCCGCCGTCCTCGTAGTCGGTCATGATGACAAGGATGTAAGGCTGGGTGTCGTAGACGATTGCCATGTCGTGATAGGAATCCACGTCCCATCCATATTTGTGGCAGACCAGCGTGTCGGGATAGCGGTCGGCGATCAGGTTTCCGTATTTCGAGCGGGACATGAGGGAGCGCATCCAGACGGCGTATTCCGAGCCCTCTTCAAAATACTTGTAGACTTCTTTCAGAAAGATCGAGCAGTCCCGGGCCGAGAGGTTCATGAAGTCCGTCGGCGTCCCCCGGATCCCGAGCTCGTCCACCGCCCGGTAGAAGGAATCGTACCCGAAGCGGTTGTAGATCTGCATGAACGCGATGTTGTCGCTGTACAGCAGGGCGTATTCGAAGAGATCCCGGATCGTCATTCTGACCCCGGCTTCCATCTCCATGATCTCGCCGGAGCCTTCCTCGTACATCGTCTCGGGATCGTACACCCATTCTTCGTCCAGATTGTACTTCTCCTCCCCGGGTCCGTAGAGGATCTTCCCGTTCTCGTCCCGCATCCGCCCCGCTTCGAAGGCTTCGATCTCGCGGAAGACGGTGTAGAGATAGGGCACCTTGATGAGGGAGGCGGCGTACCGGATGTCGTCGGCGCGATAGGTCACGACCTCGTGGGTGATGAGGTTTTCGTAATAATAGGAAAGGGTCGGATAGATCTCGGTGAGGCGGTCCGTCCCGGAGATCCAGTCCCAGCGGAGGGGCGCGCCCTTCTGCATGTACTGGATCAGCACCCGTTCGGGTTCGGTGAGGGGTTCCGGCACCGGCTCGATGACGGGAGCGGGCGGAGGCGTCGGGGCGGGTTCTGTCTTCTGACCCTCGTCCGGAACCGGTTCGGGTTCTATGGGCGCGGGTTCGGGTTCCCCGGGCGATTCCGCGTTCTGTTCGCCCTGCGCGGGTTCGGGCGGATCTGCGATGACCGGAGGCTCTTCCGGGACGGGCTCCGGTTCCGGCGGGGGCTGGGAGCCCGTCGGTTCGATCCCCCGCTCTTCCACGGGACCTTCCGTCGGCGCCTCGATGCCGGAATCCGCGGGATCCGCTTCGAGGGTCAGGAATGAGACATAATCGGCTCCCATCGGGCTGACGAGAGGCGTTTCGGCCTCCTCCCATGCCCGGATCTGCGCGCGGGCTCCGTCGAGCTCGGCTTCGAGGGATCCGACCGTTTCCCGCAGATCGTCGCTCCTCTCTCTGAGGGCGCGGATCTTGTCCGCCTGAAGCTGGATCTTGCGGTTGAGCGCGTTCATTTCCTCCCGGAGCGTGTCGGCGGTGCGGTTGGCCTCGGCAAGGCGGGACGCGATCTGGGTGTTCGACTCCTCCATATCCTCTTCCGCATCCTCGAGAAGCTCGATCATGGCCTCGAGTCCGTCGATCTTGAGGGCTTTCGCGTCCATCTCGTCTTCCGCGGTCTTCTTTTCGGCTTCGAGGGCGTCGATCTCCGCGTTCAGGTCGGAAAGCTCCCGGTTCAGCTCCGTCACACGGAGGGACAGGGCGTCGTTGGATTCGCTGACCGAATGAAGCGTCAGGACTGCCGTGCGGTAGAGCACCGCGAGGGTCACCGTGGAGGCGAGAAGGGCGAAGGAGAGTAAGATCAGGAAGGCGTTGAGAGCTCTTCCCTTTTTCACTTGCATGAATTCCTCCGAAATGGCGCGATCCCGCGAAAAGCTCGCAGGATCGGAACCGGTTTATTGTTCGTCCCCGCTGTAGAAAACGATTTCCTGCGGGTATCTGAGGCCGAGCTTTTCATGGGCGATTTCCGCCACATAGTCGTCGTCGAAGGGTCGGTCGATCTCAGCCTGCAATTCGTTGATGTATTCGTTCATGCGGTCGATCTCCGCCTGCAGAGCCCGCTCTTTCGCGTAGAGGTCGTTCTGCTTCAGCCGGAGCGTGACGAAGGCGACGAGACAGAAGACCACGAGCACGAGCATACTGACGCGCACGAACATATTTCGGAACACGCTTCTCAAATCCCGGTCCCCTCCTCTCCGCAGAACGGCACATCCTTTGCGAGACGGCGGCGGAACTTCTCCGTTCTCCCGATGGCGCGGGCACGCCGGATCCGCCTTTCGGCCTTCTCCCCGGTCGCCCGCCAGATCAGAGAGAGGATCCGGCAGAAGAACCGCAGGACCGCCGCTCCCGGCACGATCACCGCTGCCCGGAACAGAGCCCGCAGAAACCGCGAGAGCAAGCGGGCAGCCTCCGTGACGAGCCTCCCGGGACCCGCCTCCCAGAGCGCGAATCCGCCGATCGCCGACGCCGCGATGAACCAGCGGAACTGCCCGTCGTTCGCGGCGTAGACGAAAACCGCGAATGAAACCGACAAAACCGCCGCCCATGAGAGGTCGACGAAAAAGCGGACGCAGAACGGCAAAAATCCTTTTCGCTCGACAGGCTTTTTTCCGGCAAACGACACAAGTCCGCAAAGTATGGTTGTGATTCTTATTATATCGTATCCCGCGCCAAAAATCAACCCCAAAATGAAAGAAGTTCCGACAAGTTTTACCTGATTTTCGATGAAAATCTCGAGATACTGCATTTTACCGGAATAATTTTGCGAAAATCCCGCGGCGTCCCTCGGTTTCCCGCTCCTCCCAGTAGGAAAAGCCGTCCACCCGGCCCGTGAGCGAAAGGGTTCCCCGCTCCGCCGAGAAGTTCCCGATTTTCAGATCCGCCCCTAGAACGGAGATCCTCCCCAATGACGAGACGAGGGTGATCTCCGTCTCCGAAAAGCTCTCCACCTCCTCGATCCCCGTCAGCTCCATCCGCGCGCGCGAAAAAAGGCATACGTCCTGATCCATGACCCGCCCTCCCCTTTTGTTTGGGAGAGTATATGCGTCATGAAGCGCGCGTATGCCTTGGGGAAGAGCCTGCCGGGGTTCATTTCCGGGCTGCGGCCGTCATTCGATCACCTCGTACAGCGAGGAGGCGTCGGCTTTCGCGGCGTGTTCCTTCACGTCGAGAACGCGGAAGCGCAGGGTCCGGTCCCCGTAGGTCACGGCGATGACGTCCCCTTCCTTCACGTCGTAGGAAGCCTTGGCCCGCTTGCCGTTCACCTCCACGTGCTCGCTGTCGCAGGCTTCGTTCGCCACCGTTCTCCGCTTGATGATGCGGGATACTTTGAGAAATTTGTCGAGACGCATGTTTTCCGTCCTTTCGGTTTATCGTATATCCTTTATTCTTTCGTCTTTTCGATGAACCCGTCGATCAGGAATCCGAGATCCTTTTCGGTGTCGGCGTCCGAACCCGCGAGGATCACGGCCTGCCAGACCAGTTGAGCGAGGAGGGCGTTCCGCTCTTCCCCCTCTGCCTCCGCGGACCGTTTCGCGAGGGAGAGCAGTTTTTCACGCTTTTCGTCTTCCGTTCCGAAGGAGATCCCGCCCTTTTCGGCTTTCTTCGCCACCTTCTTCGCTCGGAGGAGAGCCGGATACTGCTTCGGGACCGCGGCGAGGACGGATTTGAGGGTGGAGCGGGATTTTTCCTCGGTCTTGATCCGGTCCCAGTTGTCGAGGACCTCGCCCGTGTCCTTCACCTTCGTCTCCCCGAAAACATGGGGGTGCCGCGCGATCATCTTGTCGACCACGCCCCGCGTCACGTCCCCGAGGCCGAACCGCCCCGCCTCCCGCTCGATCTCCGTGTGGAAGACCACCTGAAAGAGCACGTCTCCCAGTTCCTCGCATAGCAGGACGGGATCCTCCCTGTCGATGGCCTCCACCGCCTCGTAGGTCTCCTCGATGAACTCCGAGCGGATCGACCGGTGGTCCTGTTCCCGGTCCCAGGGACAGCCCTCCTCGGACCGCAGGACCCGCACCAGCTCAACCACCGATTCCATATCGTGCTCCTTTTCGGCGAGCAGTTTTTCCTTCAGTTCCCTGATATTCCGTTCCATTACTATGATCCTTTCGATGATCGGCGCGGCGGGGGAGATAATCCCGGAGGATCCCCGTCAGGCCCAGCGCGGCAAGATAGACGATCCCTCCCGCGGCTATGGCGCAGAGCGTCGCCGCATCGCCGGGCAGAAACCGGGAAAACGTCCCCCGGCACCGTTCCGCCGCAAATCCGCAGAGCGCGCCGGAGCAGAAGACCGCGAGGATCCGCTTCGCCGGGGGCAGAAAAGGTCCGATCCGGCGGGGGAGAAAACACAGATTCAGTCCAGAGATCGTCAGATAGCTGAGAAAAGTCGAGAGCGGCGCCCCCGCGATCCCGCACCGCCGGAGAAGGATCTCGGCAGAAATCCATTTGACCGCCGCCCCCGCCGTCATGGTGCAGAGCGCGATCCGCTGTCCTCCGACGGCCTGCAGCGCCGCGTTCGTCACGGCGGTCAGGCAGACGAAAAAAGCGGCCGGGGCCAGCAGAAGGAGCAGGGGAGCCGCCCTGTGCGCCGAGGACTCCCGGAACAGGAGGCAGAGGATGGGATCCGCCAGAGCCGCCAGCCCGAACGCGGACGGGATCCCGATCATCGCCGCGTATTCCGCCGCCCGGCGCACCGATTCCGCGGCTTTCTTCCGGTTCCCCTCCGCCATCGCCGCCGCTGCAGCCGGGACCAGCGCGTAGGCCGCCGGGTACACGAGGGCGGGAGGAAGATTGAAGAGGGGCACGGCGAGGGAGGTGTAGTTTCCGTAGGCCGCGGCCGCTTCCTCAGCCGATTTCCCCGCCGCCTGCAAAATCCGCTGGACGGAGGTGGTGTCGGCGACTGCGGAGAGGCTCATCACGGAGGCGGAGAGGGTGACGGGCAGGGCGATCTCAAACAGCCGCCTCAAGGTCACGCGGGGATCCACAGGCTGATCGCGGGTCTCGCCGGCCCGGAAGATCTTCTCCCCGCGGCGGAAGCGGACGGCGAGCAGGCAGAGCGTCCCGACGAGCGATCCGACGGTCAGTCCCATTGCCGCAAACGCCGCGGCGACGGAAGCGGAATACCCCCGCCTCACCGCCCATACCGCCCCGGCGACCCCGAAGGCAGTCTTCCCCACGGCCTCCGCAAGCTGGGAAACAGCGGTGGGCGTCATGTCCCCCGTCCCCTGAAAGCATCCGCGGAGCGCGCCGGACACGCAGAGAAAGAGCAGGGCGGGCGCGACGGCCTCGACGGAGATCCGGGATCCGGGGGATCGGATCACCCCCGAGAGCGGTCCCGCGCAGGTGAACATCAGGCAGGAGGAGGCAAGCCCCAGAGAGAGAAACAGAAGCGCCGCCCTCTTCTCCGTCTGCCGCGCGCCGAGGACGTTCCCCTCCGCCCGGTACCCCGCGATCATCACGGACAGGGCGACGGGCAGTCCCGCGGCGGACAGCGTGTAGAACACCGTGAACAGCGAACAGGCGGCGTTGTAATACCCCATCCCCGCGTCTCCCACGACGGAGTTCATGGGGATCTTGAATACCAGACCGGCGGCTTTGACGAGAAGATTCGAGACGGTGAGGACGAGAACGCCCCGCGCGCCTCCGTCCTTCGGATTCCGGTTCCGCAATCGCGCCTCCGAGGATCCCTCTTCCGCGCCGGGCCGGGTCTCAGCCGATGAATTCGCGGAAGACGGAGTTATGCGGGATCATGCGTTCCTCGAACAGCGGGCAGTCGAACGCGGAGAGCTTCCCGATCAGCGCGTCCGCCTCGTCCCGGTAACGGCTGTCCTCCGGCACGGTTCTGAGCAGCGGCAGGGCGTACCGGGACAGAAGAAACGGCTCGTAGGGCAGGAACGAATCGATGGTGAGGTCCCGGATCCAGGCGTTCGGGAAGATGTTCTTCTTCTCGTTGGCCCGCACGCTCTCCCAGAGGTGGAGCGTGAACTCCGGCGTCGCGCCCCGGAACCGGAAATCCCGGACCGTCCGGCGCAGAAGTCGGATCTCGTCCCTGTCGAGCACGGAATCCCCGTACCGGATATCCTCCTTGACGTTCATGAACACACTGCGGAACCCGGGTCCGAAGAGTTCCGTCACTTCCGGGTAGACCGCCTGGATCCCTTCGAAGATATATATATCGTCCGGGTGCGGATAATATTCGTCGTAGCCCGTGCGTCCCGGGGCTATGAAATCGTAATGGGGGACGAGGACCGGTTTCCCCGCCCTCAGCCTTTCCATGAACAGGGCGAGATAGTCGAGGTCGATGGCGGCGGGGGAGTCGTAATCCGGGCTCTCCCCTTCCACGACGTTGCGGTCGTTCCGGTCTTTGAAAAAATCGTCGATGGACATGACCACGGCCCGTTTCCCCGCCCTGCTGATCCTGCGCGTCAGCTTCCCCGCCGTCGTCGTCTTGCCGGAGCAGGTGGGGCCGGAGAGGGCGATGATCTTCACCTCGTGCCCCTCGAACAGGGATTCGAGCGCTTCGTCGATGCGGGACGAAAAGTCCGCTTCGCATTCTTCGATAAAACGGGCGGCGTCTGCGGAATCCCGGATATTCAGTTCAATGGTTCTCATTTACTCCCCTTTCCCTTTGCCGAAAAAACCGCGGGCGGCTTCCCGGAGGGCTGCAAGTCTGGCTCCGGCTCCTTCCCGGTACTCCCTGAGATATTCGTAGGGGTATTTCGGCTGGAAGAGCCTCTCGATGCGCACGCTTCCGTCGGGAGCCGGGAGGGACACGAATTTCGTCACGGCGTGAGCCCCGGAAGCGAGGATCGAATGGACCTCCTCCATCATATAGACATTGTACAGGCCCTCGTGACCCGGCTTCGCGTAGCCGACGTTTTCGAGATTCCCCACGGTGTTCTTCTGACGGTACATGTAATAGGGCAGATACCCCGCGCCTCTGAGGGCCCCCTCGGCGTAGTCGACGGAGCGCGCCGCCGTGAGGGATTCGGGCTCGAACCGTCCCTCAGCCCGGAATTCCGAGGATTTTTTCACACTGAACGTGTGGACGGTGACGTTTTCGGGATCGAGCGCGGCGACGCCGTCCAGCGTCTCACGGAAGGTCTCCTCGGTGTCCCCCGGCAGGCCCGCGATCAGATCGACGTTGATGTCCCGCACGCCGCTGTCCCGGGCGATCCGGTAGGCGTCGAAGAACATCTCAGGGGTGTGGGCGCGTCCGATGGCCCGGAGCACGTCGGGGCTCAGGGACTGGGGATTGACGCTGACCCGGGTGACACCGTGCCGGACGGCGGAGGCCATTTTCTCCGCGTCGATGGTGTCGGGCCGTCCCGCTTCCAGGGTGTATTCCCGGGGGGAAGCTCCGGCTTTTTCGAGATTCTCCCCGATCTTCGAGAGGAGCGAATCCAGCTGGGCGGCCGAGAGCACGGTGGGAGTCCCGCCCCCGATATAGACCGAGGCGATCTCGAGCCCGTTTTCGCGGATCACGGAAAAGACTCCGTCCACATCGTTCGCGAGCGCGTCGAGGTATTCCGGGATCAGTTTGAGAAGGCCCGGGGAGGTGTAGGAAACGAAGGAGCAGTAGGCGCACCGGGTCGGACAGAAGGGGATCCCGATATAGACGCTGACCTGCTTCCGGATCTCTGGAGTGATGAGGCGGCTTTCGGCAAGGGAAACGTCCGTCGCCAGCCGCGCCTTGCCGGGTTCGGTGAGATAATCGCGGCGGATGGCGTCGGCGCAGTCCCCCGGGGTATATCCCGCCCCCAGCAGTTCCGTCGCGACCTTCGCCGGGCGGACCCCTGTCATGATCCCCCAGGGAGGACGGATCCCGGTGAGGACTTCTCCCGCCGCGAGGAACGCCTCCCCCGCAGCCAGCTTCCGCACCCGGTCGGGATCTCCGTTTCCGGCGCCCCATGCAGTCCGGGCCTCTCCCCGGGTCTCCCGGTCCCCGGCTTTCAGTCTCACGGAGGCGGAAACTCCCGTCCCGTCTTCGTTCAGCGCGACCCACGCCTCGGGAATGTCCTCCCCCGGTTCCTCGCCCTCCGGGAATTTCACGCCCGGGAGGAAGATCATGCACAGGGTCTGGACATAATAGGGCTTGAGCGCGCCGTTGATGTGAAGGATCATGGCATCAGCCCCGTTTCGGCAGTTTCAGCATTTCGGAATCGAGCTGCATGGTGACCGGGCCGTCGTTCACGAGTTCGATCTGCATATCCGCGCCGAAGCGTCCCGTGGAGACGGAGGGGACGAGCGCGCGCATCCGGGCGACGAAATCCTCGTAAAGGGGGATCGCCTGCTCGGGTCTGGCCGCGTTCAGGTAGTCGGGCCGGTTTCCCTTGCGGTAGGAGGCGCAGAGGGTGAACTGGGACACGACGATCACCCCGCCGCCCACGTCCGTGACGGAGAGGTTCATCTTCCCCTCTTCGTCGGAGAAGATCCGCAGTTTGGCGATCTTTTCGGCGAGGAGGCGGCCGTCGTCTTCGGTGTCGGAGGTGGTGACGCCGAGGAGGATGAGAAGCCCCTTCCCCGGGCAGTCCGCAAGGATCTCGCCGTCTTCGAGGACTCTGCCCCGGGCGATGCGCTGGATCATGGCAAGCATGGCTGTGGATACCTCATTCTCACATGCTTCCCCGCTCGATGCGCTCCACGTGGGGCACGGATCTCAGGCGGGACAGGATGGAGTTGTAATGGTCGATGTTCTTGCATCCCACGGTGAGCAGGATGATGATATCGGTTTCGGTGCGCTTTTTGGTGTTGATGCCGAGCAGGGTGACCTTCATGTCGGCGAGGGCCGTCGTGATATTCGAGAGCAGGCGGATATCGTTTTCCGCATAGATCTGGAGGCCGACCTCGTACATCGGCTTCGCTGCCCCTGTGAATTCCTCCACGTCCCATTCGGCACGGAGCCAGCGGTCCGCCTGTTCGGGCTTCGACATGCCGGCTACGGCGTTCGGGCAGTCCTTCTTGTGGATGGAGATCCCGAATCCCTTCGTCACGAATCCGATCACGTCGTCGCCGGGGAGGGGATTGCAGCAGCGGGCGAATTTGACCTCGCACCCGTATTCCCCGTCCACGATGATCCCGCCGGTGCCGCGCTTTTTCAGGTGCCCGGTCTGGATCTGGTCGGTCTCGGTGACGACGGCGTTCTCGTCGGGCTTCACCACCCGCTCGTACTCCTGCCGGAGCTTGGTGGTGACCTTCGTCATGGCCACGCCGCCGTATCCGATCGAATTGTAGAGATCCTCCACGTCCGCCATGCCGAGCTTGTGGGCCGCGGCGGAGACGATCTCCTCGGTCTGGGCTTCGTTCGGCTTTACCCGGTATTTCGAGAGGAGCCGCTCGACCTCCGCCTGCCCGATCTTGATGTTTTCGGGCCGCTTTTCCTTCTTGAACCACTGGCGGATCTTGGCTCTCGCCTCGCTGGTCTTGACGATTTTCAGCCAGTCGCGGCTCGGTCCCTTCGAGGCGGAGGAGGTCAAAATCTCCACGATGTCGCCGGTCTGGGGGACCCGGTCGATGGGGGCGATCATGCCGTTGATCTTCGCGCCGACCATGCGGTTCCCGATCTGGGAGTGGATGGCGTAGGCGAAGTCGATGAGGGTGGAGTTCTGCGGCAGGGCGATGACGTCCCCCTTCGGCGTGAACACGAAGGTCTCGTCGGAGAAGATGTCGATCTTCAAGGCCTGCATGAAGTCCTCGGTGTCGGTGGCGCTGTTTTCGGCGTCGATGAGCTTCGAGATCCAGGCGAGCTTCTTGTCGATCTCCTCCTTGCTGCCCACGCCGGACTTGTATTTCCAGTGGGCCGCGATGCCGAATTCCGCCACCTGGTGCATTTCGCGGGTGCGGATCTGCACTTCGAAGGGAATGCCGTCCCGCCCGATCACCGTGGTGTGGAGGGACTGGTACATATTGGGCTTCGGCGTGGAGATATAGTCCTTGAACCGGCCCGGGATGGACTTGAAGAGCTCGTGGATGATGCCGAGGGCGGTATAGCACTCCAGCTCCGTGTTCACGATGATGCGGATGGCGTAGAAGTCGTAGATCTCGTCGAAGCTCTTGTTCTGGTTGAACATCTTCCGGTAGATCGAATAGACGGTCTTGACGCGTCCTTCCAGCGTGAAGTGGATGCCGTATTCCTCCAGCTTCTCGGCGACGTAGGCACGGGTGTTCTCGATGAAGTTCTGGTTCTGGCCGTATTTGCGCTCGATATCGTTCGAGACCTCCGCGTAGCCGATGGGGTCGAGGTAGGAGAGGGCGAGGTTTTCCAGTTCCTGCTTGATCCTCTGCATACCGAGACGGTGCGCGAGGGGGGCGTAGACGTGCATGGTCTCGAGAGCGGTCGCCCTTCTCTTGGCCTCCGGCTTCACCCCGAGGGTCCGCATATTGTGCAGCCGGTCGCAGAGCTTGATGAAGATGACCCGGATATCCTTCGACATGGCGAGGAGCATCTTGCGGATGTTCTCGATGTTGGCCTCTTCCTTGTCCTCCACGTTGATGGCCTTCATCTTTGTCAGGCCGTCCACCAGCATGGCGACGTCTTCCCCGAAGCGGTTGCGGATGATCTCGACGCTCGTCTTTTCCGGGCAGTCCTCCACCGTGTCGTGGAGAAACGCGGCGCAGATCGAATCCGTGTCGAGCCCGAGGGAGGCGACGATCTCCGCCACGGCGACGGGATGGGAGATATAGGGCTCCCCGCTCACCCGGAACTGGCCTTCGTGCAGGGATTTCGCGTAGAGATAAGCCCGCTCCAGCTTTTCGACGTCGTAGTGCTTTTCGCTGGCGCGGATCATGGCAAGCAGGGGTTCGATCCCGGCGAAGGCCTTTTCCCCGGTCTGAGCGGCAGTCATGACGGGGCCGCCGTCCCGTTGTTCCATGTCAGTTGTCATTGTTCCCGTTCAAGTCCTCGCTCAGTTTTCTGAGGATCCCCGCGCTCATGAGGTCCACTTTCCCGTTCACCGGCACGGCCCGGAAGGCGAAGAGTTCCCTCTCCTCCGTCAGCCGCGTCACGCGGAAGAGCCCGAGTTCCCGGAAGGTGAGCAGAATGACTTTCAGTTTCGTGTATCCGATCCTCCGCCCGTCCATCGCCGCGAGATATTCGAGTCCCCGGACCGTAAAGGCGTCCCGGTCGACCCGCAGTTCGCGCTTCAGGACGCCGTAAACCGCCGCGAAATCCGCCCGGTCCGGCAGAACGGCTGCCGCGGGAGCGATCCCTCTGAGGCTCTCTCCCGACCGGATCCGCGCGTACCAGTCCCGGTCGCGTTCTTCGGCTTCCATCTGGACGTCGGAGAGGCGCGCGTCCTTGACAATCAGCTGGAGGTTCCGCTGATGGCCGTATTCGTTGATATCCATCGTGAACATGACGTCCGCCGTATCGCCGGGGTAGAGGTCGATCTCCTGGATGGTCCGGCGGAAAAACATCGCCGTTACGGTCACGTTCCCCGCCTTGAGGAGCATCCGGGTGTGCCGTCCGCCTCCCACCGCCGCGATATCCGACACCCGCGCCCCTTTCAGGACGAAGACGGGGACGGGATTCGACACGCCGAAGGGTTCGAGGGCGTAGAGCTCGCCCGCCTGTTCCAGCGTCAGATCCGCGGGGGTCAGTTCGCACTCCGCGTCGAGCTGGGGCGTCAGGTCCCATTCAGACAGGGCTTCCCGGGCATAGGCGTTGATCCGCTCCCGGAAGGCGGGAAGATTGCCCCTTTTGACGGTGAGGCCCGCCGCAAGCTCGTGTCCGCCGAATTTTTCGAGCAGATCGGAGCAGGAGGCCAGCGCTTCGACCAGGTTCATCCCCTTGACGGAGCGGCCGGAGCCCTTACCGGGATCGTCGTCGGACTTCTCCTCTCCGGTCCCCTCGAAGGAGACGAGGATGGAGGGGCATCCGTATTTCTCAGTGATCCGGGACGCCACGATCCCGATGATCCCGTGGTGCCAGTTCTCCGCGTCAAGGACGATCACCGGATCCCGGTTGAAGTCGTGCTTCGTGGCGATGAGGGCGTAGGCGTCCTCCATGATCTTGTTCTCTTCCGCCTGCCTCTCCCGGTTGATCTCGCAGAGGCGGCGGGCGAGGGGGGCGGCTTCTTCGCAGTCCTTCGCAAGGAGGAGTTCCACCGCCATGGACGCGTCGCGGATCCGTCCGGCGGCGTTGATGCGGGGGGCCACCGTAAATCCGATGTAGGAGGCCGTGATCTTCTTCCGGCCGGGGTTCTTCGATTCCTCGCGGGTCGCTTCGAGCAGTTCCAGCAGTCCGGGCCGCGCGGCGTTTTCGATCAGGGAGAGGCCGTAGCTGACGATCAGGCGGTTTTCGTCCTGAATGGGCATGACGTCCGCCACGGTGCCGATCGCCACGAGATCCCCGTATTCCCGGGAGATCCGGCGCACGCATTCCAGCATTTCCTCCCCGGGTGAGAACAGGGTCTCGAGGGCGCAGAGGAGCTTGAAGACCACGCCGACCCCCGCCAGTTCCTTGAAGGGATAGGGGCAGTCCGGCCTGCGGGGATTCACCACTGCTTCGGCGTCGGGCAGGTCCCCGTGGCATTCGTGGTGGTCCGTGACGATGAAGGA
>CACZNC010000031.1 GCA_902782445.1 uncultured Ruminococcus sp.
TCACATTATTGATGTAGCCTGTCCCTATCCATTTCAGAAGTTCTTGCCAGGCTTCTTTCAAGAAGCCGCGTAACCCCTTAGAAGGGATTTAGTATGAAATAACGGAACCCGAAAAAATGACCGCCCGCGGGGATCTCCTCACGGACGGCTGTTTTTTTATCGTCTTCTTCCCAGCTTCGCGCGGCACTGACGGCACCGGATCCCGCCTCCCGGGATGTTCTCCATGCCGCACCGGGGGCAGAGGATCCGATCGTCCTCGTCGAAGGAGCAGGGGACCGGGTAGTTCAGCGCGCCTAGCCGGAAGACCTTTTCCCCGACATAGTAGGGTAGGTGGGTCCCCGCACGGAAGAGGATCTCCTCCGTTCCCCCCATCTTCGCCCGGACGAGGAGCCGCGGCCTGACCGTCGACGCCGATCCCCCGCCCCTGCCGACGAAGCGCGCGCTCACGACGGTCTTGCTCTCGGTGGAGGCGATCTCCCCGTAATAGGTGGGGCGGGTCAGCTTTTCGTGGAGGCGGAAGGGACGGAAAGGCACGATCAGGAACAGGCCGAAGGGCGCGGCGTAAGGCGAGAGCAGTTCCCGGCCCGTCTTCACGGACCAGAAATACCAGGCTCCGACGACGAGGGCGAACCAGCCGAGGATCAAAAAGGCGGCGCGGATCCTCTCTCCCCGGTCGAGGGCGCGGAAGAACGCCTCCGTCTCCCGGGCGAGCTTGTCCCGGACCGGCTTTTCCACGGGGATCTCCGCCGCGCTCTTCTCCTCCGCGTGGGCGGCTTCGGCGTCCTTTTCGCTCCAGACCTTTTCGCTCTCCCGCTCCCGCATCCTCTCGTCGTACTGGGCGGCGGATTCCTTCCACTCCACCTCTTCCACCCGGCGGCGGAACCCCCAGAGGATCCCGGAGAGCACCGCGGCGGCGAAGAGGACCAGATAGATCCAGAGGGCGGAGAGCTTGACCGGCAGGGGAAAATCGAACATGTCCGCCGAGAACAGGGCGTGCCGTCCGTGGCCGAGGAACCGTGCGATATACTGCACCGGCCCCGCGAAGAAGAGATTCCCGAGGTGATTCAGAACGAAGGGCAGGCAGGCCGCACCGTGGGCGAGGGCGCCGAGGAAGACGGGCAGGACGGCGGAGAGGGGATCGGGCTTTCTCTCCTGCTTGTTCGAGATCCGGTAATCCGCCTGCCGGAATCCGATGAGCCGGGCGGCGAAAAATCCGGCGGCGGCGCAGACGAGCATGGCGGAGAACGCGAAGAGCAGCCACAGAGCCTGTTCCCCCGCGTCGGTGTAGCCCTCGGCCGAGATCGGGAGCGAGAAGAGAAACGCGATGGCCGCGGGCAGGACGTTGGAGGCAAGCCCCGCGACGGTCATGAGCGCGAGCACCAGAAGGGAATCGACGATGATCTCCTTCGCGCTCCGTCCGGGTCTTTCGCCCGTTTCCCGGCGTCCGGGACTGCTTCCTTTCATGGGATCCCTCCGTCAAATCGAAAAGTTCTTCCGAACGCCATTATAACAGAAGATCCGCACCCTGTCAAGCGGGAGGAGAAAAGAAAGGCTCCTTGGTTTCTGGATCCCGCGGGGAGTCCCTTTCATTCATGCTCCGCCATCCAGATCTTCACCCTTGACTGGATCTTTTCCGCGCACCGTTCTGCGGTCCCGACGCCGCCCAGCAGATAGGAGACCTCCTCGTCGATGATCTCCCGCACCTGATCCGGCATGTTCTTCGCGGCGGACTCCCCGGCATCGGCGTCGAGGAAGCAGAGCAGCCGTTCGCCGTCCTCCGGGAAGAATTCGAGCATCTTTCCGGGCTCGCGCAGGTCTGCGTCTGTCGGGGTATGGTCCCAGTACGACTTGCCCGTGACTCCCCGGCCTCCCTGAAAGTAGAAGGAATAGACGTTTTTGTCCGCGATGTCCAGTTCTTTCCTCAGATTGCTTTTCAGAATCGACATCCCCAGGAAGCGGATATGGGATATCCCGTCCTCTTCGGAGACCACGGACCGAATGAATTCCCACGATTCATCCGGCTCCTCCGCCCAGCTCATAACGGCAAACACCAGCTCGCTTTCCACCGTCGTGCCAGGGCTGCCTCCGTCCGAGGGATAGCCGACAAACGACCACTCCCGCGTCCCGAAGGTGAACGTGGGGGAGAGAACGGAGCTGAAGTCGCTGATCGTCAGGGAGGACAGGGCGACCTTTCCGTTCCAGTAGATTTCGTATTTCTCCTCGTTTTCCATCCGTTCGAATTCGGAGGATTTTTTCAGCTCCGCCTCGTCCTTCGGCAGGGAGAGCAGAAAGTCCAGCCACCGCAGATAGAGCGGATCGTCGAAGGAGCAGGTCCCGCTTTCCCGGTCGAAGAACGCGCCGTAGCCGTTCTGCCCGAGGAGCTTCGACGCGGCGTTCTGCTTCGTCAGCCCCTGCATCAGGATCATGTCCCGGGGCAGGGAATCCGCCGCGTCCAGCAGTTCGGAGAGGGTCCAACCGTCACTGCCGCCTCCCGCGCCCTTCCAGTAGGAATCCGGGGCAACGAGGGTGCGGACGCTGAACTCGTCGGGGATCGCCCACATCCCGCCTTCCTCCGTCGCAAAGGTCTTTTGCAGGCATCCGAAGACGTTCTCCCGGTTCACCGCCGGATCCCGGTCGAGATAGGGCCCGAGATCGAGCGTCATGCCGTGCTCCCGGAAATAGTTCATGTCGTTCTCTCCCAGCCTTCCGATCACGATGTCCGGACGGTAGGCTCCCGTCAGGATGTCGAGCAGCAGCTTCGAGGGGGCGTCCCAGTACCCGGTGGAGGTATAATAGTCCTTCACCGCGATGCGGATGCCCGGGTGGGTCTTGTTGAACTCCACGACGGAGGAGGCAACGAAATCCGGGATCTGGACGGTGCCGGCGAGCTCGATCACCGACAGCGACGAGAGATCGACGTCCTCCGAGGACCGCCACAGCGCGGGGACGCCCATTGACGAAAATTCCCCGTCGGACAACAGGAGCAGATCTTCGGAGGGCGCGGCACAGAGCTTGATTTCGCCGTTTTTGCAGTTGGAATTCTGCCAGCTCATGCACAGTTCCGGCGAAAAAGTCCCGTCTTCCTGCTCCTTCCGGATCCAGACACCTGTGTCGTCCCGCCAGACGAACTCCCCCGCGTCGGTGAGGCAGTACTCGCGGTTCGAATATCCTGCGGTGTCGGCGGAAAGATAGATCTCGTCCCCCGTCTTCCCGCTTTCCTTGTCGAAGGGAACCGCCGTCCAGACGCCGTTCTGGGTCTTTCTGTATATGATGTACGGCGTTCCGTCGCGGTCCTCGATCAGCTCGGGAGAAGCGATCCCGGAGGGGAGGGAATGGATCCATCTCTGCCTGAGGTCCGGGGAGAGGACGCCGATCTGTCCTCCTCCGCCTTCTGACAGCACGAGGACGGCTCCGTCCGCGTCGATCTTCATGCACGTGATGTTCACGCTGTTTGCGAAGGTCCCCGCGAAAAGTCCCGTGAGATCGGCTTCCCCGAGGGATTCTCCGGTTTCGGCGTCCGCGAGGAAGAGTTCAAGAGCCGGGGCGTTTGATTCGGTATAGAGTTGGTTCTTTTCGAGGATGTAGGCGAACGTGTTTCCCCGGACGGCGCCGGCTTTCAGAAACCGGTCCTCGGGAACCTCGAACGCCCGCATGCAGACGATCCCCGCTCCTTCCCGGAACTCCCCGTAGAAACAGCCGGAATCCGGGTGCAGTCCGACGCCCCGCAGCGTCCCGGTCTCCGTGTCGAAGAGCAGACTATTCGAATACAGTTCGATTCCCGCGGGCACGAGTTCCCCCGCGGATGTGAAAATATGGGTGAGGATCCCCGTCGCTCCCGTATTATCCGGCAGATCATCCGCCGTGATGATCCCCGCCGGAATCTCGGGGATCTTGTTTTCCCCGCCGCCGTCCGTACTCCGGCATCCCCCGAAGAGAAGGAGCGCGGACAGGACGAGGGTAAAGAGTCTTGTATTCCGTTTCATGTGAAATCAATCCGCCTTTCCGTTCATTTCATGCTTTCCGCGATCCGCACGAGCAGGGAAGCCTTGACTTTCATCCCCGTCAGGATGAAATTGTATTCGTCCGTCCAGGTCAGGCTCAGCGTGCCGTCCGGGTGGGTGAGGAGCCGCGCCTCGGAGCCGTTGACCTTGAGGGTCTCGACCGTCATGTCCTCTCCGTCGAACCAGGATTCGTTCGCCTCGTCCGCCACCGCCTGCAAAACGAAGATATAGGCCCCCTCGTCGTTCGTCAGATCGTAGTGGACCGCCGCGGAGCCCGCGTCCGCCGATTCCAGCCTCCAGCCCAGCGGGATGAAGGAGGGATAGCGCACCGCCTCGACCGTGGAAGGCAGGGGACGGTCCGCGGCGAAGCGCACGTTGACGGCGTCCCCGTACCAGTTCACGACGGCCTCCCAGAACGCGGCGCGCACCGGCTGGACGGTCATGAAGAACGCGAAGAGAAGGGCGGCGGCGAACACCAGCCCGAACCCTGCGGCTCTCAATCCGCGGACGAGGGGCCCGATCTTCTCCCGGAGCCCGTCCCGTTTCAGCGCCCGGCGGATCCTCCTGTCCGTTTCCGGCGAGACGGGGTGCTCCCCTCCGTCGATGGATCGCATGACGCGGATCTCTTCCCTGAGCCATGCTTCCGATCCTTCCCGGAGGGCGGTCTTCGGCAGGTCATTCTTCCCGGACATAATCATGAAGCTCCTTTCCGATTTTTTTGAGACTTCTGTGCAGCACGACCCCGACGGCGGAGGAACTCATCCGGTGTTCCCGGGCGATCTCCCCGTAGCTCCGTCCGAAGTAGTACCGCTCGACGACGATCTCCCGGGCGGGGGAATCGAGCCGGTCGATGGCGCGGCGCACGGTTTCGGCAGTCTCCCGCCGGATCAGGGTTTCCGGGGGATCTTCTCCCTCCTCCGCCGTCTCCCGGAGCCGCTTCCGGATCCCGGACTCCGAGGGGGCGGATTCTTCCTCTTCCTCGGGCGGGAGCGGGGAGAAGCGGATCAGCCCGGCGCGTCTTTGGTGATCCGTGCAGACGTTGCGGATCATCATGACGAGGCATCCGTATTGCATCTCTTCCGGCTGTCGGAGGAACCGTTCCCGGTACCGGATCACTTTGAGATAGACCTCCTCGGTCAGATCGTCCACAAGCTCCTGACTCTCCCCCGGGGCCAGGGCGAGGATGCGGCGGATCATCCCTGCCGTCTGTCCCCGCGTTTTCTCGTAGAGCTTTCCGATTTCATGGCGGTCGTCCTCCCCGAGACGTTCCGCCTCCACGGTGAAAAGAAGCGTCCCGATCCCCTCCTTTCGGTTTGATATGAGCGGATTGATTTCCCCTGTATTATACCATTTCCCGGAGAGCAGTTCAACCCGTCCCCGCCGGGTCAGCCGAAAAGAGGATCGAAGGAGAAAGCCGGTCCGATGTCTCTGTCCCTATATACGGACGAGCCGCGGAAAAATTACGCCTTCCGCCGAAAAAACGCAAAAAACCGCCCGGAAAAAGATCCGGACGGATATGGAATGAGGAATCGGCTGCGGCTTACAGTCCCGTCTTTTCGCGGATGTACTGTCTCGCCATCTTTGCGTATTCGAAGGGATTGGCCTTGGCGGGATCCTGTTCGGCCTCGACGACCACCCAGCCCTCGTAGCCCTTTTCTTCAAGCACGGAGAAGATCGGGGCGAAATCCACGTCTCCGTCGCCGGGGACAGTGAAGACGCCGTTCCGCACAGCCGTGAGGAAGCTCCAGCCCTCCTTCTGCGCCTGGTCGCGGATCGGGAGGCGGACGTCCTTCAGGTGCACGTGGCGGATCCGGCCGACGTACTTTTTCAGGACCGGAAGGGGATCGATGCCGGCGAAGGTGAGGTGGCCGCTGTCGAAGAGCAGGTAGACGAGATCGGGATCCACGGATTCCATGAACCGGTCGATCTCCTCCGCCGTCTGCACGCCCGTGCCCATGTGGTGATGCAGGGTGAGGGTCATGCCGGCCTCTTTCGCCAGTCTGCCGAGTTCGTTGTAGCCCTCGACGACCTTTTTCCACTGATCGTCGGTCCAGACGGGCTTGGAGGATCCGAAGATGTTGAGGTCTTTCCCCTGAATGGAGTCCCCCTGTTCGGAGGCGCCGATGACCTTCGCTCCGAGGGCGTTCAGGCGGTCCCGGTGGGCGATGAAGTTCTTCACGGTGACTTCGAGGGGCTCCGAAATGAAGAGGGTCGAGAACCACGCGTTGCAGATCGTCAGCCCTCTCACATCCAGCTTGTGCTTGAGAACGGCGACGTCTTTGGGGTATTTGTTGCCGATCTCGCTCCCCTTGAATCCGGCGAGGGCCATTTCGCTGACGCACTGTTCGAAGGTGTTTTCGCCGCCGAGATCGGGCATGTCGTCGTTGGTCCAGCCGATGGGGGCGATGGCGAGTTTTACTTTATTCTGATCGAGCATATCGCACACTCTCCTGATAGATTAGAATTTCCGCGTGTCCTTCACGTGGCTGACAAGGGAGTCGTAGGCTTCGCGCACCCGCGGCATTTCGGAGACCTCCGCGACGCCCACGCGCCACCAGCTGTCATAGCCGGGGGTCATGGAGCCGGGCAGGACCTTGATGTCGTAGAGCACGGGCCTGTCCTGCTTCAGCGCGTCGGCAAGGGCGGCTTTGAGTTCTTCCTCCGTATGGATGGAATACGCTTTCAGACCGTATGCCTCGGCGTTCTTCGCGAAATCGAGGGGCATGAGGGGTCCGTCGAGCTCGCCCGTCGCGGGATTGCGGAAGCGGAACTCCGTGCCGAAGGTGTCCTCGCCCTGGTTGTTCTGCAGGTTCTCGATGCAGCCCCACCCGGAGTTGTCGAAGAGGCAGAAGTGGACCCGCAGACCTTCCTGCAGGCAGGTGACGAGCTCGGAGTGGGCCATCAGGTAGGTGCCGTCGCCGAAGAAGGTGTAGACCTCGCTTTCCGGGCAGGCCAGCTTCACGCCGAGGGCGCCGTTTGTCTCGTAGCCCATGTTGGAGAAGCCGTATTCCATGTGGTAGGTGTCCCTCTCGCCGGGGCGGAACAGACGCTGCATATCGCCCGGCAGGCTTCCCGCGCTTCCCACGGCCACATCGGAGGGCTTCATGAATTCGTTGATGATCCCGAGGGCCCGGGTCTGGGTGAGGCCGCGGGGATCTTCCCTGTGATACCAGCCGTCGGCGATCTTGAGCCATGCGTCGCGTTCGGCCTTCACGTCGTCCCCGTTCGAGGCGCGATATCCGGCGAGGGCGGTCCTGAGAGCGTCGAGCCCTTCCCGCGCGTCGCAGAGCATGGGTTCCGCGTCGAGCTTCACCGTGTCGAAGGGGCAGATATTGAGGGTCACGAATTTGCAGCCCTCCGTGAAGAGCCATTTCGAGCTGGTCGTGAAGTCGGAGAGCCTTGTCCCGACCGCGATCACGGCGTCCGCCTTCTGCGCGATCCGGTTCGCGGACTGGGTGCCCGTCACGCCGATCCCGCCGAGATTGAGGGGATGGGTCCAGGGGAGGGTCCCTTTGCCCGCCTGGGTCTCGGCGAAGGGGATCCCGGACGCCTCGCAGAACCGGAGCAGAGCGTCACCCGCATAGGAGTAGCGCACGCCGCCCCCGCAGATCACGAGGGGATTCTTCGCCTCCCGGATGATCGCGGCGGCCCGTTCCGTCTGGGCTGCGGTGGGGATCCTGCGGTCGAGGTGCCACACGCGGCGGCGCAGGAAGGAGACGGGATAGTCGTAGGCCTCCCCCTCCACGTCCTGGGGCATCGCGAGGCAGACCGCCCCCGTGTCCGCCGGATCGGTGAGGACCCGCATGGCGTGAAGAGCCGCGGTCATGAGCTGTTCGGGACGCTCGATGCGGTCGAAGTAGTGGCAGACCCCCCGGAAGGCGTCCGTCACGGTCTGGCCGAAGGATCCGAAGAACTCAGCCTGCTGGAGCACCGGGTCGGGCTGACGGCAGGCAAAGGTGTCGCCGGGGAGCAGGAGCAGGGGGATCCGGTTTGCCGTCGCGCAGCCTGCCGCCGTGACCATGTTCATGGCTCCGGGGCCGATGGACGACACGCAGGGGATGATCTCCGTTCTGTTTTTCTGCTTGGCGAACGCGGTAGCCGCCAGAGCCATGTTCTGTTCGTTCTTGCCCTGCAGGAAGCGGATGCTGTGACCGCCCTGCTGAAGAGCCTGACCGACGCCGACGACGCATCCGTGCCCGAAGACGCCGAACATATTGTTGACGAATCTGGTCTCCCGCCCGTCCAGTTCCACGTACTGGGCGTCGAGGAAGCGGACCAGCGCCTGCGCCATCGTCAGACGAATGGTTTCCATTCCATAAACCTCCTTGAAATACCGGATGGGAAGGGGGATCCGGGGAAACTCAGGCCCGGTCGCCCCAATACTTGCTTTCCGGCTCCATCACCCAGAGATGTTCTTTGAGGAACACCGGGTAGTCGGGCTGCCGGTAGGGATCGCCGTCCAGATGGCGGATCGCCCAGAGATACCAGAGCGCGTAGCCCGGGGCGGTGCAGTGGGGATGGGTGAGACCCGGGGCGATGAACACGGTGTCGTTGTTCTGCACCTTCACCACGTCGTCGCCGAGCTCGCCGTAGCCGAATCCGTTTTCAGGATTGGTCTTGTAGTAATAGATCTCCGGCTGGGGGTGATGGTGGGGCGGATAGCTGCTCCACTTGCCCGGGAATCCGATGACCTCGCCGAGAACGAGATTCGCGTAGGGCGCGTTCGAATAGTCGAAGATCGTGCGGACGATCCGGGTGCTCGTCTCCCGCATCAGTCCCGCGCCGCGGAATTCGTCCGGGGTGTCGGCGGGCAGATAGAGCTTCGAGCCGAACGCGGTCTCGTTGTCCGTTCTCAGCAGATTGAGCTCCGCTTCGTCGGAGAGGCAGGTGATCTTCACCTTCGTCGCCTTGTCCGCGTGGAGGGCGGTGGGGGGCACGTCGAAGCAGTTCTCCCGGTTTTCCGCGTGTTCCTTCCCGTCCCATTCGAATTTCACTTCGCCGTAAACGAGCAGGGCGGCTTTTTCCAGCGCGGCGTCCTCTTCCCAGACGTCGCCCTTCTTCATGCGGTACACGCCGAAGTCCATGAGCATGTCGGCGTGGGGACCGTCCATCTTCGCCAGCCAGCGGAGCCCGAAGGGATGGGGACCGCGGGCTTTGATGATCTTTTCTTCCATGTCAGCCCCCGCAGATCTCGCTGATCTTCACGGGACGGTGTTCGTCGAGGGACTTCTTCGCGGCTTTGGCGAGCACGACGCTCATATAGCCCGCGTGGATCCCGACCGGAACCTCCGTGTCCTCGCGGATGGCGCGGATGAACTGGCGCATTTCCTCGGTGAAGGAGGCCATGTACCGTTCGAGGAAGAAGAACTGGGGCTTGTCCCCGACGACTCCGGATGCGGTGGAGACCTTCACGGTGGAGTCCCCGTCGTTCTCGTCCGCCGCCATGCCGAGGGATCCGAAGACCTCGACGCGCTGGTCGTACCCGTAGGCGGCTCTGCGGCTGTTGTCGATCACGCCGAGGGCGCCGTTTTCAAAGGTCAGGGTGACGATGGCGGTGTCCACGTCTCCCGCCTCGCCGATCCGCTTGTCAACAAGGCTTGTGCCCATCGCGTAGACCTCGGTCACGTCGCAGCCCGCGAGGAACATAGCCATGTCGAAGTCGTGGATCATCATGTCGATGTACAGTCCGCCGGAGGAAGCCGCGTATTCGGGGGACGGCGGCTCCGGGTCGCGGGAGGTGATCTTGACGATCTCGACGTTCCCGAGGGTCCCGTCTGCGGCGAGTTTTTGCACGTGGCGGTGGTTGTGGTCGAAGCGGCGGTTGAAGCCGATCTGGAGCTTCTTCCCGGTCTCCGCGGCGACATCGGCGACTTCCTTGATCTTTTCGAGGGAGGTGTGCACCGGCTTTTCGCAGAACACGTGCTTCCCGGCCTTCAGAGCGGCGATGGTGATATCCGCATGGGTCGGGGTGGGGGAGCAGACGAGGACCGCGTCGATCGCGGGATCGTTCACGATATCCATGAAATCCGCGGAATACTTCGGGACGCCGAACCGCTCCGCCAGCTTTTTCGCGTTGGCCTCGATCACGTCGGTGACCATGACGACCTCGGCCTCGGGGATGTGATAGGTGATGGATTCCGCGTGGACGTTGCCGATCCGGCCCGCGCCCACGATTCCGATTTTCAGCTTGTTCATGTGGATTTTCTCCTTCGGTTTATGTTGAGTTGGATTCAGACTGCGGGGATCAGAGGGAGCCGTCCCAGGTGGAAACGTGCTCTTTCTTCATTTCTTCCTCGTCGAACCAGCGGACGGTGACGTTCTTCGATTCGGTGTAGAAGCGGAACGCGTCCTTGCCGTGGCAGTGGAGATCGCCGAAGAAGGACTGCTTGTGGCCGGAGAACGGGAAGACGCCGATCGGAACCGGGATGCCGACGTTGACGCCCACCATGCCGCCGTCCGTTCTGCGGGCGAATTCACGGGCATAGTAGCCGCTCTGGGTGAAGATGACGGAGCCGTTGGCGAAGGGATTGCGGTTCATGAGGGCCAGGCCTTCCTCGAAATCCTTCACGCGCTTGATGCAGAGCACGGGACCGAAGACCTCCCGGGTGCCGATGGTCATGTCCTCGGTGACGTGGTCGAAGATCGTGTGGCCGATGTAGTAGCCGTCTTCATAGCCTTCGACCTTGACGTTCCGGCCGTCGAGGATGAGCTCCGCGCCTTCTTCGATGCCCTTCTCGATCCAGTCGAGGACGAATTTCTGATGGGATTTCGAGCCCACGGGTCCGAGCTTCGAGGTCTTGTCGTAGGCCGGGCCGACCTTCTGTTCCTTGCAGAGGCGGACGATCTCGGCGACGAGCTGATCCGCGATGGACTCCTCCGCCACGACGACGGGCAGGGCCATGCAGCGTTCGCCCGCGCATCCGAAGGCGGAATTCATGATTCCGGCCGCCGTGCGGGTGATCGGGGCGTCGGCGAGGACGAGGGCGTGGTTCTTCGCTTCGCAGAGGCACTGGACCCGCTTTCCGTTCGCCGCCGCCGTTGCGTAGACGTGCTTTCCGACGGAGGTGGATCCGACGAAGGTGACGCCCCGGACGTCCTCGTGGGTGAGGAAGAGCTCGGCCTCGTTGCGGGAGCAGGGAACGACGTTGAAAATGCCGTCGGGAACGCCCGCTTCCTTATAAAGCTCGGCGAAGCGCAGGGAGGTCATGGGGGTGGTGGAGGCGGGTTTCAGCACGAACGCGTTGCCGCAGACGATGCAGAGCGGGGCCATCCAGCCGACGGGGATCATGGCGGGGAAGTTCCAGGGAGCGATGCCCGCGAAGACGCCGATCGGTTCCCGGTAGAGGGTGGTGTCGTAGCCCGAGGAGGTGTTCATCAGGCTCTCGCCCATGAGCAGGGAGGGGGCGGAACAGGCGAGTTCGGTCATTTCCAGCGCCTTGCCCACGTCGCCGGCCGCTTCGCTCCAGCACTTGCCGTTTTCGGTGGCGCAGAGGAGGGTCAGCTCGTCCATGTGCTCCTCGATGAGGTTGCGGAGCTTCATCATGATGGACGCGCGCTTGCGGACCGGGGTGTCGCGCCATGCGGGGAACGCGGCTTTCGCGGCGGAGATGGCGGATTCGACCTCTTCCTTCGTGCAGCAGGGGACCTTCGCGATCTCATGCCCGGTGGAAGGATCGTAGATGGTGTTGAACTTTTCGGACTTGCTTTCGATGAACTGCCCGCCGATAAAGGGCTTCATGATTTTGATTCCGTCCATGTCGGGAGATTCTCCTTCGTATATGTTCAGTTTTTTGATTCGGGATCAGAGCGGGGAGACGACGGTGCCGTGGATCGCTTTCTTTTCGCGGATGAACGCGCCGAGACTCTCTTCGTTCGGCATGTCGCGGCTGCAGGCGTGGCTTGCCACCAGCATCGCGGCGGAGGCGCTTCCTTTTTCGAGGGCGTCGGGGAGGCTCTCGCCGGCCATCAGCGCGTGCAGGAAGGAACTCGCGTACCCGTCCCCGCCGCCGAAGCCCTTGAGCGCGTCGACAGGGAAGGGCTTCACGAGATAGTTCCCCTCGCGGCTGTATGCGGAGGAGCCCGCCTTGCCGTGCTTGATGATGCAGATCGACGCCCGCTTGCCGAGCCAGTAATCGGCGGATGCTTCGTCCGTTCCGTCAAGGCCGAGGAGGCGTTCCATGCGGTCGAATTCCTCGCGGCTTCCGAGGATGATATCCGCCTTTTCCGCAACGAGGGAGGTGTAGATGGCGATCTCGTCGTCATTTTTCCACGTATAGGCCCGGTAGTCGGCGTCGAACACAACGGGGACCTTGTTTTTCAGAGCATAGGTCAGGGCCTTGAAGGACGCCTCGCGGGTGGGGGAGGTGCAGAGCGCGGTCCCGGAGATCAGCAGGCAGGCGGAGGACTTGATATATTCCTCGTCCACGTCGGCCGTGCAGAGCTGGAGATCGGCGACCCCCTCGCGGTACATCAGGATCGAAGACTGAGTGGGGGAGAGCATTTCCGTGAAGGTCAGCCCCAGGTTCTCGCCGTGCTCGCAGCGGAAGATGTGGGAGGTGTCGATCCCCTCGTTCTTGAAGAAATCCGTGACGAAGGTCCCGAACTGGTCGTCGGAGACGCGTCCGAGGAAGCCGACCCGGTTGCCGAGCCGCGCCATTCCCACCGCGATGTTCGCCGGGGATCCGCCGAGGTATTTGTTGAAGTTCGAGCTCTCGTTCAGGGGCCGGTTGTAGTCCGTGGGATTGAAGTCGATCGCAACCCGGCCTACGGGGATGATGTGCAGAGGTTTTTCGAGATCAAAGCGGATCATATCGTTCATGCCTTTCCTTCGCTTCCGAACAGGCGGGCATACCGCTCGACCACCGCGTGAACGGCGCCGACCGAGGACCGGATGTTCGCAAAAATGTCGGTGCCATCGCACGCGCCCGCCTGGGCCATGAAAATGTCGGTGGCAATGTTGATTTTTCTCATTCCGAGGGAAATGACGCGTCTGAACTGCTCGTCGGTCAGTCCGCTGCCGCCGTGGAGCACGGGATGGGCGCGGAGTCTGCCGCGGATCTGTTCGAGCACGTCGTAGCGCAGGTTGGGGGCGGCTGTGTAGATCCCGTGGGCGTTGCCGATCCCGACCGCCAGCGCGTCCACTCCGATCTCGTCCATCCGGGCGCAGTCGTCGACGGAGGCGATCATCCCTTCCGCGTTTCCGCCCTCTTCGGTCTTGCCGACCCGGCCGACTTCCGCCTCCACCGCCGCGCCGTAGGGGGCCGCCATCCGCGCGACTTCTGCCGTCAGGGCGAGATTCTCCCCGAAGGGAAGGGCGGATCCGTCGCACATCACGGAGGTAAAGCCCAGTTCCAGCGCTTCGCGGATGCAGGGCAGCGTCTTGCCGTGGTCCAGATGGACGGCCACGGGGACGGATGCGCGTCTGGCCGCGGCGAGCATCATCGGGGCGATCAGATACAGGGGGGAGTGGGCAAGCCGGGATTCGGCTATCTGAATGATCGCGGGAGCGCGGCATGCTTCCACGGCTTCGATCACGCCGCGGATGCACTCCATGTTCGCTACGCTGTACGCACCGACGGCATACCCGCCTTTTTCCGCCGCGTCGAGCAGATCCCGCATATTGACAAGGGACAAGGGATTCACCAGCCTTTTTCGCATATTTCCGGGCACCCCGGATCATAGGTTGTTCCATCCATACAGTATACCAAAATACCGCCGGTTTTGCAAGAGAATCCGGCAAAAAGGCGGGGAGAAATTAGGAATTAGGAATGAGGAGCGGCTAGTGATTAGTAGAACCGTTGTCAGCGGGAATATGGGTGAAAAAGGAAAAAGCCGCCCGCTCCCTTGATGGGGGAGAAGACGGCGGGATTCCGATCTTTGCCGGTTCAGTCCGCGAGAGCCTCGAACTTCGAGACCATCTTGTCGAGGGACTTGTTCACGACCTTCGTGATCTTCTGATACTGGGACGCGAGGTCGGTGTTGTAGCTGTCGGCCATGCTGTACAGCATCGAGCTGATGCCGAAGCCGCCGAGATAGCCGATGTCATACTTGATGGAGGAGATGATGATATCGAGGGACTGGGTGGATTCCTCGTCGCGGGAGACCTTGCCCTTGAGGTTGATCTCGTAGTAGGCGGGGGTCAGGATGTTCTTGGAGGCCGCGCCGAGAGCGTCCGTCACGTATCCGGTCTTTTCGTACTGGATGTTGTCCTTCGGAATCACGATGGTGGCGCAGACGTTCGGGTTCACGCAGTGGTGGTAGCCGTCCTGGCTCTCGTCGTACTTGGGCATGGGCATGATGCCGAAATCGGAGTCCATGTCTCTCATGGTCGCCACGGCATGGAGCTCGCCGTAGTAGAAGAGGGACTTGTCGCTCTGGTACATCGCAAACGCGGGCTGTTCGCCGACGCCGGCCCGGGACCATGAGTAGGTGATATCCGGGTTGTACATGAGGGTGGAGAGCTTCTCGACCACGGAGACCGCCCGCTCGCTCATGAAGGTGTTTTCGGGAATGTCGCTTTCGTTCTTCGAGCAGAAGTCCACGTCGCAGCCGATCATGGCGAGGGCGATCATGTCGCAGAAGCAGATCAGGCCGAAGCGGTCTTCCTGAGTCATCGCGCCGTCGCCGTCCAGGTCTTCGGAGACCTGTGTGCCCATTTCCACCATTCTGTCGATGGTCCAGCCGCCCTCCCGCATGATCTCGTAGGGGTTGTCGAGCTGATGGTCCGCAAGGATCACTTTATTGAACATGATGACGCCGATGGACTTCTTGTACATGGTGCCGATATCCCCGGTCAGGGCGAAGTTCATGCCCATGATGGAGAGGTCGCCGAGGATGTTGCCGTCCCACCAGGGAGCGGTGAGATCGAGGGTGCCGTTCTTCGCGAAGGCGTTGAGCTCGTGGGTGATGCCGTTCTGCGCCATGCTGAAGGAGTTCTGCATCGCGAGGGTGGCGATCTGATACGCGCCGTCCGCGGAGTTCACGGAGTTGGTCAGGGTGGAGGTGTCGCCGGAGCCGGTCATGTACGCCGGGGTGACCTTCACGTTGAGCAGATCGTCGACGTACTTCATCCGGTTGTAGACCGCGTCGTTCAGGCCTTCGCCGGTGATTTCCTCCGCGCTCCAGTCCACGTCGCCCCAGATGCCGCCGTCGTTCGGGTAGGTCAGCACGGTGAAGGTCTCTCCGCCGTAATCGGTCCCCTCGGGGATGTTGGCGCGGAAGGACTTCGGTTCCGTCTCAGCGGCGTCCCCTGCGTCGGCGGAAGGCACGTCGGTGTTCGTGGGAGCGGGAGCGGGTTCGTCCGTGTTTCCGTTCTCCGAGCATCCGGCGAAGACCGGGAGCATCAGGCAGAGACACAGCGCGAGGGAGATGAGCTTTTTCATTTTCAGGTAAACCTTTCCTTATAAATTGATGGTATTCTTCCGAATTCATCATACACCAAAAAGGGGAGCGTGTCAAGTGAGTAAAGAGGCAGAAGATTGATCCCCCGCCCCCGGCTTTTTCGGATGAAAACGACAAAAACAAGGCGCTGGCTCCGGTTTTCTTCTCTCCTTCCCGCCGAGGCTCACGGAAAAATCAGGAAACCTTCACATTCCCGCCCCGTATTCCTCAGATTCGCGGGGTATACTGTGTGCAGAAAACAGAAAGGCGGTTTCCGAACGGGGGACCGGGGAAAGAGGACAAACTTGGAAAAGACAATTGAAAAAATAGCGGCGGTCCTGCTCGCGGGCACGGTCTGCCTGACGGCGGCGGGATGCGGAACGCTGCGCCTCGCTTCGGACGGGATCGAAAGCGTCGATCTGACGGAGACTTCCCCGGAGCCGGAAACGCAGAGATCCTTCTCCGAGATCATCGCGGAGTACGAAGCGCGGACCGGATCGGACAGCGTGCAGGAAGACGAGGAGCAGCAGGCGGAAGCGGAGCGGCAGGCGGAAAAGACGGACACGGAGGATCGTCCGGTCCCTTCGGCGGAGAACGCGGCGGTATCTTCTTCCGTCTCCGGCGAATACCGGGCGGTGACCGCGTCCTATACAATGTATGAAAACGGCCTGCTCGCCGACGGGGATCTCTTCACCGAGCGCGACCTCACCCAGAACGCGGATCTCTCGAACGCGGTCCGGCTTACGCTCGCGGACGGTCAGACCGTCGACGTGGAGGCGGAGGGGGTCTACGTCCTCTCGGGATCCGCGTCAGACTGCACGGTCCGGATCGACGTAGACAAGTCCGACAAGGTCCAGCTGGTCCTCGACGGCGTGAGCATCGAAAACGACGATTTCCCGGCGATCTATGTCCTCGAGGCGGATAAGGTGTTCGTCACCACCGCGGAGGGATCGGAGAACACCCTCGCCGTGACGGGGACCTTCCGTTCGGACACGGAAACCGGAACGAACACCGACGCCGTGATCTTCTCGAAGGACGATCTGGTCCTGAACGGCCTCGGAAGCCTGACGGTCCTTTCGGCGAAGGGCAACGGGATCACTTCGAAGGACGAGATCAAAATCACGGGCGGCAGCTGGACCGTCGCGTCGGCCCTCGATTCCTTTGAAGCCAACGATTCCGTCGCGGTCTCGGGCGGGACGTTCTCCGTCACCTCGGACAAGGACGGGGTGCATTCAGAAAACGAGGACGACGATTCCCGCGGCAGTATCTGGATCGGCGGGGGGACCTGGAATATCAGCGCGAAGTCCGACGCGATCCAGGGGACCAGCTTCGTGCAGATCGACGGCGGAACTCTGACGCTGAACGCCTCCGAGGGGATCGAGGCGACCTACGTCCAGATCAACGGCGGCACGGTCGGGATCACCGCCTCCGACGA
This sequence comes from uncultured Ruminococcus sp., assembly GCA_902782445.1. Classification (GTDB taxonomy): domain Bacteria; phylum Bacillota; class Clostridia; order Oscillospirales; family CAG-272; genus UMGS1696. The sequence continues at coordinate 16,816 of CACZNC010000031.1, forward strand.
CGGGATCAACGCCAGCCGCAAGAGTTCCGCCTTCTCTCCGACGGTGGAGATCAACGGCGGGGAACTCACCGTCGTCATGGGCCCCGGGGACACGGACGCCATCGACGCCAACGGATCCATCTACGTCAACGGCGGCACCATAGACATCACGGCCCAGGTGTCCTCCTTCGACTACGATTATGAAGCGGTCTATAACGGCGGCACCATCATCGTCAACGGCCAACAGCTCGATGAGATTCCCGCGTCCATGATGCCCGGCGGCGGGGGATTCGGACGAGGCGGATTCGGCGGAGGTCCCGGAGGCAATCCCCCCGACGGCGGATGGGGCGGCAGAGGCAGATGGGGCTGAGCGGCATAATATAAAGGAAGAAAACCTTCTGTCACCGTCCGTCGGAATCGGATAGAACAGAAACGCGTCATCCCAGAAAAGGGAGCGCGTTTCTTTTTTTGCGCTTTACCGTCGGAACGGTTGACGAATCACGGCGGATGCACTATAATATGGAAGGAAAATCACAGAACGGGAGGAATGCCGGATGAAAACCGTTTATGCCGACTACGCCGCCTCCGCCCCCATCTCGGAACGCGCGCTGGCCGTGTTCGAAGAGACGGCGCGGATGCCCGGGAACCCCTCTTCCCTCCACGAAGCGGGACAGGCGGCGGCGGACCGGATCGAAAAGGCCCGGGCGCAGGTGGCGGCGCTGATCGGAGCGGACCCGGAGGAGATCTTCTTCACCTCCGGCGGGACAGAATCCGACAACTGGGCGGTCTTCTCGGGCTTCCGGCTTGCCTGTGAGATCCGCGGAGGCCCCCCGGTCCTTGCCGTCTCGGCGATCGAACACGACGCGGTTCTGAAGTCCGCGGCGGAGGCGGCCGGGCGGATCGGGAACGGGGAAGGGAAGCTCGTCCTTCTGCCCGTATCGGAAGGCGGCGTCGTTCCGGTCCCCCGTGAGGAGGAGATCCCGCGGGCGTCCTTTTTCTCCGTCATGACTGCGAACAACGAGACTGGCGTCGTTCAGCCGGTGGGGGAATGGGCGAGGGTGTCTCATGTGCGGGGGGCACTCTTCCACACGGACGCGGTACAGGCGGCGGGCCAGATCCCCGTGAACGCGAAGGAGACGGAGGCCGATCTCATGTCCCTGTCGGCCCACAAGCTCCACGGGCCGGTGGGCGTCGGCGCGCTGTTCGTCCGGAGAGAGATCGCGGGGGAATTCCCGAACCGGACCTTCGGCGGAGGACAGGAGGGCGGAAAGCGTCCCGGCACGGTCCCGGCGGCTCTGATCGCAGCCTTCGGCGAAGCGGCGGAAGAATCGGCGGAAAAGATGGAAGAAGACGCCCGGCGGATCTCGGCTCTGCGGGATTTCGTCGAAGCGGAGCTTCTGAGCCTGCCGGGGACGGTCCGCAGCGGGGAGGGGGAGAGACTGCCCGGGATCGCGAATCTGTCCTTCCGCGGAGTCGGCGGGGAAGCGGCGTCCCTGCTCTGCGGACTGGCGGGTGTGATGCTCTCCGCGGGATCCGCCTGTCACGCGGGGAACGAGGAACCTTCCCGCGTCCTCCTCTCCATGACCGGGGACCGGGACCGGGCTTCCTCGGCTCTGCGGATCTCTTTGGGCCGCGAGACAACGGAAGAAGACGCCCGAGCAGTGATCCGCGCCGTGAAAGACGCTATCGAACGGATCCGAAACGGCTGAGCGCTCTTCAATCCGCCCTTCGTCCCCTCCGATTTCACTCCTCGGAGGAGTCTGGAACAAATTTGTGCAACTTGAATACACGTAGAAATTTTAACCGAAAAAATGTTGAAAATGCACAAAAACAAGCGTTCTTCCATCACCCGCCCGACACAAAGCTCTCAGGGGAGCGACACGTGTAACTGTAATTTGTGTTTACATTCAAAAATCCTGCTTCCTGTAATCGCGAAAATGAGACGATAGAATAACGAAAATCCGGAATGAAACAACAAAAAATATCGCTTAATATGTAAGTGTGAATTACATGAAAGCGGACCTTCTCCGGGAAATCGAAGCGGTTTTTCCCCTCCGTCCGGGATCGCCGGAAAAGGGGGGAGAGGGGCGGTTTCGAGGCGGCGGAGAAGGGGAGGGAGGTTTCACAAGCCGACGCCGTCCGCGCTTGACTTTTTTGTGCGCTTATGCTATGATATGGGCATATCAAAGTCGGACGGGGGATTTCCCCGCCGATTTCCGGGGACTCTTTGACAGAAATCCGCGGCATTGTCCGCCATAATGGTTGGCAGGGTTGCTGTCAAACGGGTCTCCGAAACTTGCCGGATGCGGCCATGCTGCCCCGATCCAGAGGGGAGAAGCGCGCCGGAGAAGGCATTTTCCCCCGGTACGGGGACGGAGGCGGAACCGTCGGTCAGCGGATCCGTGTCCAAAAATTTGCAGGAGGATGGTTCTATGAGAAAAACCACAAGCAAACGGCTGATCTGCTGCGCCCTGTCGCTCCTGACGTTTGCCTCCACGCTTCCCGGCGCGGTCTTCGCGGCTGAGGAAGCGGAGGAAGCCCCTCAGAAGTCCACGCTGCAGGAAATCAGCGAATCCCTCGTGTCCTATTCCTACGCCGACTACCGCGAAGATCATGCCGACGCGAAAAAGGGGACGGGGACCGTTGAGGTCAAGGCGACCGACTACCTCGCGGCCGATACCACGGCCGTGGTCGAAGTCGTCAACGACTACAACGGAAAGAGCGGAAAATCTCTGATGATTCACGACGACGGCCGGGTCACGTGGGAATTCAATGTTCCCGCCGCCGGATACTACGCCGTCTGGCTCGACTACTGCTCGGTGACGGAGAAGACGAACTCCATCGAGCGCAGTCTCTACATCAACGGCGAGCTCCCGTTCGCGGAAGTGCGCGACCTCGTTCTGAAAAAGATCTGGGTGAACGCCTACACCGACGGCCGCTTCGAAGTCGACTCCAACGGAAACGAGCTCCGTCCCGTCTCCAGCGTGCGGCACGAGTGGCAGGAGTACGTCGTGATCGACCCGAACAGCTACTTCGCGGAGCCCTTCGAGTTCTACTTTGAAAAAGGCGTCAACACGCTCTCCCTGACCGCGGTCCGTGAAGACGTCGTCATCCAGAACCTCAAGCTGTTCCCCTATGAGGAACTGCCCGCCTACGACGAATACGTCGCCGGCAAGTCCCCCGCGACCGGTGAAAAGATCCACATCGTGGCGGAGACCCCCGCGAGCACGTCCGACTTCACCGTGTATCCGATTTATGACCGTAAGTCGGCCATCACGGAGCCCCAGGACGCCTCCAAGATCAAGCTGAACACCATCGGATCCGAAAAATGGCAGACCGCTACCCAGTGGGTCGAGTACGAGTTCGACGCTCCCTCCGCGGGTCTTTACGAAGTGGTCTTCCGTTACCGTCAGAACGAACTGCAGGGTATGTACACTTCCCGCAAGATCTATCTCGACGGCGAGATCCCGTTTAAGGAAGCCAACTACCTTAAATTCAACTACAATGCCAACTGGCAGGTCGAATCCGCCAACAACGGCGCCGACACCTTCCAGTTCTACCTTGAGCCCGGACACCACACCCTGCGCCTTGAAGTCACCCTCGGCGAGATGGGCAACGTCGTGAGAGAGGTCTCCCATATCCTGACCTCCATCAACAACGACTACCTGTCGATCCTGAAGCTGACCGGCGCGTCCCCGGACTCCTACCGCGACTACGGTTTCGGCCGCGTCCTCCCGGATGTGGTCACCGACCTCGTCGTGCAGTCCATGAACCTGACGAACGTGATCTCCTACATCGAGAACATGTCCAACGTCAAGTCCCAGAACTCCGCCACTCTGGAACAGATCGCGCGTCTGCTCCGGAAGATGGGTACGGACGAGGACGAAATCGCGAAGAACCTCGGACAGCTCAAATCCCAGATCGGTACTCTCGGTTCCTGGGTCAACGACGTCAAGAACCAGCCTCTGGAACTTGACTGGATCGACGTCCAGCCCGCCGGAGCTCCCCTCGGCCGCGCGGAAGCCAACTTCTTCCAGGCCTTCTGGTACGAGCTGAGACAGTTCTTCTCCTCCTTCTTCACCGACTATAACTCCCTCGGGGCGACCACCGACGGCCAGAAGTCCGACCGCAAGGTTGAGGTCTGGATCACCGCGAACCGCGACCAGGCTCAGATCTGCCGCAACCTGATGGACAACGACTTCGGTCCCACCACCGGCATCGACGCGTCCCTGAAGCTCGTCGCCGGCGGCACCCTGCTTCCCTCCGTCCTGGCGGGCGTCGGACCCGATATCGCCCTGCCCGGCACCGGCGCCGACCCGATCCAGTACGCGATCCGTTCCGCCGTCGTAGCCATCAACCCGGAAGCCTACGAAGGCGAAGGCAAGGATGACGTTACGAAGCGCGACAAAGGCGAGATGAAGCAGATCTTCTCCAACTATCACGACATCGTCACCCGCTTCACCGACGCGGCCATGATCCCGCTGGAACTCTACGGCAAGGTCTACGGTCTGCCGGACAACCAGTCCTGGAACATGATGTTCTACCGCACCGACATCCTCTCCGAGCTCGGCGTGGAACCTCCGAAGACCTGGGACGAAGTCCTCTCCCTGATCCCCGTGCTCCAGTTCAACAACATGACCATCGGTCTGTCCCAGGACTACCAGATGTACATGTACCAGCTGGGCGGCCACCTGTGGGCTGACAACGGCATGAGAATCAACCTCGACGCGAATACCTCCCTCGAAGCCTTCGAGACCATGTGCAACATGTTCACCCAGTATTCGCTGCCGACCGCTTACGACTTCGCGAACCGGTTCAGAACCGGCGAAATGCCGCTCTGCATCCAGAACTACACCGCGTATAACAACATCATCATCTTCGCGACCGAGCTTGCCGGTCTGTGGGAATTCGGTCCCGTCCCGGGCTTCGTCCGCGATGACGGCACCATCGACAACACCGCAATGTCCGGTACCTCCGCGCTCGTCATGATGTCCGGCGTCGAAGACATCGAGGCCGCATGGGAGTACATGTGCTGGTACACCGACACCAAGTATCAGGTCGACTACTCCAACGAAATGGTCGCCATCCTCGGCCCCGCCGCGAAGAACGCCACCGCGAACCAGGAAGCCCTCGAGGAGCTGCCCTGGACTTCCCGCGAATACGGCCAGCTGATGAAGCAGATGGACCACACCATCGCGATCACCCAGTACCCCGGTTCGTACATCCTCGCCCGTTATACGAGCTTCGCATTCCTCAACGCATACAACAACCACGCCGACCCGGTCGATTCCCTCTTGCAGTACATCAATACGATCAACAAGGAAATCAACCGCAAGAGAACCGAATTCTCGCTTGAAACCCTTGAGATCGGTCAGACCCTCGCCTCCAAGCGTATGGATCAGGCCGCGGAAGCCATTGATAAGCTCGGCGACAGCGCGAAGAACTCCGCAGCCGTGACGAAAGCCTCCGAAGCGATCGCCGCGAACAATGCCGAAGCGCTCCGCGAAGCCGCAGCCGGACTCGGATCCGACCTCGCCGAGATCGCTCAGTATCTGAACGAAGCTGCCGACGCCCTGGATTCCTATAAGCAATGACCGTTCCGAATTCTGAAATCTTAATTCAAGGAGAGAGACATGAGTAAGAAACCCGAAAAACAGGTGAAGCCTCTCCACGAGATGACGAAGAGCGAGCGGACGTGGTTCCTGATCAAGAGAAACAAGACGGCGTACTTCATGATCGCCCCCTTCATGATTCTCTTCTTCATCTTCACCATCATTCCCGTCGCGCTCTCCCTCGTGCTGAGCCTCACGTCCTTCAACATGCTCCAGTGGCCGAAGTTCATCTTCCTCGATAACTACATCACACTGTTCCTGGACGACGACCTCTTCATCACCGCTCTGAAGAACACCCTGATCTTCGCGGCGGTCACGGGCCCCTCGGCCTACATCATCTCCTTCGTGGTGGCTTGGTTCATCAACGAGCTGCCTCCGAGGATCCGCGCGGTGGTCACGCTGGTCTTCTACGCGCCTTCCATCGCCGGCAACGTCTACCTGATCTGGACGACCATCTTCTCCTCCGACTCCTACGGTCTGATGAACGGTTTCCTGCTTCAGATGGGCGTCATAGACACCCCGATCCTGTTCTTCCAGAACGCGAAGTTCGTCATGCCGCTCTGTATCGCGGTCGCGCTGTGGACCTCGCTCGGCACCTCGTTCCTGGCCTTCATCGCCGGCTTGCAGGGCATCAACAAGTCCCTGTTCGAAGCGGGCGCCATCGACGGCATCAAGAACCGGTGGCAGGAGCTCTGGTACATCACCCTGCCTTCCATGAAGCCGCAGCTGATGTTCGGCGCGATCATGTCCATCACCGGCTCCTTCAACTTCGGCGGCATCGTCACGGCCCTCGCCGGCAACCCGTCGGTCGACTACGTGGCGTACACCCTGCAGCATCACCTCGAAGAATATCAGAACAACCGCTGGGAGGTTGGCTACGCTTCAGCCATTTCGTTCCTGCTCTTCCTTATGATGATCGGCATGAACGTAGTCGTCACCAAGCTCATATCTAAGTTGGGAGAATAATCATGGCCAGAAAACTTAGAACAAGAAAGCATGAAGTTGTTCTCAACCGGTCGGCCGGCGGCGATGCGGGCATCACGTTCATTCTCACCCTCTTCGGCATCGTGATGTTCCTCCCGATGTACTACACCGTCATTCAGTCGCTGAAACCTCTGAACGAGCTGTTCTACTTCCCGCCCCGCTTCTATGTGACGCATCCGACCCTCGGCAACTTCGCGGACCTCTTTAACCTCATGGGCGACTCCTGGGTTCCGTTCTCCCGTTACATCTTCAACACGGTCCTGATCTCCGTGGGCGGCACCTTCGGAAACCTCGTCCTCTCGTCCCTCTGCGCATACGCGCTTGCCAAGATCGACTTCCCGGGCGCGAAGGGCTTCTTCTGGATCATTCAGAAGTCCCTGATGTTCACGGCGACCGTTACCGGTATCGTCAACTTCATCACCCTTTCCGTCCTCGGATGGATCGACACCTACCTCGCCATCATCGTTCCGGCATGGTGCTCCACGCTCGGCCTGTACCTGATGAAGCAGTTCATGGAATCCAATGTCTCGACCGAAGTTCTGGAGTCCGCGCGTCTCGACGGCGCATCCGAACTCCGCACCTTCTGGTCCATTGCGATGCCGATGGTCAAACCCGCGTGGCTGACCCTCATCATCTACTCCTTCCAGGGACTCTGGAACGCCGGCGCCTCCACCTTCATCTATTCCGAACAGCTGAAAACACTGAACTACGCGATCTCCCAGATCACAAACGGCACGATCGCGCGTTCGGGCGCTTCGGCAGCCGCAACCGTCGTCATGATGATCGTTCCGATTCTGGTCTTCGTTATCTCGCAGTCCAACATCATCGAGACAATGGGTTCCAGCGGCATGAAAGACTAAGGAGGTCAGAATGAAAAAAGTTCTCGCAATCCTTCTCTCTGCGCTGACGCTCCTCTCGGTACTTGCCGTTACGGCATCCGCCGCGCCTTACGCGACCTACACCTATTCCGCGCAGGGCCAGGTGCTCACCTCTCCGGCGGCCTACGTCCCGGACCAGATCATTGACGCCGCCTACATGGGCGTGAATGACGGCATCGACGACCCGCGCGACCTGTTCGTGGGTCCCGACCAGAAGGTCTACATCGTGGACGCCGCCCATAACCGCGTCGTGGTCCTGGACCGCTACTACAAGCTCGTCTTCATGATCACCAACTTCACGAACGAGCACGGCGTCCCGGATACCTTCAACAACCCCTCCGGCGTGTTCGCCACCGAGGACAACATCTACGTCTGCGATACCGACAACAACCGCATTATCATGTTCGACGCGGAAGGGAATTACATCAAGATCATTCCCAAGCCGGAATCCAGCCTCTTCGAGGAAGGCTCGATCTACAAGCCGATCGCCTGCGTCGCGGACGATTACGGCCGACTCTTCGTGGTCTCCTCCACCACCTATCAGGGCATCATCGTTCTGAACGACAACGGCGACTTCTACGGCTTCATCGGCGCGCAGAAGGTCACGATCTCCGCCCTCGACATCATCTGGAGAAAGATCCAGACCGACGAGCAGAGAGCGCAGAGTGAAGAGTACGTGTCCACCGAGTTCAACAACATCTCGATCGACCAGGACAACTTCATCTACGTCACGACCTCCTCCATCGATCCGGGCCAGCAGCAGGGCGCCATCAACTCCAAGTCCAAAAGCTCCGACTACGCCCCGGTCAAGAAGCTGAACGCCTCCGGCGCGGACGTCATGAAGCGGAACGGCTTCTATCCTCCGTCCGGCGAAGTCCGCATCACCAACCTCTCCACGGCCAATATCACCGGCGCGTCCAAGATCATCGACGCGGCGACCGGCCCCGAGGGAACCTGGTCCATCATCGACGAAAAGCGCTCCAAAGTCTTCACCTATGACGACAACGGCGACCTGCTCTTCGTCTTCGGCGATATCGGCCAGCAGACCGGCAACATCCAGTCCGTCGAAGCCATCGCCTACCAGGGTTCGAAGATCCTCCTCCTCGACAAGACCAACGACAACTTCGTCGTGTACCGCCGTACCGAGTACGCAGACCTTCTGATCTCCGCCCTCGAGCATGACAACAACCGTCAGTACGACCACACCATCGAAGACTGGACCGAGATCTTAAAGAGAAACAACAACTTCGACTCCGCGTACATCCAGATCGGCAAGTCCCTGTACCGTCAGGGCAAGTACGAGGAATCCATGGAGTATTACAAGTCCGCCTTCGAGACGGAAAACTACTCCGAATCCTACAAGGAAATCCGCAAGAACTGGGCGAATAAGTGGTTCGCGCTGATCCCGATCACCATCATCCTCGTGTTCTGGCTGATGGCCAAGTTCTTCGGGTTCGCCGGCAAGGTCAACAAGCGCACCGCGCTGAAGGTCGGCCGCAAGAGCCTGAAAGAGGAACTGCTCTACGCGTTCCACGTGATCCTGCATCCGTTCGACGGATTCTGGGATCTGAAGCACGAGCAGCGCGGCTCGGTCAAATCCGGCTTCGTCATCCTGCTCGTCACCATCATCGCCTACTTCTACCGCACGATCGGCACGGGCTACATCTTCAACCCGCGTCCCTCCACCAGCTTCAACATCGTCGGCGCGATCACCGCGGTCGTCGCTCCTCTGGTCCTCTGGACCGTCGCCAACTGGTGTCTCACGACCCTGTTCGAAGGCGAAGGCTCCATGGCCGACATCTTCACCGCGTGCTGCTACTGCCTGACTCCCCTGCCGCTCATCATCATCCCCGTTACGATCATCTCGAACTTCCTGACCAGAACCGAAGGCGGCATCATCACGATGCTCGAATCCTTCGCCTACATCTGGATGGGCCTGCTCGTGTTCTTCGCGATGATGGTCACCCACGACTACTCCGTCGGAAAGAACATCCTGGCCTGCATCGGCACCATCGTCGGCATGGCGTTTATCATGTTCATCGGCGTCCTCTTCTCCAGCCTTCTGGCGAAGATCGTCAGCTTCATTATGAACATCATAAACGAAGTCAGCTACCGCGTATAGTACAGAGAAGGAGAAAAAGAATATGAAAGTGAAAAGAATCGTTTCAGCATTCCTGACACTCGTAATGTTTCTCGGTTCTCTGGTGGTCCCCGCACAGGCAGCCTACGCCGACAAGGTTGACGAAGACGGCGCACCGCTGATTGATTATCTGAACGAGAAGTATGCGACCCCGGACGACAAGCTGGCTCAGATGATTATGGTCAAAGAGCAGAACGGCTACCAGCTCTGGTACGAAGAGTTCACCGGCGAAATCTGCCTCGTGGACCTCGCGACCGGACAGAAGCTCTTCTCCAACCCCTTTGACATCGCTTCCGGCTATCAGGGCATTTCCGACGCCGTCAAGCAGCAGCTTCTCTCCCAGATCATCATTACCTATCTCGAGAACGACGTCCAGAAGCAGATGAACAGCTACCTGGAAGCCGCCCTCAGAAACCAGATCACCAAAAAGAACATCAAGAACGGTATCCGCGTCGAGTATACGCTGGGTGAAGAGCAGACCATCCGTCTCGTCCCCCGTATGATCAAGCGGGAGCGTTTCGAAGAACTCATCATCAGCCAGATCGACATGGACTGGCACCGCAAAAAGCTCGAATCCTTCTACACCCTGAAGGATAAGGACGACGAAACCCTGACCGAGCGCGGCGTGCTCGAAATGGTGTCCAAGTTCCCGATCACTCAGGAAATGGCCGTCTACGTCTGCGACCCGGACATCAAGGCCAGAGAGCTGAGAGAACTTGAAAACATCATCAAGTCCTACTGCCCGCTCTACACTTACGAAGAACTCGACTACGACCACGACCTGACGAAATACACCGGCGCCGACGCAGCTCCGCCGAGATTCCGTCTCAGCCTCGAGTACACTCTCAACGACAACGGTCTGCTTGTCCGTCTTCCCGCGAACGGTATCGAATTCGACGAATCCGTATACCAGTTCAAGGATGTGTCCGTGCTTCCGTTCTTCGGCGCGGGCAGCAACGAGTACGAAGGCTACTCCGTGATCCCGGACGGTTCCGGCGCGCTGATCCGCTTCAAGGATTTCGCAGGCCAGTCCGTCAACCTCTCCGGCAAGCTCTACGGCTCCGACTACGCGTACCATGAGATCTCCGGTCAGCACGCGGAATCCATGAGAATGCCCTACTACGGCGTCGTGACCACGTATCCCGGCACTGTCGACGGCGCTGCGGCTCCCGCTGACAGCGGCACGGCCGAACTTGAAGCTGCCGCCGAACCGGAAGAAGAGAAGTCCTACAACAACGGCTTCCTCGCCATCATCACCGAAGGCGACTCCCTCGCTTCCCTCATGGCGGTCTGCGGCGGTTCCCTGCACCCGTACAACACCGTGTACGCGATGTTCACGCCCCGTCCGTCCGACCAGTACAACCTGGCGGATTCCATCTCCGTGTCCGGTTCCGCGACATGGACCGTTACCTCCAAGAGAAAGTACACCAACTCCTACCGGATCCAGTACATCATGCTGAGAGACGAGGAGACCGCGAAGGCCAAGAACGTCACCGACGGTTACAAGGCTGAGTGGACCGGCATGGCGACCGCCTACCGCGATTACATGACCGCGAACGGCAACCTCACCAAGCTGACCGACGCCGACGTCAAGAGCGACATCCCGCTCTTCATCGAGACCTTCGGCTCCGTCAAGACCACCGAGCGCATCCTCTCCTTCCCGGTGGAAGTCGACACCCCGCTCACCACCTTCGAAGATATCAAGACCATCTACGACGAACTGAGCGAGCGCGGCATCAGCAACCTGAACTTCAAGCTCACCGGTTACGCCAACGGCGGTATGAACCCCACGGTCCCCTACCGTCTTAAGTGGACCCGCGTGGTCGGCGGCAACAGCGGATTCTCCGAACTCATCGACTACGCGAACACCAAGGGATTTAAAGTTTATCCCGACTTCGACTTCGTGTACATCCGCAACCAGGAACTCTTCGACGGCATTTCGCTGAAGGCCCACGCGGTCCGCACCATCGACGACCGTTACACCACCAGACGCGCTTACGACGCCGCTACCCAGAGCTTCGACCGGTCGTTTGCCATCGCGATCTCCCCGGCGTACTTCGGCAGACTCTATGACAAGTTCGCCCCGCGTTATCTCGACTACGGCAACGACTCCATCGCAGTCTCCACGCTCGGTACCGACCTGAACTCCGACTTTGACGAGGACGAGCCGTACCACCGCGAGGACGACAAGGAATTCACGATCGACCTTCTCGAGCGCATCAGCGGAGACTTCTCGAACGTCATGATCGAAGAAGGCAACGCATTCGCCGTGAAGTACGCAGACGTGATCCTGAACGCCTCCCTGACCTCCTCCACCTACGTGAAGGCCAGCGAATCCGTTCCGTTCCTCGGCATGGTCTACCACGGCTCCAAGGTCTTCACCGGCACCCCGATCAACATGGAAGGCGACATCAACGAAGGCATTCTCCACGCGATCGAAAACGGCGCGGCGATGTTCTTCATGCTCTCCTACCAGAACACCAGCGAACTCAAGGAGAACTTCAGACTGTCCAAGTACTACTCCGTGTCCTACGATATCTGGAAGGACGACGTGAACAAGTACTACGACACGCTGAACGGCGCTCTCAAGGATCTCCAGACTTCCTACATCGTCGACCATGAATTCCTCGACGGCGAACGCGTTCCCGACGAAGATGAAGTAGAAGCCGACGCTGCAGCCAAGGCGATCGAAGACGCCGCGATCAAGGAAGCGGAAGCCGCGAAGAAGGACAAGGAAGACCGCAAGGCCAGACTGGAAGCCCGTCTCGCAGCGGAAGCAGCCGCAGCCGCCGGAGTTGTCGAAGAGCCCGCTGAAGAAGCCGCAGAAGAAACTCCCGCTCCCGCCGAAGAAGAACAGGAAGCAGCCCCCGAAGGCTTCCATTACGACGAATTCGGCGAACTTGTTCCCGATGAAGAAGAGGAAGAAGAGGAAGCTCCCGACAAGTACAAGACCACCCGCGGTTCCGTGGTGCGCGTCGAATACGAAGGCGGCGTGAACTTCATCATCAACTACAACTCCTTCAACATCGTGGTCAACTACAACGGCCAGAAGATCAACATCGGTCCTCTGAGCTTTGAAAGAATCGGTTAAGAAAGGGGAGTGCATACATGAACTTAAACATTGACGCCGGAAAAGGCGGAAAGAAACAGAAGATTCAGGTCGATGCCCCCGGTAAGAAAAAGAAGAGCAATGCTTCTCTGGAATCCAAAAAGGCGAGAGCCGGCTGGATTTTCGTCCTCCCCTTCGTATTGGGCTTCTTCCTTATCTACGTCCCGATCATCTTCGACTCCATCAAGTATTCCTTCAATGAGATCAAGATCCTCGTGGGCGGCGGTTACCGGCTCGAGTTCGTGGGCTGGAAAAACTACTCCGACGCGCTGCTCGTCGATACGTCCTACGTCACGACGCTGGTCGGCGGTCTGAAACAGCTCATCCTCGACATTCCTTCGATCGTCATCTTCTCCCTGTTCGTGGCGATCGTCCTGAACCAGAAGATCATCGGGCGCGCCGCGTTCCGTGCGATCTTCTTCATCCCGGTCATTCTGACCACCGGTCTGATCTCCGATATCGACCGGGCGAACACCCTGAGTTCCTACATGGAAAACTCCGCCGGTATCGACGACGGTTCCGGCCAGGAGTCGCAGGCCACGCAGATCATCTCCGTCATGGACGTCGAGCGGTTGTTCGACAACATGATGGTCGGTACCGAAATCGTGGAATACGTTGTGCAGATGGTCAACAACATCTTCAACATCGTAAACCGCTGCGGCGTCCAGATGCTGATCTTCCTCTCCGGCCTCCAGTCCATCTCTCCGGCAATTTACGAGTCCTGCTCCATTGACGGCGCTTCCGGCTGGGAAACCTTCTGGAAGATCACCCTGCCAATGGTCAGCCCGATGATCCTCGTCAACACGGTTTACACGATCATCGACGCGTTTACTGCCGACGACAATGCCGTCATGCGCTACATCTCCACGGTCTACGAACAGGCCGACGGCAACGTCCTTTCCTCCGCCATGTCCTGGATGTACTTCCTCATCGTCATCCTGATCCTGGCGGCCGTAGCCGGAATCCTGAGCGGATTCATCTTCTATCAGAGAAGAGACTGAGAAAGGAGGAAATGATTGATGAATAACGCGCAGACAGCACCGAAAATCAAGAAAGAGACCAAAAACACCATCAAAGTGGAGTTTGAGGACCGGACTCCCTTCTGGGAAAGAGTCAAGGCGAAGCTGGTCAACCTGTACACACTGAAGAAAGTCATTTATTACATCTTCCGCCTTGTGCTCCTCCTCGGTATCTCTTACGTCATCCTCTTCCCGTTCTTCTCGAAGATCTCCTCCTCGTTCATGGCGAAGGAAGACTTCGTGGACGTGACGGTCGTCCTGATCCCGAAGCATCCGAACCTCGAGATTTACAGAGCCATCATCAAGGACAACAAGTATTGGGAAGCGCTTCTCAACACCTTCATCCTCTCCCTGGTGTGCGCCGTCATTCAGACCTTTATCTGCATGTTCATCGCGTATGGCTTTGCGAAATTCAAGTTCAAGGGCAACGGCATCCTCTTCCTCTGCGTGCTCTTCACCCTCGTGGTACCGCACGCGACCCTGCAGCTGTCCCTCTTCATGAAGTTCCGTTACTTCGATGTGCTGGGAATCATCAACTTCCTGGGCGGAGGTGTGGTAGACGCCATCAACGTCACGGGCGGCAAGACTTCGATCAACTTCATCAACTCGAACTGGCCGCTCTACATCCTCTCGCTCACCGGCCTTGCCTATAAGAACGGTCTGTACATCTTCATGCTGAGACAGTTCTTCCGCGGCATCCCGGACGAACTCGAAGAATCCGCGTACCTCGACGGCTCCGGCATCATGAGAACCTTCTTCTCGATCATCATCCCGCTTTCCACCACCATGATGATCACGGTCTTCATGTTCGCCTTCTGCTGGCAGTGGACGGACAACTTCTACACCGACCTCTTCTACACCACGGCGGGCGACAAGCTCCTGCCGGACATCATCAAGATCCCGAAATCGCTCGATACGAACTACGCGGGCCAGTCCCTGTACTCCTCCGCGATCACGAATACCTGCGGTATCCTGATCATCACCCCGCTGATTATCCTCTACCTCTTCGGCCAGAGATACATCGTGCAGGGCATCGAGCGTGCCGGCCTGACTGCTGACTGATCCGACGGACAGGCAAATCTGCCGCGAAAAGCGAAAACCAAATCAAAAGGGAGGGACCTTCTTGCGAGGGTTCCTCCTTTTTCTCGTCTCAGGAGGAGTGTATATAGTACTGTTTTCCTTCTATGGAGCTATCTTCATAGGTTTTGATCGCTCTCTGTAGAGTGCGAACGACGGGGTGGGAATGCCATTTCTCCAAACATGACTCGGGCCATCCCACCCCCGAGAACCCCCTTCGGGAATTCTCGCTTACGTCAGCAGTAACATTGAGCTCGCGTGCAATAACTCTGATAAGGTTGGATTGCTATATGGCTGTGCGGACACAGACTGAACGAAATGGAGAGAGCCATTTTCCTTATCCAATTGAAGTTTCTTGCCAGGCTTCTTTTCAAAGAAGCCGCGTAACTCCTTAGAAGGGATAGAGTATAAAAACCGACCGGACCTCATAGAAATCCGATCGGTTGATTTTCTGTTCAGTTCGAAATCCTTGCGATATACTCCTCGAGGCAGAGGCCGTTGTCGCGGATGATCTTCGCGTGATAGCGGCCCACGTAGCGGTAGTGCCACGGCTCGAAGCTGATCGAGGTGACATCCGTCTTGTCGGAGGGGAACCGGAGGATGAAGCCGAATTTCCAGGCGTTTTCCTGGAGCCAGTAGTATTCCGAGGTCCAGGCGAAATCCGTCGTAAAGGAGCCCATCGTGTCCATGTCCACCGCAAGCCCCGTCTGGTGCTCGCTGGTGCCGGGACGGGTGGAGTAGGTCAGGACCAGAGCCTCCGCCTCCTCCTCGGACAGCGCGGGATTGCTCGCCATCTCGTTCTGGACATACTGGTCGAAGATCGTCGCCTGATAGTCGTAGGAGCGGTAGCCCGAATACACCGCCATGTCGTAGTAGCCGTAGTGGTGCATCTCCTTGAAGAGGGCTTCGAGGGCGCGCATCGGGTATTCCCGCAGTTTCTGGGTCGACCGGGCGGTGCTCGTGTAGATCACGTCCCCGAGGTCATTCGGCACGTCGGAGGCGGTGAGGGGATGGTCCGCGTTGACGAGGATCAGGAACGCGTTTCTCAGATCCCCCTGCGGATTCATGTATTCCTCGTACTCCGACAGATCCGTCTGGAAGTTCAGCTCGTAAGCCGTCGCCTCCCGGAGCGATTCGGAGAGGAAGCCCACGCCGGTATCCTCTTCGATGGACCGGGTCGGTTCGTTCTTCTTCAGGCGGAAGGAGATCGGCAGATATACCGTCACCTTGTTCGAGGGGTCGGAGTTTTCCTCATCGATGATCCGCGAGACTTTCACTTCCCGGCGTCCCGGCTTGTAGACCACGGAGAGATTGTCCATCCATTCCGTCAGGAATTCGGTGGAGATCCAGATCTCCTCGCCGATCAGCGTGTTCGGGACGTCGAGCAGTTCCGTCTGTCCGTTGATGACCACCCGGTGCTCGTCCGTGTAGAAGATCACGCTCTCTTCGGTGCCGTCCCCGGCAGCGGAGACGAGAACATTGTCGTTCGTGCGGAGGATGAACTTCATTTCGTCCGCCGATCCGCTCTCCTTCATGCCGAGGTATTCGGAGAGGTCGTTGAAGCAGACATAGAGTTCTTCGCCCTCCACGCAGTCCGCCGCGGCCGCCGTTCTCACCTTTGTGCCGCCGTAGTAGAAGGAGATCGTCCCGCTGTCGAGAGGCGCGTCCGGCTTGGAGAACAGCGCGATCAGCACGCCGCCCCCCGCGATCAGGGAGAGCAGGACCACCGCG
>CACZNC010000032.1 GCA_902782445.1 uncultured Ruminococcus sp.
CGTTATTGGTCTAGCCTGTCCTTTTCCCATTTCAGAAGTTCTTGCCAGGCTTCTTTCAAGAAGCCGCGTTTTCCCTTTTAGTTTGAGATTAGTATCAGTTTCGGTTCACTTCACCCGATCTCCTCCGCAATTACGGCGAGGGCTTCGGCGATCCCTTCGGTCAGGACGCTCTGGGGGAGGGAGAGGGTCCGGGACGCCTTTCCTTCCGCGAGGGCGATCTCCGAGGAGAGGGGCAGGTGGATGAATCCGGCGGGGATCCCGCGCTCCTTCGTCAGGCGCAGGGCGGCGTACATCAGGGAATTGCAGACGTAAGCTCCCGCAGAGAAGGACGGAGCCGCGGGGATCTTCTTTCCGTTCAGCCTTTCGGCGATCTTTCGGACGGGCAGGGTCGAAAAGATCCCGTCCGGTCCCCCCGGCTCGCAGGGATCGAAAGAACAGCGCACTCCCGCGTTGTCCGGGATCGAACCGTTCCGCAGATTGACGGCGATCACCTCGGGCGTGACGCTTCCCCGCCCTTCCGCCTGACCGAGGCAGACGACGGCGGAGATCTCCTGCTCAGTTCTGAGGATCCGGGCGAGGGCTTCCCCGGCTCCGGCGTATTCCACGGGCATTTCGGCCTTCAGGATCTCCGCGTCCGCGATCCTTTCGGGCAGGGAGCGGAGGGTGTCGAGGGAAGAGTTGCGCGCGCTCCCCCCGAAGGGCTCGAAGGCGGTCACAAGGATTCGTTTCATGGGGATCTCCTTTGCTTGTTGGTTCAGTCCGTCAGTCCGAAATGCTTCGCGAGCTTTTCGCAGACTTCCTCCCGCGTGTCCCGGTCCGTGTCTTCCCGGACGAGGGTGAAAAAGCCGCTGGACGCGAATTCCTCATAGTGCTCCCGGCTGTTGATGCGGGCGAGCCCCCGGCGGTAGTTCTCCATCACCGCCTCGGAATCCTCGCATCCTTCGATCACTTCGAGCAGGAACCGCTTTTCGGGATCGCTCCGGTCGAAGAACCGCTCCACGCTCATGCTCCCGGGGGACAGCATGACGGCTACATGGTCGTAGTCCGAGATCTCGTGCAGAAGATCGAGGGGGATGTTCGTGTCGACGATGATCTTTCCGCCCTTCGCCGAGAGGGAGATCAGTTCCACAACCTCGATCCCGGCGGCTTCCCTTCCCACGTCATAGATCCACCGCTCGTATTCCTCCGGGGTGCGCCGGACGAATTCCTCCCAGTTCTTCATGGTGCGGAAATAGCAGAGGTTCGGCTGGGTCACGGGGTCCGCGGCCTTTTCGGCGAATGCCATGTGGTAGTTCTCGCCGCAGGCCGTCATGCCGTACCGCTCCGCCAGCATCTTCACCATCGTGGATTTCCCGGCGTATGCGGTCCCGGTGATGAAGTACGCGTTCCGGAGGCAGTATCTGAGGATATTGTTTTCGATGTTCATGCTTATTCTTTCTTCCCGAGGCTTTCGAAGGCGGCTTCCGTGGCCTCCGCTTCGTACTGGCGGGTGTAGAGGCTGTGGTAGTACCCTTTCGCGGCCAGCAGTTCGGCGTGGGTCCCGCTTTCGACGATCCTGCCGTCCTTCACGACGAGGATCACGTCCGCGTTCCGCACGGTCGAGAGCCGGTGGGCGATCATGAAGGAGGTCCGCCCTTCGATCACCTTGCCGATGGCCTTCTGGATCAGCTGTTCCGTGAAGGTGTCGATGGAGGAGGTCGCTTCGTCCAAGATGAGGATCTTCGGGTCGCAGAGGATGGCGCGGGCGAAGGAAAGAAGCTGCTTTTCGCCGGTGGAGAGCAGATCTCCTCCCTCCCCGACCTCGGTGTCCAGCCCCTTTTCGCTCCGCTCCACGATGCCGTCGGCGGAAACCGTGCGAAGGGCTTCCATGATCTCCTCGTCCGTCGCGTCGGGGGAGCCGTATCTCAGGTTGTCCCGGATCGTGCCGGAGAAGAGGTGGGGCGTCTGGAGCACGTAGCCGATGTTCGAGTGGAGCCAGAGCTGGGAGCGTTCCCGGGCGTCCCGGCCGTCGATCAGGAGGCGTCCTTCCGTGGGCTCGAAGAAGCGGCAGACCAGATTGACGAGGGTGGATTTCCCCGCCCCGGTCTCGCCGACGATGGCGACGTTCGTCCCCCGGGGGACTTTCAGATTGAAGTGTTCGAGGATCGTCTCCTCGCCGTCGGGGTAGTGGAAGGTCACGTCCTCGAATTCCACGTCCCCTTCGAGTTCCTCCCAGTTCTCCCGCTTCGGGTTGAACATGTCGCCGTACTTTTCGACGACTTCCGGGCTGTCCGAGACGTCGGACGCGGTCTCCAGCAGGGTCGTCAGTCTCTCGATGTTGACCTGGACCACGATCAGCTGGGAGATGGAGTTCACGATCCAGCGGATGGGGTGCATGATGCCCATCGAATAGGACATGAACAGGGAGAGCGTGCCCACCGTCATGACCTGTTCCCGGGTCAGGTCCCCGCCGAGTTTGAGCACGAGGGCGAGGGCGATGTAGGAGGCCACGGTCAGGGAGGTCCAGAGGGCGCCGCGGAACCGGGATTCCATGACGGACACCCGTTTCATCCCCCCGGTCTCCGTGCGGAATTCCTTTTCCATCCGCTCCTCGGCGACAAGGGTCTTGACGGTCCGCGCGCCGGTGATGCCCTCGTTGAAGGACCCGGTGATGCGGGAGTTCAGTTCGCGGATCCGCCGGTTCGCGTCGGTGAGCTTCTTCTGCATGAATCCGACCACCGCCGTAACGACGGGAATGACGGCCAGCACGAGGAGCGTCAGCCACCAGTTGGTCGCGAACATCACGACGAGAGCGCCGATCATGTAGGCCCCGTTCCAGATGCAGTCCAGCAGATACCAGGAGATCAGGGTCCCGATCCGCCCGGTGTCGCTCATGACCCGCGCGTGGACATAGCCGACGGAATTGCGGTTGAAATAGGAGAAGGACAGGGTCTGCAGATGGTCGAAGGCCTTCTTTTTCAGATCCCGCCCGACGGTCATCTCCATGCGGATGCCGAGGTACGACGCCGCGCAGTTCATGATCACCTGGGCGACGAGAAGCACCACGTAGAGGATCACGAAGGGAACGATCGTGTCGAGGGTTTCGTCGGCGATGTAGTGGTTGATCGCGTATTCCTGGAATTTCGGGAAGGCGATATCGACGAGGGAGCCTCCGAAGGCCAGTACCATCATGAAGATCATGGGCACGACGTAGGGCTTCAAGTGGGGGAGGATCTTCGGGATGCCGAAGAAACGCAGATGGTTGATCTTTTCGGTGTTCTCGTCCATCACGCCTCGCCTCCTTCCGCGCCCGTCTGGATGTCGTAGATCTTTTTGTAGATGCCGCCCTCGGAAAGCAGTTCGGCGTGGTTCCCCTGCTCCACGATCTCCCCGTCCGCCATGACGAGGATGCGGTCCGCCGCCATGAGGGTCTGGATGCGGTGGGAAATGAGGATCACCGTAGCGTCCGCCGTCTTTTCGCGCAGGGCCCGGCGGATCTTCGCGTCGGTTTCGCTGTCCACGGCGGAGAGGGAGTCGTCGAAGATCATGACGCCGGGATGGGCGGTCAATAGTCTCGCGATGGCGACCCGCTGCTTCTGTCCGCCGGAGAGGGTCACGCCCCGTTCGCCGACCATCGTGTCCCAGCCGTCCTTGAAGCCGTCCACGGCCTCGTCGAGACTGGCGGCTTTCGCGGCGTCCCGGATCTCGGGGTCGTGGGCCGCGGGCCTTTCGTATCCGACGCCGATATTGTCCCGGAGGGTCCGGCTGAACAGGAAGGGCTCCTGCAATACGATCCCGATGTTCCGCCGCAGGGATGCGATCTTGATTTTTCGGATATCGGTCCCGCCGACAAGGATGCTGCCCCCGTCCTCCGGGAGTTCCCAGAGACGGCAGAGCAGCTGCGCGAGGGTGGATTTTCCGCTCCCCGTCATGCCGATGATGCCGAGGGTCTCGCCCCGCTTCACGCGGAAGCTGACGTTTTTGAGCACGTCCGCCGACCCGTCGTAGGAGAAGGTGACGTTTCGGAATTCGATGTCGCCCGCGGGATCGCAGTCCACGGCGTCCGGGGCGTCATGCTCCTCCTCCGCCTCCATGATCTCCCCGATGCGTCCGACGGAGATCCCCGCCTTCGACATTTCGGAGACCGTCCGGCCCAGTTCGCGCACCGGCCAGATCAGCATGGAGTTGTAGGAGATCGCCGCGATGAGGTCGCCCACCGAGAGAGAGCCCCGCACCGCGAGGACCGTCCCGAAGACCATGACCGTCATCTGCTGGAGGCCGGAGATCAGATCCCCCGTACACCAGAACAGGGACATGAGCCATCCGAGCTTGATCCACGCGTCGGCGAAGATGTTGTTCTGCTTCGTGAATTTCTCCACCTCGTAGGTCTCCCTGCCGAAGGCGCGGACGACCCGCACCCCGGTGAGGTTTTCCTGGGCGATGGCGGAGAGCTTGCCCTCGTTCTGGTCGCAGTATTCGAAGCCCTCTCCGATCTTCCCGTGGAAAATCGCGGAGTAGAGGATGATGATCGGGACGGAGACGAGGGCGACGAGGGCGAGGGGCACGCTGACCGTGAAGAGGAATCCCACCGACATGACGATGAGCAGAACCGTCGAGAGGATGGAGGTCAGCTGTTCCGAGAGAAAGGTCTTCAAGGTCTCCACGTCGGAGGTGCACCGCTGGATGATGTCCCCGGTCTGGTGCTTCATGAACCAGGCGGAGGGGAGCCGTTCGAGATGGGAGAACAGCCGGTTGCGCATGTTCTCGACGAGAGTCTCCGATCCGAGCCGGTTGAAGACGCTCTCGCCGTATTTGAAGAACCCCATGAACAGCGCGATCGTGAGAATGGCCGCCGCCGTGATCCAGAGGTGGGAGTTCAGATAGGAGACCCCGCCGAAGAGGTCCGCGATCTTCAAAAAGACCGGGGAGAGCCCTTCGACCTTCCCGCCGAGCACGCTGTCCACCGTGAAGCTGATGATCTTCGGGATCACGAGCTCGCAGAGGGAGGCCAGCATGGAGGAGAGGATGCAGAAGACGAAAAAGTGTCCCGATCCCCGGATAAACCCCAGGGTGAGTCCCCAGTTGGTTCGTTTCTTTTTTTCTTTTTTGATTTTTCTGATCTTTTCCATAGCAGTCAATACAGTCAAGCGGGGGACGGCCCCCGCGTCCGGTCGTCGGTTCGCGCCGGAATGAGTGGGACTCCGGCTCTCTTCGGGCTTTCCCGGGACACAGGACCGTGGCAAAACCCACGTCAGCATAGCACGGAAAAGCGTATCCGTCAAGGGTTTCTTCAAAACTGTAATATAGATGAAATATTTCCCTGTCAGAATGCGCGGAAAAACCGCCCGGCGGAGAATCGGAGGCGATCCTTCCGGTCGGACGGTTTGGTTTCGGTTTTCCGGTACGTACTGTACGGGGGATCAGATATTCACGAGATTGTCGAAGAGCTCCGCGTGATCCCGGAGGGTCTTTTCGTTCCCGACGGCGCAGAAGTAACCCTGGGCGCAGATCTTCTCAAAGATATCCGCGGCGGCACGGAACTGCTCCTCGGTGATGGAGAGCATTTCCTCCCGCTCCCGGACCACATCCCCGTAGGTGCGGCCGGACATCCACGCGTCAAAGGAGCGGCTGGCCTTGCCCGCGGGGGACATGGGGCGCTCGTAGCCGGAGAAGGTGCCGATGATGTACTTCGTCAGCTCGGCCTCGTCGAATTTCGCGTTCCGCACCCATTCCGCGGTCCCCTTGTAGACTTCGTCGGTCTCTTCGAGCTTCGGGTCCCGGTAGGAAGAGAAGTTCACGTTGCCGGTGGGGCCGCCGAATCCGCATCCGCATCCGTAGGCGCCGCCCTTCACCCGGATCTGCTGATAGAGCCAGTCCACGTTGACCGCGGTCCGCACCACCTGCAGGGCTCCCGTATAGCGGAACCCGTCGAATCCGAGGTTGCCGACCCGGGCGACGTACTGCACCTGGGACGGGATGAGGATGCCCTCGTTCTTCTTCACGGGGACGTATTCCTCCTCTTCGCCGAGGGACTCGTGCGTCACGGCGGAAAGAGCGGAGGCGAATTCCCGGATCCCTTCCGCGGTCGTCTCGATCCCTTTTTCGTCCGCCGCGAGGCTGAGGATCATCTTTGCGGGATCGAAAACGTATGCCGTGACCTTCGCGAGGTTTTCGGCGATCTCTTCCTTCTTCTCCTCAAAATTGTCGCAGAGATCTTTTAAGAAGAAGTAGAAGTTCAGTCCGCCAAGGTCCTGATCGTAGCAGTCGAATTTCGAGTAGTAGGAGCGCGCGCGGGCGACGGCCACGGAATTACCGCTTGACATGATGCCGCGCTGCCGGTCGGATTTCAGTTCGACGAGGATATTGTACAGCCGCTGGTAGTCGGTGAATTTCGAGGTGAGCGCGATCTCCGCGGCGGTCTTCCAGGCGAAGGGCACGTTCTCCGAGAGGGCCTTCGTGTGGACGGCGAACATCGGGCGGTAGTCGTCGAGGGTGCCGAATTTCCGCACGGTGTAGGGCCAGAAGGAGAGTCCGCCGAGGTTCATGCGGATGTCGATGGCGAGGTCGTCGTAGGTGTGCTCCGCCGTATCGACGCGGCCGAGAACGCTTCCGAGCAGGCCGAGATAGGGGACGTACTTGTGCGGGATCTTCCCGATATCGAAGCAGAGGCGGGCGTAGGCGATGCCGTTGGTGTCCACGGGATGAAAGACGGTCTTCACGCCGCCGACGGTCCGCTCCTCGTTGAAGAAGGGGACGGTGTCCTTCAGGATGTCGGTCCGCTTCAGGGACGGGATGCAGTTCTGCTCCTCCTCGGTGGGCTCGTGGGACTGGTATTCCCGGAGCAGCTTTGTTTCCTCGACGATCCTGTCCACCTCTTCCGGCGTGAGGGAGGCTTTGTAGGCCGCGAGCTTTTCTCTCAGTTCCTCGTTCTTCTTGTCCACCAGTCCCGGCTCGGGCAGGAGGGTGAGCAGGACGGAGTGGTCGGATTCGAGGATCACGCGCTTCACGAGGTCCTCGTAATAGCCCGTGCCGATCCGCTTTTTGAGCTCCGCGTAGTCGTCGAGGACGTGCATGTAGGTGAACGCGCCCTTTTCATCGTAAAGCCACGACTGGAGCATGTCGGAGGCGATGTCAAGTCCTCTGGGATATCCGCCGTAATCGGCTTCCCGGAAGTGGAATTCGCGGATGTTCAGGGCGGCGAGGATGGCCTTTTCGTTGAAGCCCTTCTTCACCTCTTCCGCGAGGGTCTCCCGGATGATCGCGTAGAATCTGTCGAGGTCCTCTGCCTTCGCGTTCTTCGCGATGACGGAGAAGCCGTCCTCGATCATGTGGGATTCGTAGCCGCCGTAGACGTCCTCCCCGATCCCCGCGTCCAGGAGAGCCTGCTTCACGGGCGCGCCGTCGTCGTTCAGGAGCACGGAGCTCAGCACGTTCCACGCCCGGCAGTCGAGGACGTCGAGGTTCGATCCGCCCAGCGCCGAGAACGCGAGGAACGCCTTGCCCTCGGTGGGATCGTTCTCGCCGACGGAATAGGTCTTCGTGACGCGGCGGGGTTCGCGCTCCCCGAAACGGACCTGGGTCTTCACTTCGGAGCCGGGGTCGATGGCGTCGAAGGAGGAGAGGTAGTTTTTGTCCATCCATTCCAGCCGCTCGTCCATGTCGCAGTTGCCGTAGAGGAAGATGTAGGAGTTGGAGGGATGGTAGTGGCTCCGGTGGAAGTCGAGGTAGTAGTCCCGTGTCAGGGAGGGGATGACCTCCGGGTCGCCGCCGGAATTGAATCCGTAGGTGGTGTCGGGCATCAGGGCGTTGCCGAGCTCTTCCCAGACCGTGCCGTCGGGGGAGGACATGGCGCCCTTCATCTCGGAATACACGACGCCGTTGATTTTCAGCTCGTCCTCCGCGCTCTCCATCTCATAGTGCCAGCCCTCCTGCATGAAGATCTGCCGGTACTTGTAGATGTTCGGGAAGAACACCGCGTCCATGTAGACATTCATGAGGTTTTTGAAATCCTTGTCGTTGCAGGAGGCCACCGGATACAGGGTCTTGTCCGGATAGGTCATGGCGTTGAGGAAGGTGTTGAGGGAGCCCTTCGCCAGCTGCATGAAGGGATCGCGGGAAGGGAAATTCTTCGATCCGCAGAGGACGGTGTGCTCGATGATGTGGCAGACGCCGGTGGAATCCTCCGGGGGCGTGCGGAATGCCGCGCAGAAGAGCTTGTTCTCGTCGTCGTTCGGCAGGACCGCGACCCGCGCGCCGGACTTCCTGTGGCGCAGAACGATGCCCGCGGTGCGGATGTCGTCGAGGTACTCTTCGTATTCGAGGGCGTACGCGGCGTTCGGCTTCAGATCCGCGTAGGAATGGATATTGGACATAGAGCGTTCCTTTCTGGAATTCTTAAATTATCAACTCTTATTATATCAAATTCCCCCGCTTTGTCAAGGGGACGGGGCCGGTTTCCTCATGCTCCCTCTTCCGGGTTCTCCTCCCCCGCGGCCGCCTCCGGGTCGTAACCCTCGGGATAGTCGAAGGTGAGGATCTTTCTGAGCATGTCCTTGTTCGCGGCGAGAGCTTCTTCGGCTCTCTTCTTTCCAGTCAGGGCGGACATGGTGGGCAGGGTGCGCACGGCGATCACAACGTCCTCCGGGAAGATCCGGGCGGCGTCGTAGAATTTCGCGAACTTCGTCTCGTAAAACCGCACGCCCCAGTCGTCGAGGACCGCGTCCCCGAGGGCTTCGAGGGCTCCGGGATCGTCGGAGAACAGATCTTTCAGCGTCGTGAATCCGCCGGAGCGCGCCACCTCGGTGTACTGATCGGGGGAGAAGATGCAGATCAGGGGATCGGCCCAGACCTGCTGGACGTACCGGTCCGCCGCCTGCTTGTTCCCCATGCGGTCGATGGTCATGTCCTCGCCGTTCTCCTCGCACCATTTCTCGTACTCCTTGAACTGATGCTCGGTGTAAAACACCACGTCGTTCATCTGGACGTAGACCTTGCCGTCCCCGTTGCGGTCGCCGGTCATGGTCTCGAGGATCCCGACAAACTTCTGGTTCTGCGTCGCGGTGATGTACTTCGTCCCGGCGTAGAGCATGGTGACGTCCGGGTTGGCGTGCCGCGCGTACTGGGAGATCCCCGTCAGAAGGATGAACGCGAAGGCCGCCCCGATGATGACCTTCCACTTGTGGTGATACCAGAAATTCGAGAAGAACGAGCCCTTCGCCTCCTCTTCCCCGTGGATCGGGTCCTCCCCCGCTCCGCCCTGCGCTCTCAGCCGCCTCGCCGCGTTGGATTCTCCGCTTTCTCCGGGATCGGCCCCGGTGTTTCTTCTCTCCTCGTCGCGATCCGCCATGTCTTCCTCCCGCCGGGTTTTCCGTTTTCCCGGTCTCTCCGATTTTGCTCTCTTTCCATTTTAGCAGAGAGGGCGGGACAATGCAAGTCTTCTTTGTTACGTTTTTTTGCCGGATCGCGCTTTCCTGGCAGAAATTCCGCCCCGCTTTTCTTGACTTCCCGGCGCGGGGGGTGTATAATACAGGATGAAGTAATATTCTGCCTGCACGGGAGGAGGAGCGTCATGGCGAAGATCGCGCTGGGGCTGGATTTCGGAACGCTCTCCGTGCGCGCCCTGGCTGTGGACGTCTCGGACGGATCGGAGCGCGGGGCCGCTTCCTTCGCCTATCCCCACGGGGTGATGGACAAAGAGCTCGCGACGCCCTCCGGGGAAAAGATCCCCCTGCCGCCGAACTGGGCGCTGCAAAGTCCCCGGGACTATCTCGACGCTCTCTCAGCCGTCGTCCCCGCCGTGCTTTCCGACGCAGGAGCCGGACCCGCGGACGTGGTGGGGATCGCCGCGGATTTCACGACCTGCACCCTGCTCCCGACCGACGAAAGCGGGACTCCGCTCTGCTTCGATCCCCGCTTCGAGAACGATCCCCACGCCTGGGTGAAGCTCTGGAAGCACCACGCCGCCCAGCCCTACGCGGACCGGATCAACGAAATCGCGGCGGAGCGCGGGGAGGCGTGGCTCGAACGCTACGGAGGGAAGGTCTCCTCGGAATGGATGTTCCCGAAGATCCTCGAGACCCTCACAGAATCCCCGGCGGTATACGGCGCGGCTTACACCTTCCTCGACGCGGCGGACTGGATCGCGTGGATCCTGACCGGGAATCTGGCGCGGAACTCCTGCATCGCGGGGTACAAGGCCCTCTATTGCGGCTCCTATCCCCCGGAAGACTTCTTCGCCGCCCTCGATGAGCGTCTCTGCCATGTCGTCCGGGACAAGCTGGCCGGTCCGGTGCTTCCCGTGGGATCCCGGGCGGGCGGGTTGACGGAGGAAGGGGCGCGTCTGACGGGACTGCTCCCCGGAACGCCCGTCGCCGTCGGACATACGGACGCCCACGTCGCGGCTCCCGCCCTCGGGATCACGAAACCGGGGGAAATGCTCGCCCTCGTCGGCACGTCGACCACCATGCTGGTCACGGCGGCGGAATACCGTCCGGTCCCCGGCGTCTGCGGGATCGTGAAGGACGGGATCCTCCCCGGGCTCTGGGGGTACGAGGCGGGACTCGGATGCGTGGGAGACGCCTTCGGATGGTTCGCGGACAACTGCGTGTCCCCGGATCTCGTGCGGGAGGCGGACCGGCGCGGAGTTCCCGTGATCGCCCTTCTGACCGAAAAAATCGGGGCCCTCTCCCCGGGGGAATCCGGCGTCCTCGCGCTGAACTGGTGGAATGGAAACCGCAATCCCCTCGGCGACGGCGACCTCTCCGGGATGCTCCTCGGGCTGACCCTCGGAACGACCTCCGTCGGGATGTTCCGGGCGCTGGTGGAGTCGACGGCCTTCGGGATGCGGCTCATCATCGAAAATCTGAGGGAGCACGGCGTCCCGGTCGACCGGTTCACGGCCTCGGGCGGGATCCCCTTCAAGGCCCCGGAAATCATGCAGATCTACGCGGACGCCCTCGGGATGGAGATCGGGATCGCCGGGACGAAGGAAGGTCCCGCGAAGGGCTCGGCAGTCTACGCGGCGGCCGCGGCAGGACTGGATCGGGGCGGGTACTCCTCCCTCTCCGAAGCGGCGGAACGCATGGGTGCGAAGCCCCTCAAAGCCTATCTCCCGGATCCCTCGAAGCGGGAGGCCTACGACGCCCTCTACCGGGAATACCTCAGGCTGGTCGCCTATTTCGGCCGCGGGGGGAACGGGGTCATGAAGCGGCTGCTCTCGATGAAGAAGGCCGCGAAGAGGACGTAGAGCCGGCAATCCCGCAGTCAGCTGCCTGAATCTCTGAAATCAAAAAAAGAAAATACACTCGCAAAGGAATCGAACATGTATCAGGACAAAAAAGTCGTCTTCTCCGGCGTGCAGCCCTCCGGGGTCCTCACGATCGGGAACTACCTCGGCGCGATCCGCAATTTCGCGGAGTTCTCCGAAACCTACCACTGCTACTACTGCGTGGTGGACGAGCACGCCATCACCGTCCGTCAGGTCCCCGCGGATCTGAGGAAGCGGACCTACGAGACCCTCGCCCTCTATATCGCCTGCGGGCTGGATCCCGAGAAGAATACCCTCTTCGTGCAGAGCCATGTCTCCGCCCACGCGGAACTCGGCTGGATCCTCGACTGCTACACGATGTTCGGCGAGCTCTCCCGCATGACCCAGTTCAAGGACAAGAGCGCGAAGAACGCGGACAACATCAACGCCGGCCTCTTCACCTACCCCTCCCTGATGGCGGCGGACATCCTGCTCTATCAGACGGAGCTCGTGCCGGTGGGCGTGGACCAGAAGCAGCACCTGGAACTGGCCCGGGACGTGGCGGCGCGGTTCAACCAGATCTACGGGGACACCTTCGTCGTGCCGGAGCCCTTCATTGCCCAGACGACGGCGAAAATCATGTCCCTCGCGGATCCCGAGAAGAAAATGTCGAAATCCGACGAGAACGAGAACGCCACCGTGCGGATCCTCGACCCGAAGGACGTGATCATCCGCAAGTTCAAGCGCGCCGTGACGGATTCCGGCAGCGAGATCCGCCGCGGAGACGACAAGCCGGGGGTCACCAACCTCATTTCCATCTACTCCGCTTTCTCGGGCAAGACTCCCGAGGAGGTCGAAAAGGAATTCGAGGGGAAGGGCTACGGCGACTTCAAGCTAGCGGTCGGAGAGGTCTGCGCGGACGCTCTCGCCCCGGTGCAGGCGGAATTCGCCCGTCTCGCCGCGGACAAGGCCTACCTCGAAGACATGATGGCAAAGGGAGCGGAAGACGCCGCAAGGAGCGCTGCCCGCACCATGTCCAAAGTCCGCCGCAAGATCGGATTCATCGAACCGAAAAGAAGATAACCGGCTTCCGTCCGGGAAAGGAGTTACAGCGCATGAAAACCAAGGCAGTCCGCCTGTACGGCGTTATGGATCTCAGGATGGAGGAATTCGACCTCCCCGAAATCTCCGACGGGGAAATCCTCGCCGAAGTGTTTTCCGACAGCATCTGCATGTCCTCCTACAAAGCGGCTTCCCAGGGGGCGAACCACAAGCGGGTCCCCGCGGACGTGGCGGAAAATCCCGTCATCATCGGGCATGAATTCTGCGGGCGTCTCGTGAAGGTTGGCGCGAAGTGGGCGGACAAGTTCAAGGCGGGCGACAAGTTCGTCATCCAGCCCGCGATCAACTACAAGGGCTCCCTCGCCTCCCCGGGCTATTCCTACAAGTACTGCGGCGGCGCGGCGACCTATGTCATCATCCCCGAGGAAGTCATGCTCATGGACTGCCTGCTCCCCTTCGACGGTCCGGCCTACTACTTCGGATCCCTGACGGAGCCCATGTCCTGCATCGTCGGCGCGTATCACGCCAACTACCACATGAAGCCGGGCGTCTATCAGCATGAGATGGGTCCGAAGCCCCGCGGGAACATGGCGATCCTCGCGGGCGCGGGCGCGATGGGACTGGGCTGCGCGGACTACGCGATCCACGGCGGCAATCCCCCGAAACTCCTCGTCGTCACCGACCTCGATCAGGCCCGTCTGGACCGGGCGGCCTCCCTGCTCCCCCCCGAAGAAGCGGCGAAGCACGGAGTCGATCTGAAATTCATCAACACCCGGGATATCGCGGATCCCGTCGCGTATCTGAAGGACTTCACGGACGGCGCGGGCTATGACGACGTGTTCGTCTACGCTCCCGTCAAGCCGGTGGTGGAAATGGGCGACGCTCTGCTGGCGCGGGACGGATGCCTGAACTTCTTCGCGGGCCCGACCGATCCGAATTTCTCCGCGATGTTCAACTTCTACAACGTCCATTACGGCTCCACCCACATCGTCGGCACCTCCGGCGGCAACACGGACGACATGCGGGAATCCATCGAGCTCATGTCGAAAGGCGCGATCAACCCGGCCGGCATGATCACCCACGTGGGCGGCCTGAACGCCTGCGCGGACTCCACGATGAACCTGCCGAAGCTCAAGGGCGCGAAGAAGCTGATCTACACCCACGTGGACCTGCCCCTCACCGCCCTCGAGGACTTCGCCGCGGCGGCCGAGGAGAACAAGGGCACGAAGCTCGGCGAGCTCTTTGCGGATCTCGACGCGATCTGCAGGGCGGCGGGCGATCTCTGGTGCCCCGAGGCCGAGAAGAGGCTCTTCGCCTACGCGGGACTGGAGGCATAAGTTCCCTTCGGAAATACAGCGGCACAGCATCAAAAAACCGTTCGGTTTCCTGATTTTTCAGGTCCGAGCGGTTTTCTGTATTCTTTTGTTGGAGGATCGCGGGTTCCTTCCGATCAGTCGTTGTAGAAGATCTTGAGGAAGGACTGGACGTTCTTGTTCATGGCCTTCTTGCTCTTGTTGTAGGCGGAGGCGACGTTGGTGTCGTTGGCGACCACCATGTTGCGGAACAGATAGGGCAGGCTCATGAGCTTCGATCCGTACTGGAAGGTGAAGTCCAGATTCCGCCCTTCCATGATGATGTCGATGATCTCGGCGGTGGCGGGCTCGGCGGAATACCGGCTCTTGAGCGCGACGTCGTAGTAGGCCGGGAAGACGGTCTTGTAGGACTCCGCGCAGAGGACCTCGTAGATCGTGCCGACGAACTCCCCGTCGGATTCGGGCATGGTGAGCGGAACTGCGAAGACGGTGAACTGGTCCCAGCAGTTGGTGTAGTACCCGCTCTGCTCCTCGTCCAGCTTCGGCAGGGGCAGGATCCCATAGGTGTCCTCCATCTCGGAGAGGGATTCGGTGGTCTCTCCGAAATAGAGCTGGGTCATGGCGACCTTGCCCTCGGAGAAGTACTTCGGGATGTTGCGCCAGTCGCCGCTGTTGTCGAAGAGGGTGCCTTCGGAATTGTGGTAGAGGTTCGCGACTTTTTCGAGGGCGGTGACGGTGCGTTCGCCGTAGAAGGTGACCTCGTAGTCCTCCTGATCCCGGATCACGAGCAGCGGGGAGAGATCAAGGGCGGCGAGCCAGACGTCGTGGGTATTGATGGATCCGTTGATGACGGAATACCCGTGGATATCGCCCGCGTCATGCCGGCCGTCGCCGTTGAGGTCCTGCCAGATCCCTGTGGTGATCTCAGACATTTTGTCGAGGGTCCATTTTCCCTCGAAGACCAGGCCGTAGAGGTCGGAGGAGGTATAGCCGTACTGCTCCATCAGATTGTAGTTGAAAAACATGCCGTAGGTATAGAGCAGGGTGGAGATCGAAAGGTCGCTGTTGATGGCGTAGAGCTTGCCGTTGATGGTGGCGGGCTCGTTCGCCAGATGGTTGTGCCAGGGCTGGGTCAGATCGACGTTCGGAATGTCGACCCAGTTGTACAGCACCCGCGCGCCCACCGGGGTCAGGGTCAGGAAGTTGATGAAGCCCACGAGATCGTAGTCGTGGCTGCCCGCTGTGACGGCGGTGACGACTTCGTTGTAGGGCTCCTCGTGGATGATGGTGCCAATCTTGACGTCGAACCGCTTCTCGATGAGCAGGTTCCGGTTGTAGACGGCGTCGTTGGTGGCCTCGCCGGTGAGTTCTTCCGAAAGGATCTCGTAGATCTTGCGGGTCTCGGTTTCAACGAGGTAGTCCCGGCCGTCGAAGGTAATGTCGGGCAGGTTGTCCGGGATCCGCTGCCGCTGCTCTAGAGAGGTGAGATCCCCTTCGTCCTCTTCGGGAACGGCGTCGGTCACTTCCGGGGTCGATGCCGCGTCGGGGGAGGGCGCTTCCGGTTCCGCGGCCTTTTCGGAGCAGGAGAACAGGAAGGGGACGAGCATCAGAAAGACGAGCGCGAGGGACAGGACCCGTGTTTTCATATTGCCTCCGTTCATGGTGAAAAGAATTTTACTGAACTGTTTTTATTATATCACGCGCCCGCCCTCCGTGTCAAGGAGCCGGGACATGTTTTTCGCGGGGAGTTGGCCGGCCGGAAATGCCTGCAGGAACCCGTTCAGCCCTCCCCGCCGGACGCCGGAGGATTCAGAAGCGCCGCGAATTCGGCGGGGGTCCGGATCGGGACGGGGGAGGGACGGAAATGATCGGCGTTCCGGGTGACGATGCAGTCGATCTTTTCCCGGGCCGCCGCGGCGATGAGCATGGCGTCCTCGTAATCGCTGTTTCCGATCCCGAGGGCGTCCCGGCAGTCGGCTCCGAGGGTGTCGATCAGGCCGAAGAGACTGAGCAGTTTCGCGACGACCGCTCTCGCCTTCGCGTCCGTATTCTCCTCCCCCCGGAACATCTTCCGGGCGAAGAAATGAAGATCCGCGATCTGTTTTGCGGTGACGAACCCCGCGATCCGGTCTGCGGCGACGGCGCGGAAAATGACGACCGCATCCTCCGCGAAGGGCATCCTGTTCTGCAGGATATCGAGGAGCACATTTGTATCCAGAATGACTCTCATTCCCCTTCGAGCCTCTCTTCTTTCGCTTCTTCAAGCGTCATGGTCTGCGGGAGGATGCCGATGAGGGATTCCGCGACCTCCATGCGGTCCTGAAACGGGTTGGACAGTTTCGCGACGATTTTACCGTACTGCGTGATATACACGTCTTCCGTGGCGGCAAGGAGCAGATATTTGCCCAGATTGGCCTTCAGTTCGGTGGCTGTAATGGACACGGCGGACGCCTCCTTTCTCTGCGGTTCATACCCAGTATATCAGATCCGGACGGCAAAGTCAAGAATTTCGCCCGGAATATTTTGCATTTTTCGGACGGTTTTGAAATCGGGAAGGACGATCTATATGATCTCCGGGCATTTCCAGTCGTAGATCGGTTCGGGGATCTCGAAGGGGGTGTTCATGAATCCGTCTCCGAGGGGCTTGCCGCGGTATTCCCGCTCGATCACCCGGATCAGCATTTCGAAGTCTTCGGGGGTCTGCGCGTGTCCGCCGCTCCGCCAGTACCAGAGGACGTTTTCGGGCTTGTTGTACATCTTCCAGACCTCCCGGGCCGCGACGCTCGTCTGATAGGTGTTGACCGGTCCCGCCCAGATATCGCTCAGAGCCTGGCAGTCGAAGAAGACCCGGGGCGCGATGAGGGCTTTGAGGCTGTGGGCGTCGAAGGGCAGGTCCGCTTCCCGGTCGGCGTAGGCCTTCATCCCCTCGCCGAACCAGTCGGGGAACGCGCGGATGATGTCCCCGAGGGTCTCGCTCCTCGCCTCCCGTCCGTCCTCCGTCAAGGCGCTCATGTGGATCCGGTAGCAGGAAGACGCGCCTGCGCAGGTGGCCTCGGGATTGACGATCGTCGCCCGTTCGTCGAGGGCTCCCGCCAGCATGGCAGCTTTCCCGCCCCGGGACAGGCCGGTGAAGGCGACGCACCGCATGTCCGCGATCCCGAGCTTTTCGAGAGCGTCGAGGACCCGGCTGTACCCCCAGGCCCACGCCGCCAGCGCGCCGAATTTCCGGTCGGAATAGGTCTCGTAGAGGTTCCCCTTCCGGCTCGGGTTCCGCATGTCCGGGACGATCTCGCACCGGTTGAAGGCGACGAGCATGATCCCGCGGTCGGTGAACTGCTTCGCGATCCCCGGATCCTGCATGCAGCCGTAGACCAGATCCCCGTCGATCACAGCGGGCCAGGGTCCGTCCCCGGCGGGGCGATGGGCGTAGATCGTGAAGGACACCGGCTTTTCCCGGGTCCCGACGGTCAGCCGCCAGACGTTCATCCGCCCGGGCGTATTCGGGACGCAGAGGGGATCAATCCGGAACACCTCCGGCGCGGGCGGGATCTCTCCGTACTGGAGTTCCACCGCGGTTTTGTAGATCTCCTTCTTTCTCTCCTCCCAGTCTCCGATGGAAGCGACCCGCCTCCCGTCCTCGAACCGGAAGAGATCCGGCAGTCTGCCGAGCACCTCGTATGACGTGATTTTCATGGGGATCCTCCTTAAAATACATAAAAGGGGAGACGCGGCTTCTTGAAATGAAGCCCTGCTGAACAAGTTCAGCGGCAAGAACTTCTGAATGGGAAAAGGATAGGTTAGACCAATTACGTACAGTCGAAACCTTGGCACACCAATTTAGCCATCCAACCTTATCAGAGTTATCCTTCGTGAGCTCAATGTTACGGCTGACAGTAGCGAGAATTCCCGAAGGGGATTCTCGGGGGTGGGATGGCCCGAGTCATGTTTGGATATATGGTATTCCCACCCCGTCGTTCGCACTCTACGGGGAGCAATCAAAACCCATATAGTCAGCATATAAACAAGAATAGTATGAAACAAAAACGCCCCGGCGGTCTGGAATCATTGTATCACAGATCGGGGGGCGGCGCAAGAGGGGAAAAGAGGATTCCGGGGCTCACGGTTTGAATCCCGTCGCCGTGAAGAGCGCGATGGACCGGCCCGTGTCGTCCGTGACCTTCACCTGATAGACGCAGGTGTTCCGGCCTTCCTTGACGCATTCGGCCTCGGCGATGAGACGCCTGCCCTTCGCCGCGCTCAGATACCGGATCGAGACGTCGATGGCGACCGTGCCCTCGTGGACGTTGTTCGAGGAGACGGCGAAGGCGAAATCCGCGAGGGTGAAGATGATCCCGCCCATGACCCCGCCGAGGGCGTTGTAATGGGTCTCGTTCAGATCCACGTGACAGACGCATCCGTCCTCGGTGATCTCGTCCAGCCGCACACCGTTCGATTCGGCGAACCGGTCGTTTTTGAAGTATTCCCATGCCTCCGCGGCGGTCCCGAAGCGTTTCTTCTGATTATCCATGATATGGTATGGTCCTTTCATATTCAGTCAGCGTATCAGCGCGGCTCCCGCGATCAGGGCGGCGGAGACGAGGAATCCCATGAGATCCACCGCGCCGAAGCCGTACCGCTTGTACCCGGACTGCCTGGTCCTCAGTTCGAATCCCCGGGCTTTCGCGGCGGTGGCGGTCGCTCCGGTCCTCCGCACCGAGGAGATCAGCAGCGGGACGCAGAGGGGGAGGAGCATCCCGAGCTTCTTCGCGGCGTTCTTCGTGTCGAATTCCACGCCACGGGCCGTCTGCGCCTCCATGATCCCGCTCATCTCCTCCATGAACTGGGGGATGAAGCGGATCGCGGTGGTGAGGGTGAAGGCGTAGGCGTAGGGCAGATGCAGGACCTGCACGAGGGAGTTTGCGATATCCGAGGGCTGGGTGACGGTCATGATCAGCGCAAGGGGCAGGCACACGACCAGCAGGCGCAGGACCACGGCGGCGGCGGTGAGCAGTCCCTCGTCCGTGACGATCCAGAAGAGGCGGTTCCCGCGGCGGACGAACAGGGCCTGAAGAATGAACAGGAAGACGGAGACCTTGAGCAGTCCCTTGAAGATCGAGAAGGCCTTGCGCGTCACCCCGCCGACCACGCCGATCATGAGATCGAAGGCCAGGAGGAAGAGCAGGACGAAAAGATTGTCGGTGAGAAAGGCCGCGACGGAGACGGCAAGGGTCAGAACGATCTTCGTCACGGGGTTCATCCGGTGCAGGGGGGAGTTCCCCGGCACGACCTGAAAGAGATCCGTCATGCTCTTTCTCCTTTCTTCTTCGCCGTCTCCGCAATGAGGGAGGACAGGGTTTGTGCGTCGTCGGCCCCCGCGAACTCCCCGCCGAGCCGTCCCGCGATCTGCACGATCTGGGGGGGCAGGAGGGAGGCTTTTTCGAGCAGAGGGGCGTCCCGGAAGATCTCCTTCACCGGGCCGTCGTCGAGGAGGTGTCCTCCCGCCATGACCAGCGCGCGCCGGGCATAGTCGAGGACGATCTCCATGTCGTGGCAGACCATCACCACCGTCGTCCCCTCGGTTTCGTTGAGACGGCGGATGAATTCCATGATCCGGGTGCATTCCCTGTAATCCAGTCCTGTGGTCGGCTCGTCGAGCAGAAGGACGGCCGGACGCGGCGCGAGGGTGGAGGTCAGCGCGACCTGCTGACGCTGTCCGCGGCTGAGGGAGAAGGGATCCTCGTCCCCCCGGAATCCGAAGACTTCTAGCAGCTCGTCCGTCCGCTCCCTGATCCGCTCGGTCTCCTTTTTGCCCCAGACGGCCCGCAGTCCGAAGGCGATCTCGTCCCGGACGGTGTTCTCGCAGATCTGCCGGTCGGGATTCTGGAAGAGGAAGCCGACCTGCTTCGCCCGCTCGCTGACTCTGGTTTTTGCCGTGTCGAGGCCGTTCACTGTCATTCTGCCCTCGGTGGGACGCAATAGACCCGCGATCAGCTTGACGGCCGTAGTCTTCCCCGCCCCGTTTTCCCCGAGGAGGGCGACGAATTCTCCCTTTTCGATGTGGAACGACAGATCCGAAACGGTCCGGACGTTCCCCCGGTAGGCGTAACCGACGTGTTCCGCTGTAATCATCCGATGATCCTCCTTGCCGTTTCCACCGCTTCGTCCGCGTTCACCGCCACCGGCACCTCCCGCCCGAGCTTTTCGGAGAGCAGGGAGGAAAACAAGGCCGAACGCGGGCAGTTGACGCCGATCGCTTCGAGACCCGCGATATCCCC
This sequence comes from uncultured Ruminococcus sp., assembly GCA_902782445.1. Classification (GTDB taxonomy): domain Bacteria; phylum Bacillota; class Clostridia; order Oscillospirales; family CAG-272; genus UMGS1696. The sequence goes on from CACZNC010000032.1 coordinate 19,875, forward strand.
GAGGACTTCGCGCACCGTTCCGTCCCGGACGACGCGGCCTTCGCTCATCACCGCCAGCCGTTCGGCGAATTCGCAGAGCAGCATGATCTTCTGCTCCACCACGACGACGGTCATGCCGTACTCCCGGTTCAGGGAGCGCAGGAGGGAGAAGATCTGGCGGCTGGAGGAGGGGTCCAGTTCCCCGGTGGGTTCGTCGAGGACGAGGATCTTCGGTCTCAGCGCCACGAGGGAGGCGATGACGACCTTCTGCCGCTGGCCCCCCGAGAGGGACGAGATCGTGCGGTGCCGGAGTCCGGCGATCCCCACCTGACCGAGGGCGAAGTCCATGCGTTCTTCGATCTCATCCCGGGGGATCCCGAAGTTTTCGAGGCCGTAGAGGATCTCGTCCTCCACGACGGAGGAGACGATCTGGCTCTCCACGTCCTGAAAGACCGTTCCGACGAGGCGGGAGAGGTCCGTCAGCTTATTGTCCGCCGTGTCGAGGCCGTCCACCTTCACCGCGCCGTAGAAGTCTCCGCGGATCTCGTGGGGGATGATCCCGCCGACGGACAGGGCGAGGGTGGTCTTTCCCGCGCCCGCCGGGCCGATGATGCCGAGGAACGCGCCGTCGGGGATTTCGAGGGTCACGTCGCGGAGTGCGTCCTCTTCCGCGCCGTCGTATCGGAATGTCAGGGACCGGATGTCAATCATGGGGGTTCTCCTTCAAGCGGGATTTCTGAAAATCAGATCGGATACTGCGCTTTCCTTATTTCTTCAGCACGCGGCGGAGGGGGATATAGAGCATCTGGACGAGGACCATGTTGATGAGGGCGGTGCAGAGGACGATCGGAACGTAGGCAACGAGGCCTTCCGTGGTGGCCTTGACGAAGGCGAAGAGGCAGACGGTGTAGGTCCCGCCGGAGAGGACGGTGGAAATGAAGGTGGCGATCATCGGGCAGGCGTCGAATTTGCCGATTTTCATGGGGACCCGGATGAGCAGCCCCATCGCGACGGCTCCGACGAGCTCGGAGATCAGGTTGAGCCACGGGGTGCCGGGGAGGAACTGGCAGATCGCCCCGGCCAGCAGTCCGATGATGGCGCACTGATAGAGCTTCGGGCGGGTCAGCAGGATGGCGAGGCAGTAGGAGGCGATGACGAAATTCGGTTTCATGCCGAACAGGTTGACGACGCTGCCCACAACCAGTTTGAGGACGGCGCCCGCAGCCAGCAGGACGGCCACGACGATGAGGTCTTCGACGGAAAATCCTTTTTTCTCTTCGGTTACGACGGTTCTTTTCTCTGCCATGACAGAATCTCCTTTCCGCGTTTCGCGGCGTAAAATATTTTGCGATGGTTTTCCCGGAACGGAGACGTCGTGAGAAACAAAAAATCCCGTCCCAACAAATGCTTGTCTGCTGGGACAGGACTGAAACTCACTCCTGCGGTGCCACCCGGCCTGACGTGAAACACGTCCACTCAGCGCGTACCATCATACGCCGGACTTTGTTGACGGAGGTCCAGCTCCGGCTTCCATACAGGGATCAGACGAAAGTCCGGTCCGTTCCGGTCGCCCTCGGAAGTCCATTCGGCTCTGCTTTGCCTGCCGCGATCCCACCGCCCGCGGCTCTCTGGGAGGTTCAATCAGAACGTACTCACTCTTCCTCATCGGTTTAGCGCATTATAGCACGAAAGCGGCGGATTGTCAAGAGGGAAGGAAAAATTTCTTGAAATCTTTTTTGGGCAGGCGGAACGATCCCCCGTCCGTCACAGTTCCAGCTTCTTGAGCGAGATCCGGCGGAGCCCGGCTTTTCCCTCCCCTTCGAAGGAGAAGACGGCTTTGAGGTCCGATTTGCTGTAATTCCACGGGACGGTCATGATCGCCCCGCCGCCGAACGCGAAGATCTCCGCGCTGCCCCGGTCCGCGACGATTTTCATATCGCCCGAAGTCCCCGGCGTTCCGAGGGGCATGACGCAGTCCCCGAGCCGGGCGGTCTTTTCCGCGGGGTCGACGGTGAGGGTGTTCCCGAATAGCTCCGCTTTGAGCTTCCCGGGGACGTTCCGCGGGTCGAATTCCATCTCGATCTCAAAGGCGCTGTCCGCCAGCGGGACGGTGAGGTCTTCGCCCGGCGCGAGGATCGGGTCCGCGAACCGCTTTTCGTCCTTCACGAGGGATTCGAGGCCGTCGATAGGAGCGGCGCAGAGCACGTATCCGTCCGCGTCCTCCGCGAGGGAAAGCCTGCACGGGATGCCGATCTGTCCCATGAAAGTCCCCTCCCCGAAGCGCATGTCCCGGTCCCAGGCCAGCTGGATCCGCTCGTATTCGTCGGGGGTGGAATAGGTCTGGGCGGCGTAGGAGCTCGATCCGAAGCTCAGGCGGCGGACCTTCTGGGCGGGGACGAATTTCCCGTCTTCAAAGGATCCGACGAGGTAGTTGTGGGACGCGCCGCTGAGGACCCACATGCGCTTTGCGGGATCTCCTCCGGCACAGAGGGGATAGAAGTCCGGGCATTCCCCGTCGCCCTCGATCGGGATCCGCTGGAGCTCCGTCCAGTCGAGGAGGTTTTCGGAGGTGAGCAGGCAGTAGAGATTCCCCGTGAGGTAGAGGGCCATGACGTACTTGCCGAGCTCTTCGCACCAGATCACCTTCGGGTCCCGGTTGGCGTCGAGGATGTGGCCGACCACCGGATTCTTCGCGTATTTTTCGAAGGTCTTCCCGCCGTCCGTCGAATAGGCGAGGCACTGGGTGAAGGGTTTCCCGGCGGAGAGGAGGGAGTTGTCCCCGGCTGAGGTGTAGTAGAGCAGGATCACGTCCTCTTCGCCGGTTTTGAGTCCGGTCCTGTTTTCCGTATCGACGACCGCGCTGCCGGAGAACATGGTGCCGCCCTCGTCGGGGTACAGGGCGATGGGCAGGGGGGTCCAGTGAAGCAGATCGGGGCTCACGGCGTGTCCCCAGTGCATATTGCCCCAGATCCAGTCGTAGGGGTTGAACTGATAGAACAGGTGCCAAACGGTCTCGCCCGTGACCCGGGAGGTGAACTTCACCAGCCCGTTCGGGTCGTTGTTCCAGCCGTATTCCGGGGTGAAGTGGAGGAGGGGACGGTATTCCTCCCCGCGGCGGGCGTTCACGGGCTCGTCCGTCTGCATGTCCCGGGGTTCCGTGTCGGAGCCGGTGCGGACGGTGATCTCCCCGCCCATCCACTTTCCGATGGGATAATAGGACACGGCGTCGGGATTCTCGTAGTCGAGGCGCAGGGTGATGTCGTCGGCGAGGGTGCCGTCTTTTTTATAGAAGCAGATCCGGGTGTTCCCGGCGGAATTGCTCACGGGAAGCGCAAGAAAAGCGGATCTGACAACGATGGTTTTCTCTTTCATGTCTGTGCGCCGGATGCGGGTCCTGCCCTCCGGCCTCCTTTTCTGATTTGGGGACGCGGGGCCGTCCTCATATAATTTCCAGCTCGTCCCTCGAAGGAAGGGGAGGGAGAACGGGATTCGGCCGGTCGAGGTAGTAGTACGCCACGGAGGAAATGTCGTCCTGAAGGGGCAGATACCGCCCGCCGGACCGCCATCCCAGCGCCTGAATGGTGACTTTCAGATCCTCGTCGAAGGAGATCGGGTCCATGATGTGCCAGCGGTAGAGGGAGAAGCGCTGATTGGCGGTATACAGCCCGTCCGGGGCGTAGGGGATCATGCCGCTGTACGGGGTGGCGAATCTCTCGTAGCGGTGTTCGTTGTCGAAATTGTACGCGCCGCAGAAATAGTCCTCGGTTCCCGTGCCGCAGATCGTGGGGTATTCCCGGTCCCCGTCCATGTAGAACTTGATCTCGCCCTCGCCCCACCAGCCGTTGTTGTTGACGCCCCAGGCCATGTAGGTCCCGACGTAGCGGCCCTTTCCGCCGACGCCGTCGAGGAGGGTGTGGACGGATTTGTAGGGCAGCGGGTTCGAGCGGCGGAACTGAGCGTGGAAGTACCCGGCGTTCTCCGGCACGTCTCCGAGGGTGTAGTCCACCTGATAGTAGAGGGTGAAGACGTCGTCCCCGAGGTTTTCCGCGGTGATCCGGCAGGACTTCCGAAACGGCATCGGCCAGTAGCAGTTCAGTCCGTTGCGCGGATTGACGCAGACGGCGAGGGAGCTCATCTGGGTGAACTGGGGGACGTAGGCGTTGGCGAAGAAGTCCCCGAGCGGGACTTCGACCGAGGGGATCTCGCTGCCGTCCCAGTAGAAACGGAGGATCGCATACCGTCCGGGAATGCCCGCGGGGGTGAGCCAGATATGGTTGAGGCAGCCCGGGCCTTCGATCTCCGCCATAGTATAGACGGAATGCGGTTCGATGCGCACCGAGGGCGAGACTTTCCAGCCGACGCCGAGTTCTCTCGCGCATCCCTCCCCCGTGCCGTGAACCGCCTTTGCTCCGCCGCCCTTCGCGCCGTCGAAATTCTCGGGGCTGATCGAGCGGGATTTCCCCGCGCCGAGGACTGCGAGGGAGCCGAGCCCCCAGAGTGCGGATCCGTTGAGTTCCATCGTTCAATCCTCCTTGTTTTTTCGTCCGCCGACTAATGCCGGGACGGACCTGATTCCTCCTCCATTATACCCGACCCGGCATGATTTATCAAGAGGGGAGGGATAAAATCCGCCCGGACCAGCGTAAAACCGATCCGGGCGTTCCGCATTCATCCGAGCCTGATTTCCACGATCTCGACCGAGCCGTCCATGCCGCTCTGCATGATGCCGTAGGAATACAAGAGGCCGTTTCCGCCGCGGAAGGTGAATCCGTAGAACGGGAACGCTTCGCCGAAGGTCATCTCGACGACAAGGGGCTTGTCCGGCTTCATCTCGGCGAGCTTGTAGAGCTCCGTCAGAGTGTAATACGGGTTGTTCATGGCGTCGAATCCCTCGAATTTCAGGGAACAGAAACTGAAATCCTTCACCGGGGCGTCCGGTCTCAGAACCACCCTCTGGGCGTACTCCCCGGATTCCGCCGTGAAGTCGAGAAAGTCCGTGAGCGGCTCCGTCAGCTCGCTCTCATAGCAGCCCCGGACGACGCTGTCCTTCCAGAACAACTCCGCTCCGCCGCCGCGGGCAAGGGTGAGCAGACCGTCGGAGAGGGTGACATAGGCGTTGCCGGAGACGACATTGCCGTCTTTCTGCACCAGTTCGTACCGGGGACCTCTCGCGAAGGATCCCTTGTCCTCCTCGGTCCACCGGAGCGTCCCTTCGTACGTGTCGAAGCCTTCCATGCAGAGGAAACTGCCGTCCTCGCGGATCTGCAGATCCTTGTCCGCGGTCGGGGTGTACCAGTTCCCGACGTAATCCCCGATGGGAGCGGGCGTCGTCTGCGGGTCCTTCGGGGGTTCGGGAGCGTCGTTCTGACGGATCCAGAGTTCGAGATCCCCGCCGCCTCCCGGGAATTCGCGGCCGCATTCTGCTGTCATGGCCGCGTCGGAGAAGCAGGTGATGTCCTCGTAATAGCCGAGCATGAACGTCCAGTCCGCGGGGATCGTGTAGGTGCGGTCCCCCGCCTCCCCGCCGAAGTGGCAGACGATCTGCCGCGAATTGCCGGGGAAGGAGGAGAATTCGGCGGGAACAGGGATATCCGCGCCGGCCTCGACGGTTTTGACGATCTTTGTCCCCGGCGTCTCGACGGAGAGGAGACGGTAGGTGGCGGAGTCGACCGTGACCTCGCAGGCCTCGTTCCCCTCCGGGTCATAGGGATATTCCACCCGGAACCGGATCACGTCCCCGTCGCGCACCCCGTCCTTCATGTTCCCCTGCACGAGGAAGGCCGTGAGCGCGGCGTCGGGTTCATATTCCATGACCATGTCGGGATCCGCGTAATAGGGGATCTCCGCGCGCAGGGAGGTCTTCCCGTCGGGCCCGACTTCGTAATACTCCCCGTCGAGGGTCCCGTAGGCGTTTCGCCATTTAACCGCTTCGGCGTCTTCAAACTCGGTCACGATGTAATCGACAACGGATCCGCCGAGCTTGAACCAGGACGAAGTATCCGCGTAGGAATCGCCCTTCGTCACGGAGACCACGGTCCCGAATTCGTCGAGGAGCTTTGAGATCCGGTTGCGGTCCGTCAGCTCCTGCGCCGTGAAGGGGAATCCGTGAAGGGTTTCGGGTCCCGTCAGAACGGGGGCGTTCGCCTCGTCGTAGACCTCCAGGGTCAGGGCCGTTTTGCCCGGCTCGAAGGTATAGTCCCCGTATTCGCTCCTCGTCCCCTCCGCACAGGACAGAACGACGGGTGCGACGGGAGCGGTGAGCAGAGCCAGCTTCCAGGCGGCGGGGAAAGCGATCTTCTCCGTCTTCTCCCCGGCCTCGGTCTTGATCTCGAGAACGATCTCGCGGGTGTCGTCCCAGGCGGCGAGAACGTCCTCCCCCTGCTTTTCCCCGTCGTAGGATGCGGTGAAGGATTCCGAACGCCTCTCCCCGCCGAACTCGAAGGCTCTTTCGAGGGCAAGGATTTCAAAGGTCTCCCGGTCGGCCGTGACGGTCCAGTCGTAAGGCGCGGTGTAGTCCATCCCGATATCGAGCACCGCGTTCATTTTGAGAACGAGCGTGCCGTTTTCCCCTTCGGAAACCGCGATCTCCCCCTCGATCTCCTCGGGCAGGTATTCGGTGATCGCCGTGCTGTTCCTGACGGGCTTTTCCGCTCCGTCCGGGTAGACCCAGCAGTACCCGTTCACCGACCCGTCTGCACGTACCGTATAGTCAAAGCCTTTGTACAGCCCTGTGCCGAGGGACGTATCCCCCTCGTAATTGGGTTCGTAGTGATCGAAGCTGACAGTCTCCCCGTCCTTCGTCCAGAAGCACCGGAAATACAGATGTTCCCCGTTCTCAGAACTCAGAAGGACCGCGCTGTGCTTCCCGAGAAGGGTCTCCATCCGGTTGGCTTCCCGCAGCTTTTCGAGGGTGACTTCCGGGAGAGCGGGCGGCTCGGGTTCCGGTTCGGGTGCCGGAGGATCGGTCTCCGGAGCCTCCGTTTCCGGGATCTCGGGCGGGTCCGGCACTGGGGCGGGTTCGGTTTCGGTCCCGGGTGGATCTGCCGTGATCGGCCGGATGCGGATGCAGGACGTCAGGGTATGGATCAGAAGGACACAGAGCAGGACGAAACAGAGGTATCTGCGGTGTTTCATGTGCGGTCTCCTTTCGGCGGTTCGGCGGATCTCCCGGGGAAGAAGCGGGAACTCCCTCCCCAGGCCGGAGCGGATTGCGTTCGTCGGTCAGCCCTTAGCCGCGTTGATGCGGACGGCGTTGCTCGTGACCGAATTTCCGCCGGCATCCGTGATGACGCAGCGGACTTCGTATTGCTCGTTCTGATAGAGATGCCAGGATTCGAGGTTCTTGAGGGTCTTCGAAGGCACCCCATCCCCCTGCCCGGCGTAGGAGTTCCAGGCGTAGTGGTCGTCCTTCCACTGCCAGTCGTACTTGTAGGGGGCCTTTCCGCCCTCGACCGCGACGGTGAAGGTGACGGTCCCGCCGACGTAGGACGAAACGCTCGTCGGCTGGGTCGTGATCGTGAGCCCTTGCACGTGGATCTCGATGACGGCCGTGTCCGCATAGCTGCCGAGGGCGTCCGTCACGCGGCAGCGCATGTACTGGAGCGTGTAGCGCGAATCCGGTTTGGAGTAGATATAGGAGGTGCCGAACGCGGAGGACCAGCCGGACATATCGCTCAGACCGGACGCGGACGTGCCCCACCACCACTGATAGGAATAGGGCGGGACCCCTCCGGATGCCGTGACGTTGAGATCGATCCGCTCGTCAAAGGAGTCGAGCAACACTGAGGTCTTGTTCACGCTGGCCTTGAGAGGATCCGTTTTCGGGACCTCGACCATTCCCGTCACCGTTTTGCTGTAAACCGCGTTGTACTTCGCGTCAAGGACGAAGCAGCGGATGCTCTTTCCTTCCGGGAAAACGCCGCTCTGGAGCTTGACGGTGAGCGTGTCGGTATTCGTTCCGCTGACTCCGGACGTCCCGGCGAGGCTCTCGAAGAGTTCTCCGCTGTTCGCCGCCTGCCAGTCGTAGTGGTACGGAGGCGTGCCGCCCGTCACTTCGATCTTGAAGGTCGCGGTCGTCCCGTTGACGGAAGTGAGGAAATCCATCGGCTCTTTGACAATCGTCAGCGAGAGGGCGGTCTTTTCGAGGCACACCGCGTCCGTGACGACGGAATGTCCGTGGGAATCCGTCACGACGCACCGGGTCTCGTACCAGTAATCCATCTCGACGATGTTCGTGAAGGTCAGGGTGGGCTTGCCGTTGTCGTAGCTCTCGTAGGATTCCCACGTGTCGGAAGAGCCCTTCGAGCGGTACTGCCAGACGTAGGTGAAGGGAGGATAGCTTCCCGTGACGGCGACCTCGAAGGTGTGGGATCCGCCGGTGGATACCGCCGCGCTCACGGGCATCTTGACGATCTTCATGCCTCCGCCGGTCTCCGAGAGGACGCCCGTCTCGCTGACGACGGATCTGCCCTCCGCGTCAGTCACCACGCAGCGATGTTCCACGCCGTAGTGGAGCGGGGTGACTTCGGTGAAGGTGAGCTTGGAGCCGCCGTTATCGGAGGGGGGGATCAGCTTCCAGCCCTCGCCGGATCCGGGGCTCCGATACTGCCATTCGTAGGTATAGGGGAGTTTCCCGCCCGTGACCCTGACGGAGAAGGAGGCGGGTTCCCCGAGGGGCGCGTCCCTGCTGACGGGCTGTTCCGTGAACTTCAGTTCCCCGACGATCTCGAGGATCCTGCAGGTCTCGGAGGCCGCGAGCTTCCCCTCCGCATCCTGCACGACGCAGCGGAAGTCCCAGAGGAAATCGGAGGATTTCAGGCCCGTGAGGACGAGGGTGGGGCTTTTCGCGTCCGCGGTCGGATATTCGAAATTCACGCTCAGCCAGTTCAGTCCCGAACCGGGCTGGAAGAACTGCCATTCGTAGGTATAGGGAGGCTTGCCGCCCGCGGCTTCGACGGTGAACTTCGCTTCCCCTCCCGCGGAGGCGGACACGTCCTTCGGCTGCACCGCGATCCGGAGACTGTCGGCATAGGGCGTGATCTCCGCTTTCCCGGAAGTCACGGTCTCGCCGGCGGAGTCCTTCACCTCGACGCAGACGCGCATATATTTCGAGGCGGCGAAGGAATCCTTCTTCACGTTCACCTTGAAGGTGCTCGTCGGCTGATCGGAGACGCCCGTCGCGGGACTGACGCCGGTCTCCTTTTCGATCATCCAGGTATAGGTGTAGGGAGCGGCGCCGCCCGAGACCTCGACGGTGAAGACCGCCTGCTGTTCGGCCGCGGTCAGCGCGACGCCCTGGGGATCCTTCACGATTTTGAGGCTGCCCGTCTTCGGGGTCTCTCCGGCATCGCCGAGGGTGAATCTCAGGCGGGAGATGGGGAACATCATGCGGATCAGGATCGCCGCGACTTCGCTTCTCTTGATGAAGGATCCGGGGTTGCAGTGATGTTCGGCGTCGCTCCCCTGCAGGATCCCGGCCCGGTAGAGCTTATAGATCTCCGCCGCCTGGGGATGGGTCGCGGGGACGTCCGGGATCAAGCCGTCCGCCACCTTGTTGATCCCGATCAGCCAGTCGTCCGGGAGGGCGTGGGCGAAGATCTCCATGTACCCGGCGCGGGTGGCCTTTTCCTTCCAGTCATACTCTTTCGATATGATCCCGTTCGTCTTCGCGTAGTCCGCGTAGCTCTGATACCACGGATCGCCGTTTGTCAGCGTCACGGAGGCGGTCAGGTGCTTCTGGTGCATGCACGCGGCCAGCTTGACGGCCTCCGCGTAGGTCAGATAGTCGTCGGGGCAGTAGGTCGTCGCCGTCTTGCCGTTGACGAGCCCCGTGTCCACCGCGCTTTTGACATAGTCGTAATACCATACGCCGGGCGGCACGTCCGTAAACGGCAGATCCGCCGCAGCACCCGCCGCAGGGAACAGCCCCACGCAGAGCAGCGCGGCCAGAACGAAAGTCAGAATTCTCCTTTTCATGCCTGTAATCCCTTTCCCTTGACAATGAATTTGCCGGCCGGCCCAGTTCTCCTCCGCCCCGGCTTCTGACAGTATTATAGCGCAAATCTTCCGTTTCCGCATCCCTAATTTTAGTGATTTTCAGGATTTTCCCGGGGAGAAATGCGGGGAAAAGAAAAAAGCCCGGGAAGGAGCGGTCCGGCCTCCCGATCCGCTCTCCCCAGGTCTCATACTGATCATAAACGAAAAAGGAAACGCGGCTTCTTGAAAGAAGCCTGGCAAGAACTTCAATTGGGGCAGGACAAGGCTGATTCCATTTCGTTCAGTCTGTATCCTCACACCAATATAGCCATCCAACCTTATCAGAGTTATCGTTCGTGAGCTCATGATCGGAGATCATTCGCACTCTACGTGACGCGATCAAAACCCATATAGTTTGCTTTTTTAGAGCGAGAACAGTCTTATTTTCTCCCGATGATCTTTTTGACGATCCGTTTCGCCCGCATGACCGTCCGCTTCCACGCGACCCGCGGCTTTTCGCTTCGCAGGATCCGGGCGGTGTAATCCCGGTACGCCTTTTCCGTCACGCTGTGTTCGACGCCGTCCCGCACGTACCCCGTCATGACGGCGAGAATGTCTTCGTCCCGGATGCCGTATTCCCGGGCGGCGCAGTTGTCCCCGAGAATGACATAGTCCTCCGGGCGGACCTCGACGATCCGGTGCAGGACGTATTTGTCCGGCGGGCGGCGGTAGAGCACCACGTCGCCGACTTCAAGCCGTTCGGGCCCCCGCTTTTTGAGGATGAAGAGATCCTTTCCCTGCCGTAAGAGCGGCATCATGCTCGTGCCGACGTTCGTGTAGGTCAGGGTCCCGAATCTGTCAAGATAGTCTTCGAAACTGCGGCTCATTCGTCCAGGGCCCCGACCTTTCTGAGGACCGCGAGCGCCCTTTCCACGTCGGCTTCGATGGTCTCGAGGGGGGCGTCAAACTTTACTTTCATCGAGGCGATGAGCTTTTCTTCGGTGATCTCCTCCCTGAGCAGTTCCAGCACCGCGCCGAGGGTGGCGTTCCCGCGGATGATCCCGGAGAACTCCGCGTCGCCGGTCGGGACGAGAAGGGTCTCCCCCTCCGCGACATGAAGGATAAAGTTTTTGTTCAGTTTCATTTCGGTTTCCTTTCCGCCTCGGGGCGTGTGATTTCAGTTCGGTTCGATCCCGTTCATCCCGCGGTAGGCGATCTCGGCGGCTTCCCTCTCCATATTGCAGAAGAGGCGGAAAAATCCGACGCTGTCCGCCAGCTTTCCGACCAGTTCCATGGTCTCGGCGAGGGCGGCAGGATCCAGCGGGCGGTAGACCTGACGCATGAGCGGGGCGTAGATCTCGGGTTTCGGGAGGGGACGGATGCGGTTGGAGGGGGCCTGTTCGAGGAAGCACACCGCTTTCAGAGGGACCGCGATGTTCTCCCCCAGCCGGTGCTTGCCGTTCCACGGAGTGCCGTACACGAGGACGCCGCCGTCCGAAATATGAAGGAGCGGCTTGTCGTCGTTCACCATCACGGCCCGTTCCCCGAAGACCTCCCGCCAGAGCGCGGCATGGGTGGATTTTCCCGTACCGGAGGGAGCCGTGAAAAGATAGGCCTCCCCGTCGACAGCAACGGCGGATCCGTGGACGAGGACCGTCCCCCACCGGGGCATGATCTCGGCGATCCTGCGGTAGACCGCGAGGGTCTCGAGATAGGAATCCGAACAGGGCTGCCGCATCTTTTTCCGCTCGAAGGCCATATCCGCTTCCGTGGTCTCGACGGTGAAGTCCGGTTCCCCGTCGAAGCGGTAGTCCCGGCACAGGTCGTGCACGCTTTTGTGGCGGGACACGATGCGGATGTTCTTCTCCGCGATCCGATAAATCTCAGTCATGTTCTCCTGCGCTGTTCCGGTTCTGCGCCGCGGTCCCGGAATTCGGAGGGATCGGGATCTGCGGCACGGCGTTTTACAGTTTGGTTTATTATAACACGGCGGGAGCGGTTTTGCAACGGGTCCCGGGGATTTTCGCGATTTTCCGCGCGAGGGGGACAGCGGCGGAAACAAAAATCGGGCCCTTTCACGCGAAATGAAAGTTCCCGAAATCTCCGATGGACCTGATGGGATTCGAACCCACGACCTCTGCGTTGCGAACGCAGCGCTCTCCCAACTGAGCTACAAGCCCGTGAACGGTGTATATTATAGCACGGCAAGCGGGCTTTGTCAATGGGGTTTCGAAAAGTTTTTCCGCCGGGTTTCGGAGAGTGAATTCCCAAAGTAAATTCCACAGTGGAATTTGAGGTGGAATTTACCGTGGGAAGGAAAAAGGGGTAGAATTTAGTCTGGGAAAGGAGGCC
>CACZNC010000033.1:0-32080 GCA_902782445.1 uncultured Ruminococcus sp.
CTTCACATTATTGATGTAGCCTGTCCCTATCCATTTCAGAAGTTCTTGCCAGGCTTCTTTCAAGAAGCCGCGTAACCCCTTAGAAGGGATTTAGTATGATCAAGGCCTATGAGAAAAAGCACTGAACGGGAGGTTAAAATGAAACTGCTTCGCTTTGCCGCACCCCTGACCGCCGCCGTCGCCGATCCCCGGGGGCAGACCGCCCTGACCGTCGAATCCCGCGCGGGGGAATCGGGCTTTGCCGTCCGCGTCCGGATCTTCTCGGACTATGCGGCGGAACCGCTGACCCTCGCGGCGTCCGGTCTGAGTGAAGGAGCCGCCCTCGCCCTTCTCGTCCTTCCCTGGCGGATCGAGCTCTGGGCGGACGGACGGCTCTCCGACGAGGAATGGCCCTGCGGAACGATTTTTTTAGAGGACGTGCCGGACAAGGCGTGGAATGCCGCCGGGATCTCCGTGACGTCCGGGCCGAATGACAGCGACCGGGCGAATCTCCCCCTCCGCGCGCCGGATTTTCGTACTGACTGCGGCATTTCGGCCAACGACGCCCCGGAGCGGATCATCGGACGGCTGCTTTCGGGGAACGGCGAAAACCCCGCCGAGGGATGGAAACCCTCCGATCCCGGCGTCTTCGCGGGCGACTGCATGCCCTATACGGACACGGATCCCGACGGCGTCGAGCGGTATCACGTTCTCTACCTCAAAGACCGCCGCCACCACCGGAGCAAATGGCACAAAGGCGCGCATCAGTGGGCCCACATGTCCACCCGGGATTTCAAAAACTGGGATCTGCATCCGCTCGCTGTGTCCATCGACGATCCGTCGGAGGGCTCGATCTGCACGGGCTCCTGGCTCAAAACGGCGGACGGGACGCACTTCCTCTACTACACCGTCCGGCAGATCGACAACTCCCCGGCTCCTATTCTGCGCTCCCTGTCGGAGGACGGGTACGCCTTCCGCCGGGATCCCCAGTTCCGCATCGAGCTTTCCGAACGCTATCACGGCCCGAGCGCCAGGGACCCGAAGATCGTTCGGTCTAAAGACCGGGCGGAGGATGGAATCTTCCACATGTTCGTCACGACCTCCCTCATGACCGGGGATCTCGCGGGCCGGGGATGCCTCGCGCACCTGATCTCAAAGGACGGGAAGACATGGGAGGAGACGGAGCCGATCTATGTCTCGCCGGACGGGGATCAGCCGGAGTGCTCGGACTATTTCGCTCTGAACGGCTGGTACTACCTGATTTTCAGCCACCGCGGACGGGGACAGTACCGGATCTCCCGCAAGCCCTTCTCGGACTGGCGGATGCCGGAGAACCCGGATATCCCCTGCGAGAGCGTGCCGAAGATGGCCCTCTGGAACGGCCGGATCCTCTTCACGGGCTTCCGGCGGATCGAAGGCTACGCCGGGACCCTGACCTTCACGGAGGCATGGCAGGACCCCGACGGATCGCTCAGATTCTGAACCGCTCCGCTTTTGATCCGCTCGAACGACCCATCCGGCTTACTCTTTGCAAAGAACGGCGGTCTGCGGGGCGGCGTATCCTGGCGCGCAGGCGACTCCGCGGAAGGGTATGTTCGGGTTGACCGGGACCGGATTCTGTGGTATAATGCCCATACGGAAAAAGATACGGAGGGAGGATTCTCATGAAAAAACATGTTTCCGTTCTCCTGGCGGCCCTGCTTCTGGCGGGTTCTCTCCATTCCTGCACGGGGAGCGGACCGGAGCCCGGCAATACGGATCCCGCTGCCCCGGCGCCCGCCGATCCCGTGCCCGAGACGGAGCCGAGCCGCGCGAAGACCCCGGACAGTCTGCCCGAACTGGATTTCGGCGGCGCGACGGCGGTCATTCATTCCCGCGGAGACGCCGAAGCCCTGACGGAGATCTGTTCGGAAGAGCTGAACGGGGAAGCCGTCAACGACGCGATCTTCGAGAGAAACGTTTCGGTGGAAGAGCGTCTGAACGTCTCGATCCGATGCTTTGCCGGGGACGGCTGGGAGAACTACGACAACACCGTTTCCGCCATCCGTTCCTCCATCATGGCCGCGGACGGGTCCTACGACATCGTCGCCGGCTGGTCCTCCCGCATTCCGGCTCTGTCGCTGGAAGGACTGTTTCTCGATCTGAACCCCGTGAACTACCTCGACCTCGCCCGGAACTGGTGGAACGCCTCCGCCGTCCGGGAACTGCAGATCGGGAACAGGATGTATTTCGTCACCGGCGACATCGCCCGCACCATGCTCTCCTCCATGTGCGTCTACGTCTTCAATCAGAAGGTCGCGGAAGACAATCATGTGGAAAACCTCTACGACGCGGTAAAGGAGCGCCGCTGGACCCTCGATTACGTGTACGGCCTGACCTCCGGCCTCTATAAGGATCTCAACGGAAACGGGGAAGGGGACCTGACGGATGCCTGGGGACTCGTGACCTCCTGCATCAACGACGCCGACGCCTATATGCAGGGCTCCCTCGTCTCCATGATGACCCGGGACGAGGAGGGGTATCCCGTTCTTTCCGTGGACGAGGAGCAGCTGGCGGATCTGGTCGGAAAGGTCTACCGGCTGGACTGGGAGAATCCCGGCTGTTATGCCATCCCGAACGCCGAGACGAATATCCGGGACACCATAGCCCAGGACAAGGCCCTTCTGGCTTCCACCCGGCTGACGGCTGTGGTCGGTTCCCTCGGCGATATGGAGAGCGACTACGGCGTTCTCCCGTACCCCATGCTGAACGAGGCGCAGGAGTCCTACGGCACCCGCGTTCAGGACGCACTTTCCCTCTGGTGCATCCCGATCGACGCGAAGGATCCCGACCTGTCCGCCGCCGTGATGGAAGCCCTCGCCGCCCAGTCCTGGCGCACCGTCACCCCCGCCTACTTCGACATCGCGCTGAAATCCCGGTACTCCCGCGATCCAGAGACCTCCGCCATGATGGATCTCATCAAGGACAGCGTCTACATCAACTTCGAATCGCTGTACAACCGGGCCATCGGGCAGCCCTGGTTCGTGCTCCGCAATCTCATGCCGCAGAAGGACAAGAACTTCTCCTCCTATTGGGCGTCGAACAAAAAGCTGCTTGCGAAGAATCTCGACAAGGCCATCAAGAAACTGAAGGATCTCGACTGACGGCCCGCGGATAAAACGGCGGAACATCCGGCATGACGCGGCGGTCATGGGCGCGGAAATAGTAACCCCTCCTTAAAAAGCCAAAAAAAACCGGAGAAATATGAAAATCCCCCTTGACAAACTCCTGTCGGGGGGATATAATGACACTGTAGATTAGCCGTGACTAATCTTTGATTTTTGGATATAGATTAGTCGATGCTAACATTGGGGAGGGAACACTATGATGCCGCTTCTGCTAGCGAACGACAACAAGCCGCACACCATCCGGCGCATCAGCGGAACGCCGGAGATCAAAAAACACCTCGAAAACCTCGGATTCGTCGCGGGCGGGGACGTGATCGTCGTCTCCGAGCTCGCCGGGAATCTCATCGTGAACGTGAAGGAATGCCGCGTCGGGATCGACCGGGCGCTGGCGCAGAAGGTTTTCGTCGACTGAAACCGCACACAGCATGGAGAATATACAGCATATAAGGAGGATCAGCATGAACACACTGAGAAACACCCCCGTCGGCTCGACCGTCCGCGTCAAAAAGCTGTTCGGAGAGGGAGCCGTGAAACGCCGGATCATGGATATGGGCATCACCAAGGGCGTCACGGTCTATGTCCGCAAGGTCGCGCCCCTCGGAGATCCCGTGGAGGTCACTGTCCGCGGCTACGAGCTGAGTATCCGCAAGACAGACGCGGATATGATCGAAGTGGAGCCTGCCAAGTAACCCCGCGCTATTCTTTTTTCAAACTCCAACAGTTAGCCAAATCTAATGATCGAAAGGGATTTCATCATGAACATCCGCATCGCGCTCGCGGGCAACCCGAACAGCGGCAAAACGACCCTGTTCAACGCCCTCACCGGCTCGAACCAGTTTGTCGGCAACTGGCCGGGCGTCACGGTGGAAAAGAAGGAAGGCAAGCTCAAGAAATACGACGGCGTGACCGTCACCGACCTGCCGGGCATCTACTCCCTGTCCCCCTACACTCTCGAAGAGGTCGTGGCCCGGAACTATCTGATCGGCGAACAGCCCGACGCCATCCTCAACATTATCGACGGCTCGAACCTCGAGAGAAACCTGTATCTCACCACCCAGCTCACGGAGCTCGGCATCCCGGTCGTCTGTGCGATCAACATGATGGACGTGGTCACGAAGAACGGCGACAAGATCAACATGCAGGAGCTCTCCCGTCAGATCGGATGTACCGTCGTGCCGATCTCCGCCCTGAAGGGCACGGGCATCGACGAGGCGGCGAAGGCGGCGGTGGACGCGGCAAAGAACGGGAAGACCGTCCCGACCCACAAATTCTCCGGCCCGGTGGAGCACGCCCTCGCCCACATCGAGGAAGCCGCCCTCCACAATCTCCCTGAGGAACGCCAGCGCTGGTACGCCGTGAAGCTCTTCGAGCGGGACTCCAAGGCCATCGAAGCCCTGAAACTCCCCGAAGCGACGATGAAGCACATCGAATCGGACATCGCCGCGGTGGAAAAGGAGATGGATGACGACGCCGAGGCGATCATCACGAACGAGCGGTATCTCGCCATCGCCGACATGATCAAAGCGTGCTATAAGAAAAAGAACGTCGGCGGTCTGACGGTGTCCGACAGGATCGACAAGGTCGTCACCAACCGCTGGCTGGGCCTGCCGATCTTCGCCGTCGTGATGTTTTTGATCTACTACATCTCCATGGTCACGATCGGCGCGTCGGCAACCGACTGGGCGAACGACGGCCTGTTCGGCGACGGGTACCACCTCTTCGGCATCGGCTCGGCGGCGGCTGAGGAAGCGGGGGAGGAATTCGGAGACGCGGCAAACGTGATCGACGCCTTCCTTGGCGAAGAACTGGGCGAGGATTTCTCGGCTGACGACGTCCGCGCGGCTCTGTCCTCCGTCGATCCTTCCGCGACCGCGGATTACACCCTCGAGGACGAGGAGACCCTCGAAACCGAGGACGTGACCTATACCTATTCCGACCTCACGAAGGCGGTCGAGACCTTTGCGAAATACGACGGCGAGGAGCCCGATCCTGCCGGTTACGGCGTGTGGGTCCCCGGCATCCCGGCCCTGCTCGACAAGGCGCTCTGCGACTCCGAAGGCAATCCGCGGATCGCCGAATGGCTGTACAGCCTGATCCAGGACGGCATCGTGGCGGGCGTCGGCGCGGTGCTCGGATTCGTGCCGCAGATGCTGGTGCTCTTCCTCCTGCTGGCGTTCGTGGAAGCCTGCGGATACATGGCCCGCGTGGCCTTCGTGCTCGACCGGGTGTTCCGCCGCTTCGGCCTCTCCGGCAAGTCCTTCATTCCGATCCTGATCGGCACGGGCTGCGGCATCCCCGGCATCATGGCGTCCCGTACCATCGAAAACGAGCGGGACCGCCGCATGACCATTATGACGACGACGTTCATCCCCTGCGGCGCGAAGGTCCCCTTCATTGCCATGATCGCAGGCGCGATTTTCGGCGGATCCGCGTGGATCTCCACCGGCGCGTACTTCATCGGCATGGCGGCGATCATCGTCTCCGGCGTGATCCTGAAAAAGACGAGGATGTTCTCGGGCGAGCCCGCACCCTTCGTCATGGAGCTCCCGGCGTACCACTGGCCGACCCTCGGAAACGTGCTCCGGTCCATGTGGGAGCGCGGCTGGTCCTTCATCAAAAAGGCCGGCACGATCATTCTGCTCTCCACCGTCGTGATCTGGTTCCTCAGCCGCTTCGGCTTCACGGATGACGGCTTCGGCATGGTGGAGGAGGACGAGATCAGCCTCTCGATTCTGGCCAAGATCGGCTCCGCCGTTGCATGGCTGTTCGCGCCTCTCGGCTGGGGCAACTGGCAGGCGGCGGTGGCCTCCGTCACGGGACTGGTGGCGAAGGAAAACATCGTCGGCACGATGGGCGTTCTCTACGGCGGCGGCGAAGCGGGAACCTGGGCTGCTCTCGCGGCGGCGTTCTCGAAGGCGGCGGGCCTCTCCTTCCTGATCTTCAACCTGCTCTGCGCCCCCTGCTTCGCGGCGATCGGCGCCATCAGACGGGAGATGAACAACGCGAAATGGACCTGGTTCGCCATCGGGTACGAGTGCGGCTTCGCCTATGCCGTGGCCCTCGTGGTGTATCAGATCGGCTCCCTCTTCACGGGCGAATTCTCCGGCGTCGGCTCCGTGATCGGGCTCGTCGCGGCCCTGGCCCTCATCGTCCTCTGCGCCTATATGCTCTTCCGTCCCTATAAGGAAGCGACGACGCTCTCGGAAAAGGCCGTCGCGTAACGAAACAGACGGGGGTCGGCTCCCTCCCTGCAAAAGAGAGTCGGCCCCCCGGTTTCGGAAAGGAGGATCCCATGCTTGTCTGGCTGGAAGCGAATTTTCTGACGATTCTTGTCGCCCTCGTGGTGTTCGGCGTCCTCGCGCTGATCGTCGGCGGGATGATCCGGGATAAAAAGAAGGGAAAGTCCGTCACATGCGGCGGCTGCTCCGGCGATTGCGCGCACTGCCGTGCCGAACACGCCGCGAAGATCGCCGAAGCGAGACGGGCCAGGGCGGCGAAGGGCTGACAAATCGCGCCTCACCCGAAGGAAGCTGCGCGGAGCGGCCTTTTGGAAAACCGGGCGGTTCCCGCGGCGGCTTCGGCCCCGGTCTTCGGGATTTTCCCGCCGCCGCAGAGGAGGACGGCGGATCCCGCAGATACCTCTTAATTGTTGAGGTATCTTTTTTGTTTTTCGGAGGAAAACGCGGGCAGGTACTTGCAAATACTGTCGAATGGTGGTAAAATAATTCAGAAATCACGCGAAAATTAGCTGACTTGCCGAAAGAACGGAGTGTGCCTGCGTACCGCGGAAGTGTTCCCCTTTGTCGGATCACGGACCGTCCGCCCGGGCCGGATGAAGGGGATAAGATATGAAAAATGAAACCGCGGCTGAACCGAAGGAGAGGGCAGGGAAAAAGGGCGGATCCCCGGGCGGATTCGTTCGCGTTCTGTGTGTTCTTTTCATACTGCTGCTTATCGTCTGCGCGGCCGTCCTGATTTACGCGTCCTATACGAAAACGCATTATAAAATCGTAACTTACGAGGAAACGTCCCCGAAAGTCAGCGGAAGTCTGCGGATCGCGGTCATATCCGATATTCACAACCGGGAATACGGGGAAGGGAACGAAAAGCTGATTTCCGATCTGCGCACCCTGAAGCCCGATCTGATCCTTTTTCCGGGCGATATGGTCGTGCGGGAAGAGGATGACTATGGGGCCGTTTTGCATCTTATAGCCGTATCGAGCGAGATCGCGCCTTGTTACGGAGTCCTCGGCAACCACGAAAGCGAGAGGATCTATTACAAAAACGACGCGGATCTGCAAGGGAAGTTCAAAGAAGCCGGACTGCGGATTCTGCGCAACGCGTCGGAAAAGATCCGGGTGGGAGAGGATACCGTCCAGCTGATCGGCGTGGAGGGCACGGCCTGGGGATTTGAAGAATACGGCGGGCGGAAATTCATGGAGGAAACCGAGATCGATCCTTCCGCCTACTCCGTTCTGATGGCGCATATCCCGATCCTCTTTGACACGCAGCTGTCCGATTACCCCTTCGATCTGGGAATTGCCGGACACGTGCACGGCGGGATCGTGAGGCTCCCCTTTTTAGGCGCTCTCTATTCCCACGAAGAAGGGTTTTTCCCGAAATTCGGCGGGGGAAAGGCGATCCTCCGGGGAGGGCAGACCCTGATCGTCAGCGGAGGACTTGGGGATTCCAAGCTCTTCCCGCCGCGGATCAACAACACGCCCGAGCTGACGGTGATCGACGTCAACCGGTGACGCGCGGCCGGACGGCACGGTTCGGGGGAGGCTTCATACACATATAGAAGGAGAAACGCAATGCAGGAGATAAAAAGATCAAAGACAACGGGGGCTTCATCCGGGGTTCCGGGCAGGGGATGGAGCAGTCTGCAAGCCGCTTTTGAGGCGTTCCGGAAGCATAAGATCCTCGTGCTCGTCTCCTTTCTCGTCCTTTCCGCGGCGATCTGCGGCGTTCACTTTGCCGGGAACCTCCATACGGCCGGCACCGTTCTGTCCCTGGACTATGAAGAGGCTTCCCGAGGCCTGACGCCCAACGGGACCCGGTTCAACATCTTCGAGATCCAGAGCGGCGAGGTCATGGAGCGATTGATGAGATCCGCCGGTCTCGAAGGGAAGATCACCCCGGACGAGCTGAGCCGCTGCGTCAGCGTACAGGCGACCCACGACAAGAACATCCGCGGGGACGTGAATTATATCAGCACCTCGTTTGTGGTCAGATTTACCGAAAAAGGCGACCTGGGCGGAAAAACTGCCGGGGACATGCTCTCGCTCCTGTGTGAGGCATACCGCGACTATTTCGTGGAGCGCTACGGATTCAACCACTCCATCCTGTCCTTCGACGTCGAGGGTCTGAAATTCAGCGACGAGTATCTGACAGCGGTGGATCTCTTGGAGCTCAAGTGCAGTCAGCTCGAAAAATATGTGCAGCTCCGCGCGCGGGAAAGCAAGAACTATCAGGATCCCGAAACCGGCATGACCTTTTCGGCTCTGGAACAGCGGGTGAGCAATTTCTACGCCTACGATATCGCCCGGCTGCGCTCCTATATCATCGAGAACAGCATCGCGAACGACCGGGCGGGACTGGAAAGCATGCTCGAATACAAGATCCGCATGGACCGCCTGATGTACGACAAAATGATGGCCGCCTACGACGAGGACAACAGGGGGATCCGGATGTATGACGCGGCCATGAGCGCGGTCGTCATGATCCCCACCCAGGATCAGACGATGAAGTATTATATGTCCCGGACAAAAACCGGGATGGACAACATGGCCATTCACGCCGACGGACAGCTGACCGGCGCGGCGGAGCGGATGGAACAGATCGAGTATAACACCTATCTGACGGAAAAGATGGCGGCGAACGGTCCCGACCGGGCAAAGACGGAAAAGGCCGACGCCATGATCCGGGATCTGGACGAGTCCCTCGACCGGCTTGCTTCGGATATCGAGGCGGTGGACAGCGCGTATACGAGCGCGAAAGCCCGCGACTATATCGGTTTCAGCGAGGACGGCGCGGGATTATTGGACCGGATCGGCCTGATCCCCTCGCTCCTCTCGGCCGCCCTGATCCTGACGGCGGTCTTTGTATGCGTTTTCCTGCGCATATTTCTTTCGAATAAGGAGAAAGAAGTATGAGAAAATTCAGCATTCTGCGTTATCTGAAACAGTTCAGCGTTCTGATCTTCCTTTTTGCCGTCATAGGCGCTCTGGCGATCTATTTTTACGGGATGAACCGGCAGCGCTATATCGCCTCCGCCCTTATCCAGTATACCAACGACGGGGCCAAAGAGGGATATACGCCGGACGGGAGTCCTTTGAACGTGGAGGAGATCTATTCCTCGACCGTGATCGACGCCGCTCTGGCGGAACTGGGCGTTCAGGCCCATGTCGACTCCGTCCGCTCGAACTGCTACGTGGAAGAGGTGATCCCCGAAAAGCAGCAGAAGCTGAACGAAGCCCTGCTCGAAAAGGGGGAGGACCCCTCCTATATCGCGGACACCTACCGGGTTTATTATGTCGGCGATCATGAGACCGGCGAGGAATACGCGTGGAGCATTCTGGACGCCGTCATCAAAAACTACTGCGAGTTTTACGCGGAAAAATACGTGGAGGAACCGCTGCAGAACAACGGCGTTTCCGTGCTTGCGGGCGGGGAGTACGACTATATCGAAAGTGCGCAGGTGCTGGAAGACTCCGTTTCGGAAATGCTGGACTATCTCCTGGACAAAAGAGCTTCCCATCCGTATTTCCGGTCGGTCGAAACGGGATATACGTACAGCGATCTGTACCGGATCTACGGCTTCTTATACGATTACGAGATCCCGAGCCTGTACGCCGCGATCCTGACCAACGCGGAGACCGGCGACATCGACGTGCTGATGAGCAGGCTGACGAAGGACTGCGAAGATATGCAGCTGTATATCGAAAACCGGCAGGAACGGGCAAAATCCCTGAAAAAGCTGATCGACAATTACAGCGAGCGCAACAAGGAGATGATGGATTACCATTATCACAGCTCCGGCTCGCAGGACATCGGAACGGAATACATCCTGAAAGACGTGGAGTACGACCGCGATCACAACAGCAAGGAAACCACCTATGACGGGCTGATTCAGGAGTACGTGGATCTGAACACCGGCATCCGGCAGAAGACGATCGAGAAGGAACACAAGGAATATCTCCTTTCCGTATTCGAAACCGCCCGCGGCGCGAAGGGAAGGAAGACCTTCACCCCCGAAGAGATCCGCGAAAAGATCGATCACTGCGTCAATCTGGCAGACGAATACTATCAGGATGTCGAAAAGACGGGGCGCGAACTGAACGGATATCTCAGCGCAAATTATCTGACGATGCTCAGCAGCATCCGCGTCCAGCCCGCCGTGAATCTCAAACTGTACGTCGCGGTCGCGGTGGTGCTGTTCGCGCTGGTGGGGGGAGTCGGAGCCGTGCTGCTCGGAAGAGCCCTCGACTTCATCGACTATTTCCGGTACGTGGATAAAACGGTCCAGCTGCCGAACAGAGCCGGATGCGACGCGTACATCGACGAACGGGCGGTCAGGCTTCTCGACGAGAATTTCTCCTGCCTGGCTTTGAAGATGGATTCCCTGAGCAGCTTATCGAGCCGATACGGACGGGAGACCGGCGACGGGGTTCTGAAGGATTTCGCCATGATCTTGAAGAGCTTCGGCGATTTGTACGGATTTGTGGGGTATAACGGCGGCGGCGTCTTCTTCGCCTTCTTCCCCGACTGCCCGTCCGAGAAGCTGCACGCGATCCTGGAAGCGGTCGGACGTCAGGTGGAGAAATACAACAAGGCAAATCCGGAGCGCGGGATCCGCTGTGTCTGCGGCAGGGCCGTGTCCAGTGAGGACGGCGTCTTTGAGATCAGAGATCTGCTCCGCCTTGCCATGCAGAGGATGCGTGCGGGACAGATCCTCTCCGACCCGGAGCCCGCGTCCGGCGGGGAAGGTGCTGAGGACGCGCAGAACGGCGCCGGGACATTGACGACGGAGTAAGACAGTGACAAACAGCAGAATTCTCCGGGACGGCGGGGGGCTGGAGGAAGCTCCGAAGAAATGTCCGGCATTCGTCACGTTTCTTGCCGCCGCCTGTACCGTACTCGCCGCTCTCGGAGACTGGAAGGTGATCAACAACGCGTATGGGGGTCTGCCCAAGGCGCTCGCCCTCGGGACGATCATCTGCGCGTTTCTGAATTTCCTTGTGGCCGCGGATTTTGCGAAGTTCAAAAAGGCGATGGGGTTTTTCCCGGTTTTCATGCTCCTGATCGCCGTTTACGCCCTTGTCAGCATGTATATCTGGGTCACGGATTTCTCCGAGGTGACCTCCATCAGCAGGGCCGGGCAGAAGATCCTGTTTCAGACCATCACGATCATCTATTCCGTCTTCATGTGCTACCTGCTCGAAGACCGGGCGGTCCACTGTCTGTTTTTCAGCCTGTGCGCCGCGAACGCCGCCATCATGCTGCTGGAGGTGCCGAATTACGGCCTCGGCGAAAGCATTGCTTCCGTTGTGACCTGCATCGTCACCTTCGGAACGGCGGAAGGATTCGTGCGGGCGCTGGAGATCCATGACATCACGTTTCTGTTCGGACAGTTTTTCATCTACTACGCGATGTTTGCGCCGAAAAGTTCGGCTTCGGAAAGACGGCTCAGACGCGCGGGCATGATACTCTCCCTCTTTTTCCTGCTGGTCGGGTTGAAGCGCAGCACGATCCCGTCGGTGCTTCTTGCCTGTTTATACGTAAAACTGCTGCGGTTGGTCAGAAAGCCCGGGAAGTTCATCCTGGCGACGGGGATCGGCCTGTTTCTGTTCTTCTACGTCTACCTGTATCTGACGCGGTCCGGCATTCTGGTGGCGTTTCTGGAATCGCTGGGGGTCGACATGATGGGCCGCGACGTCCTGTGGAGCCTGCCCAACGACTATTACGAACTCTCGCCGTTCTGGAAGGGACTGGGCTTTGAAGGCGTGACCGACCTCGTGAACATGTGGAAGCGGGATGGGCTCATCAGCAGGGCGCTCCTTCTCCACAACGACATTCTGAAAATTTTCATCGAGCTCGGCGCGATGGGCTTTACCCTCTGGTCGGGGATCAATTATATCGCCTATCCCGCCTACTGGATAAAGAAGCACAATACGGAAACCGGCCTCCTGTACATGGCGATCCTCGCCTATATGACGGCGACTTATCTGACGGACAACACCGCGTTCTATTTCTGGAGCTGCATCGGTCTGAGACTGATCCCCATGAGTTACAGCTATCGGAGCCGGAAAACGGAGAAGGCGATGCCATGGAAGGCCCCGACGCCGGAGGAAGCGGCCAACGAGATATGGATGATCGAAATGGAGGAGAAGGCAAATCATGCTGAATAAGCTGAGGCGGCTGCCGGTTTATCTGAAAAATGCTTTTCTTCTTTTTTCCCTCTGGCCCGTCGCCGCGGTGCTCAGAAGAACGAACAGGGCTTACCGTCACCTCTGGCTGGTGATGGAACGCGGTTTCGACGCCAGGGACAACGCCTACTGGTTTTTCCGCTACCTGCGGGAAAAGCAGCCGCAGATCAATGCCTGTTATGTGATCGACGACGCCAGTCCGGACCGCGGCAGGGTCGCGCAGCTCGGGAGGACCGTCCCGTGGAGATCGCTTCGGCATCATCTGATGTATCTGGCGGCGGATTATCTGATCAGTACGCATGTGCAGCCGTGCGCCCCCGATCTGGTGGCTTACTATCATATGCGTCAGATCGGGATCCGTCCGAGAGGCAGGCAGATCTTTCTCCAGCACGGGATCATCAAGGACAAGATAGAGGGGCTGCGGTATCCCAATCTGAAAGTTGACTTTTTTGCCAGCGGCGGGAAGCTGGAATACGATTACCTGGTTTCGGAATCCGGTTTTCCGGAGGGGGTGATTCAGTACACGGGGCTGTGCCGGTTTGACAACCTCATCCGGGGAAAGGATCCGGCGGGCGAGATCCTTGTGATGCCGACCTGGCGCGGTTCGGATTATCCCGCAGGGGATCGTTTCACGGAGACAGCCTTTTACAGGCAGTTTCAATCCCTGCTGAACAGTCCCCGCCTGCTCCGCCTGCTCGAGGAGCGGGATCTCAAGCTGATTTTTTATCCCCATATCGAGCTGCAGAAGGAACTGGACAAGTTCACCTCTCCCTCCGGGCGGATCGTTCTGGCAAGCTGGCGGGACTATGACGTCCAGACGCTGCTGATGCGCTGCAATATGCTGATCACGGATTATTCCAGCGTGTTTTTCGATGTGGGTTACATGGAAAAGCCGGTGATATACTATCAGTTCGATATGGAGGAGTTCCGGAAGATCCATTATCAGGAAGGATATTTCTCCTATGAGGAGCACGGCTTCGGGCCCGTTGTCCGGACGGAGGACGCGCTGCTGGATGCTTTGGATGAATGTGCCGGAAACGATTTCCGGATACGGCAGGAATACCGCAGCCGTCTGGATGCGTTTTTCCCGGTTCGGGACGCGCTGAACTGCGAGCGGACGTATCGGATCCTTCGGCGGATGACCGGGGAAAACTGAGCCGGGAGCGGGAAACGGGGAACGGAGGAACAGAAAAGATGCTGCGAGTACTTCATTCCGTCAGCAATATGGCGCGCGCGGGGATCGAGACCATGCTGATGAACTACTACCGGGAGATCGACAGGAGCCTGGTCCAGTTCGATTTTCTCGCAAACAAGCCTGCCCCCGGCGAATACGACGAGGAGATCCGGAGCATGGGAGGGCGCGTATTCGTCAGCCCGGGTCTTAACCCGCTGCATTTTCCCCGATACGAGCGGTTCATGGCGGATCTCCTTCACGACAATCCCGATATCCGAATCGTCCACGCCCACAACGAGGCGATGGGGTATTACGCCCTGAAGAGCGCAAAGGACGCCGGGATCCCCGTTCGGATCGCCCATGCGCACAGT
Source organism: uncultured Ruminococcus sp. (assembly GCA_902782445.1). Taxonomy (GTDB): domain Bacteria; phylum Bacillota; class Clostridia; order Oscillospirales; family CAG-272; genus UMGS1696. Next base: position 14,120 of record CACZNC010000033.1, read on the forward strand.
ACCCGTATCATCCGCGATTACAAATACCCCCTGAAGCTGGTCTGCAAGCGGCTTCTGCCCGGCGCGGCGACGGAGTGGTGGGGCTGCGGAAGGGACGCGGGGATCTATTATTTCGGGGAAAAGCGGTGGAATGAATCCGGGTTCGTCGTGCGCAACGCGATCGACGTGTCTAAATTCGCGTTCCGGCAGGAAGACCGCCGGCGGCTGCGGCAGCTTCAGGGGCTGGACGACTGTTTTGTGATCGGCCATGTGGGCAGGTTCAACGAAGCGAAGAACCACAGCCGTCTGTTGGATATTTTCGCCGAGATCGCAAAAACCGCGCCCGACGCCCGCCTCGTTCTGATCGGGGTGGGAGAGCTGGAACAGGCCGCGAGGGAAAAAGTCCGGGCGCTGGGGCTTGAAGCCAGGGTGTTCTTCCTCGGGCAGATGGCCGACGTGAGCGGTTGGTATCAGGCGATGGACTGTTTCGTTCTGCCCTCGGTGTTTGAGGGACTCCCCGTCGTCGGCATCGAGGCGCAGGCATCCGGACTGCCGTGCTTCTTCTCCGACCGTGTCACCGATGAGGTGCTTCTTTCTCCCCGGGCTCAGAGGATCTCCCTCCGGGCGGACAACGCGGAATGGGCCGGGGCGATCCTCGGGGCGAAGCGGGCGGAAGCGGACCGGAATCAGGGAGCGGAAACCGTCAGACAGGCGGGGTATGATATCCGCAGAGAAGCGCGGAAGCTCGAGGAGATCTATCTGGACATGGCGGCCCGGGCCGAGGCAGGGACATACGGCCGGAAATGACGGGCAGAGAAAGCAGGATGAAATGAAAAGCGCGCAGAAAAAACCGTACCGGATCGCGATGATCGGGCATAAATTCATTCCTTCCAGGGACGGCGGGGTGGAAGTCGTCGTCGGCAGTCTCGCGCCGTGTCTGAAAAAGGCGGGATACGACGTGACCTGCTATAACCGGACGAACAGACAGTTCAAAAAGCTCCGGAAGAACGGACCCCTGCCGAAGGAGTACGAGGGGGTCAGGCTTGTCTGGACGCCGACCGTGGACAGACGCGGGCTTGCCGCCATGACGTCTTCGGTGATCGCCACCGTGATGGCCTCTTTCAGCCGGTACGATCTCATTCACTACCACACGGAGGGGCCCTGCGTGCTCTGCTGGCTTCCGAAGCTGTGCGGCAAGAAGGTCGTGGTCACGGTCCACGGGCTCGACCATCAGCGTCAGAAATGGGGGAAATTCGCCTCCGCCTACATCATGCGGGGGGAAAAGGCCGCCGTCCGTCACGCAGACAGCATCATCGTTCTGAGCAGAGGGGTCGGGGACTATTTCCGCGAGAAGTACGGACGGGAAACGGTGATGATCCCCAACGGCATCGACCCGGCAGAGATCCGGCCCGCCCGCGAGATCACGGAGCAGTTCGGCCTCGCCCCCCGGGAATACATCCTGTTTTTGGGCCGCCTGGTGCCGGAGAAGGGGATCCACTACCTCATCGAAGCCTATCGGAAGCTCCGCACGGACAAAAAACTGGTGATCGTCGGCGGCACGTCGGACACGGATGACTATGTGCGGCGGCTGTATGACATGGCCGGGGACGATCCCTCGATCATCTTCACCGGATTTCAACAGGGACGCATCGCCGAGGAATTCTTCAGCAACGCGTATCTGTACGTTCTGCCCAGCGATCTGGAGGGAATGCCCCTCAGTCTGCTGGAGGCCATGAATTACGGATGCTGCTGCGTGACCTCCGATATCGGGGAGTGCGCGGATGTGACGGGCGGCTGCGGCTTCACCTTCCCCCGCGGGAACGTGGAAGCTCTGCGGGAAACGCTGCAGGACCTGTGCGATCATCCCGAAAAAGCGGAGGCACATCGCGCCGAGGCCCGGAGAGTGGTCGCTTCGAAATACACATGGCAGGATATCACAGCTCAGACGGACGGGCTGTATCGAAAACTGCTCGAGGGCTGAGCCTCCGGGTTCGGCGAAACAGGTTCCGTCCCGGCGGGGGGATCCTCCGGGATCCGGCCGGGAAAGGACCGCAGAGAACGGTATGAAGCTGGAACGCACGAAAAACGCGGCAAGGAACATTGTGTTTGACGGAACGCTGGAAATAGTCAACATGCTCTTTCCCTTCGTCATCCGTTCCGTCATGCTGCACTGTCTGGGGACCGAATATCTCGGGCTGAACGGCTTATTCAAGTCCCTTCTGACGTTTTTGAACCTGGCTGAGCTCGGCGTGGGCAGCGCCATGGTGTTCAGCATGTACAAACCGATCGCCGAGGACGACGCCCCGGCCATCTGCGCCCTTCTGCGTCTCTACCGCACCCTTTACCGGATCATCGGTCTGGTGATCGCGGCGGTGGGCTTGATCCTGATGCCCTTTCTGCCGGGCCTCATCAAAAGCGGACTCCCCGCCGGGATGAATCTGTACGTCCTGTACCTGATGAACCTGGGAAACACTGTGGTGACGTACTGGCTCTTCGCGTACAGGAGCAGTCTGCTGCAGGCCCATCAGCGGCGGGACGTGATCAGCAAGGTGAGCCTGGCCGTGCGGCTGACGGAGTACGTCCTGAAAGTCCTGATCCTGTTGTTCCTGCGGAACTACTATCTCTATCTGGCCGTCCAGCTGGTGTGTCAGATCGCCGTAAACATCCTGGCCGCCCTGTGCGCGGCGAAGATGTACCCCCGGTACGTCCCCCGGGGAAATCTGCCGAAGGAGGCCGCGCGGGACATCTTCCGGAGGGTGCGGGATCTTTTCACATCCAAGCTCTCCGCCACGGTTTTTGACTCCGCGGACACGCTGGTCATTTCCGCCTTCATGGGTCTGACCGTCCTGGCGGTGTATCAGAATTATTATTTCATCATCACGGCCCTGCGCATGATGCTGGTCGTGGTCCTCAACGCCTGCATGGCCGGGGTGGGCAACAAGCTGGTGATGGAGAGCAAGGAGGCGAACTACAGGGATCTCGAACGGATCAGCCTCCTGTTCTGCTGGCTGCTCTCCGTGAGCGCTTCCATGCTTTTCTGCCTGTATCAGCCGTTCATGCGCCTCTGGATGGGCGGGGACAATATGCTGGGGACCGGGATCGTGGTCAGCTTCGTCGTCTACTACTACTCCATGGGCGCCAACAAGATGATCAACATGTTCAAGGACGCGGCGGGCATCTGGCGGAAGGACCGGTGGAGACCGCTGACGGCGGCTCTCTGCAATCTCTGTCTGAATCTGGCCACGGTTCGTTGGCTGGGACTGTACGGGGTGCTGCTTTCCTCCGTCTTTTCCATCGTCTTCATCCAGATCCCCTGGCTGTTTTACAACCTGTTTCAGGAGGTGTTCCCCCGCCGGTTCATGGGAAAGTATATCCGGCTTTTCTGCGGACTGACGGCGGCGGCCCTCGTCTCCTGCGGCGCGTCGTGGTTCCTCTGCGGCCTGTTCAGGCTGAGCGTGTGGCCGACTCTCTTCGTGAACGCCGCGGTGAGCTTTCTGGTCCCGAATCTCTGCCTCTATGCCGTTTACCGCCGGAATCCCGTGTTCCGGGACAGCCTTTCGCAATTGAAGCGGATCCTCCTCTCCAAAGGGAAGAAAACGGAGGAGCCGCATGAATAGATCAAAAAATACGGAATTGATCCGCCGCAAAAAGGAAGGGGAAAGCGAAGAATGATCAGCGTGATCGTACCGGTTTACAAGGTGGAACAGTATCTGAGACGCTGTGTGGACAGCATCCTTGCTCAGACCTGTCCCGATTTTGAACTTCTGCTGATCGACGACGGCTCGCCGGACGGGTGTCCGCAGATCTGCGACGAATATGCGGCCCTCGATCCCCGGGTGCGGGTCATACACAAACCCAACGGGGGACTGATCTCCGCGAGGAACGAAGGGATCCGCGCCGCCCGGGGGGACTATGTCTGCATTCTGGACGGGGACGACTGGGCTCTCGAAAACATGCTGCAGTTTGTCAGCGATGCCGTTTCGCGGGCGCCGGAGCCCCCCGATATGGTGCTCTTTGCGGCGCACAACGTGTACGCGGACCGCATGGAAGAGACCGTCAACCTGGTCCCGGAAGGCTATTATGACCGGGAACGGCTGGAGAAGGAGGTCTTCCCGTATCTGCTGACGGATACGCGGAACGGACTCCAGGTAGGCGTGATCCAGGCGCACACGTGGGACAAGGCGTTCAGACGGGAACTGCTGACCGAGCACTATACGCGCGAGGAGAGGATCCGGGTCTTCACCGACGTGCCGATGACCTACGAATGCCTCTTCCACTGCCGGAACGCGTATATCTGCAACGAGCATCTCTATATGTACAACAAAACCAACGAGGACTCCATCCGCGCGAAGAGCCGGGAGAATCTCCTCACCGAGAGCTTCCGCTATCTGATCCTGTACATGCGGGAGCACCTCGCCGGTCTTGGCCCTTCCGTGGACCGTCAGCTCAACGAATACGCGGCTATGCTGATCATCCGCACGGGGAAATGGCGCGCCGGGACGGAACCTTCTCTGCGGGACGCCGCGCGGCATTTCAGGGAAGGGCTCGAGGAATCAGGGATGCTGTCCTTCGTGGAAGTCAAGGGTTTGCCCCGGAAGGCGGGCGCCGTGATCTGGCTGCTGAAGAGGCGCCTGTACTACCCGGCCATGCTCCTGTGCGCCGCCCGGGTCAGACAGCAGAAAAAGGACGGCGGGCGGACTGAATGACTTCCGTGGGATTTCCGGTATGAGGCATCGCGGACCCCGGCGGCCGGATCCCTTCCGGCGGCAGCTGCGCCGGCTGCTGGGCTCCGGTCGAGTTCGGGAATGTCAGAACAAAGGAAAGCAGGTGAAAACATGTATAAACGGAAATTGCGCGGCTGGTCCCAGCATATCGACTTTATGCTCATGGACAATCTCTGCGTTTTCGTCAGCCTTCTGATCGGGTTTCTGATCGTGGAGAAAGGGGAGGCGCTGGTTTCCCGGGTCTTCTGGAGAACGGTTCTGGAAACGGTGCTCGTGAACCAGGTCGTGATGATCGTCATGGACACCTATCACAGCGTGCTCCATCATTCGCCCTGGGACGAGATGGTCCGGCTGTTTGCCCAGACGGGATATGTGGTGCTCATCCTCCTTGTTCTCCATCTGCTGAGCCCGAAGCCCGAAACCGATCTGTCAAGGATCGCGCTCTTTGCCCTGATTCTGTACGACCTGTCCTGTTACGTCATGCGTCAGGCGTATAAGAGCTTCCTGAAGAAAAAACACCACATCCTCAATCGGCATTCCCTGCTCATCGCACTGGAAACGTCTCAGATCCCCACCGTCATTCCACGGATCCTCCGTTCGAATTACGGGATGTACCGGTTCACCGGCATCGCGATCATGGGGGACAATCCCTCCGAAGAAGAGGCGCGGCTGGCTCTCCGTCCCTTGCGGGATCAGGTCCCGGAGGTGGAGACGATCCCGATCGTGGCCACGGCCGATACGCTCGAACAGTATCTGACCAATTACTGGGTGGATGAAGTCTATCTGGACGTGCCCCCCGAGGCCGATCTTCCGGTGGATCTGATCAACAGCCTCATGCGCATGGGCATCACCATCCACACCGCCCTCACGAATCTGGACGATATCGAGTCCAGGCACAAAAACGTGGAATGGATCTGCGGCCACCTTACCATTACGACCTCCCTCGGGTACATCACCGGCCGCGACGTTTTCCTGAAACGGGTCATGGATATCGCGGGCGGACTGATCGGATCCCTCGTCACCCTGCTCCTCACCCCTCCCGTGGGACTGGCCATCCTGCTTTCCGACCCGGGCCCCGTCTTTTTCTCCCAGACCCGGATCGGCGAGAACGGCAAAAAGTTCCAGATGTACAAATTCCGCAGCATGTACATGGACGCGGAGTCGCGGAAAAAGCAGATCGCTCAGGAAACCGGTCAGGAGGATCAGCTCATGTTCAAGCTGGAGCACGATCCCCGGATCATCGGACAGAAGCAGCTTCCGAACGGAAAGTGGAAAAAGGGCGTCGGCGGATGGATCCGCGATCTGTCCCTGGACGAATTCCCCCAGTTTTTCAACGTATTGAAGGGGGACATGTCCCTGGTCGGCACGCGTCCGCCCACCGTGGACGAATGGCAGCGGTACGAGCCCTTCCACCGATCCAGAATGTCGACAAAGCCGGGGATCACCGGTCTCTGGCAGGTCAGCGGCCGCAGCAAGATCCGCGATTTCGACACTGTTGTCCGTCTGGACCGGGAATACATCGAAAACTGGTCCCTCAAAAGGGATATCCATATCCTGTTCAAGACCGTGTGGGTCGTGCTTACCCGGAAGGGGGCCATGTAGTTCCGGTCCCTTCGGGAATGACAGCGTATCCGATGCGGAGCTGGAACAGGGAAATGCCGGAGGAGACAGGACTTTTGGCGCGTACGATCGCATTAGAGGATCGGGCATGAGTCGGGAAACCTGCCGAAACCCCTGAGCCGGAAGCGGAGATTTACAAGATGAAAAAAAGCATCGTCGTTCTGGGAAACATACTGATCGTCCTGTCCGTCCTGATTTCCGTCATTTTCGACGTCATCCGGGAACACCGGATCATGCTGACGTCCAAGACGGAAGCGTTCGGAAATATGACCGCGGCCATGGAGAGCGTGACCACCAATTACCTCGAGGGAGAGCAGCGCGTCTGCAGAAGCTGGGCCAATTATATCAACGCCCATGATATGACAGCCGAAGAAGCGGTCTCCTTCGTCCGGGATTCGCTGAGCACGCCGGACGTCATGGCCCACATCGTGTTTCCGGGAGAAGACGGACTGGCGGGACTCTCCACCGAACCCAGAGCCTCGAACGCGGAGGACTACACGGTTTCCTATAAGAATATCGGGATCTTCACCGACAATTCGGACGCGTTTCTGCGGGAAGACGGTACGGTCAACGTGACCCGTTCCTACACGAACCCCGTGAACGGGATCCAGTCCGTCGCCTTCTGCTGCCGCGTCTCGATCCGGGACGACCGGGACGGCAGTCCGAGGGAAGGGGTGCTGCTCCGCATCATTTCGGAGGATTCCTTTGAAAAGGAATGGGTGTTTCCGACGGAAGAATACCGGAACGCCGAGATCTCCCTGATCGACCACGACGGCAACTACATCATCAAAGGCCGTTCTTTCAAGAATTCCAACTTCTTCGAGTTTTACCGGTCCTACAACGCGTTCACCCCCTCCGCTGTGGAGGAGCTGAAAAACGAAACGACGGGGGAGCCCGGGACCTTTGAAATGAAGAATTCCACGGGACAGCGCTGTCTGATCGGCCATACCCGCGTCAACTCCACGGACGACTGGGTCATCGTGACCCTGATCCCCATGAGGGAACTCATCGAAGCGGTAACGGACTGGACCCTTTTCGGCATCGTCACGGTGGGCCTGCTGCTGCTCCTGTTTTTCAATCTTTTCAACATGATCAGCCTCAACCGTCAGCTGAAAGCAGCCGCCGTATCCGCAGACCGGGCCAACCGCGCCAAGACGGATTTCCTTTCCACCATGTCCCACGATATCCGCACCCCCATGAACGCGATCATCGGCCTGACCGCCATCGCGAGCAGGAATCTGGAAGACAAGGCGATGGTGCGGGACAATCTTCACAAGATCAATCTGGCGGGCACCCATCTTTTGACCCTCATTAACGACATTCTGGATATCTCCAAGGTGGAAAGCGGGAAACTCACCCTGCAGCCGGTCGCCTTCTCGATCGAGGAGACCGCGGAGAATCTCGTGAATATCTCCCAGCCCATGGTGAAGGAGAAGAACATCGACTTCAATTTCACGATCAACCTGATCGAACACGAATACCTGTACGCCGATCAGCTGCGGATCAACCAGATCTTCATCAACATCCTGTCCAACGCCCTCAAATATACGGAGCCCGGGGGGAAGGTGCGCGTGGATCTGCGGGAGGAACCCGGCGCGGATGAAAAATCCGTATGCCTGATCTATAAGGTGAGCGATACGGGGATCGGGATGTCGCCGGAATTCCTGGCCCACATGTATCAGCCCTTCTCCCGCCAGACCGACAGCAGGATCAACGCCATCCAGGGGACCGGCCTGGGTCTTGCGATCACGAAACGGATGGTCGATCTGATGCAGGGGACCATCGACTGCCAGAGCGAAGTGGGGAAGGGGACGGTCTTCACCGTGACGCTGGATCTCCCTCTGGCGGACAAGGCGGAATCCGAAATGATGCTGCCGCCCGTCCGGATCCTTTTGGCCGACGACGACGAGGTGACGCTGGAAACGACCAAGAGCATCCTGCAATCCATCGGGGCAGAAGCGGATACCGTCAAAAGCGGCGAGGAGGCCATCCGGAAGGTGACGGAAGGCGGCGATTATCAGGCGGTGATCATGGATCTGAAAATGCCCGAGGTCAACGGGATCGACGCCGCCCGCCGGATCCGGGAAAAGATCGGGAAGGATTTGCCGATCCTGCTCATATCCGCTTACGACTGGTCGGAGCTGGAGGAAGACGCCTCGGCAGCCGGGATCAACGGTTTTATCAGCAAACCTCTGTTCCGCTCCTCCCTCTACGGCAAACTGAGCGAAGTGCTGGGCAGCCCCGCCGAAAGCGAAGAAAAGGAAGACGACAACGCGGATATCGCCGGGATGCGCGTCCTTGTGGCGGAGGACAACGATATCAACTGGGAGATCATCTCCATGCTGCTGCAGATGCACGGTGTGGAGAGCGAACGGGCCGAAAACGGACAGCTTGCGGTGGAACGGGTCGCGGCGGCCTCGGAGGATGAATTCGATCTGGTCTTTATGGACATCCAGATGCCGGTCATGAACGGGATCGACGCCGCAAAAGCTATCCGGTCGCTGGAGGATCCCGCGGCGGCAAAGATCCCCATCATCGCCATGACGGCGGACGCCTTCTCCGAAAACGTGGCGGAATGCCTCGCGGCGGGAATGAACGGCCACATCGCCAAGCCCATTGATATCAAGGTGGTCCTCAAGGAAATGAGAAGGATCAGGGAAGCAAAGAAATAAAGTCAAGACGGACAGAGGCGGAGAGGTCAGCCATGAAAACAAAATCCATCGGACGAAACGACCGGGACCGGACAGGGCGGAGGCGGCTGTGCCTTGCGCTCCTTTCGCTGCTGTTCTGGACCCTTCTTCCCTTCCATGCCTTCGCGGACACGGGCTCGGAGACCGTCCGCGTGGGATATTACGAGAACGAGGTCTTCGAGGAAGGCGCGGAAGAGGGCGCGGTGAAGACGGGGTACGCCTACGAGTATTACCGTAAGCTCTCCGAGTACACGGGATGGAAATACGAATACGTGTACGGTGGATACGGGGACCTGTATCAGATGCTTCTGGACGGCGAAATAGATCTGCTGGCCGGGCTCGCGTGGCGGGAGGAGAGGGTCGGGCTGATCGGCTATCCCGACGCGGTCATGGGCACCGAATCCTACTATCTGGTCAAGCAGAACGCGGAAACGGACATCACGGCGGATCCTTCCACGCTGAGCGGGAAGAAGATCGGCGTGCTGGATAGCGCGATGGTCAATGTTCTGGAGCAGTTTCTCGACGAACACGGAGTCGAAGCGCAGGTCATCCCCTATTCCGATCACGAGCAGCTCCTCGAGGCCTTCGACTCCTATGTGCTTGACGTCTTTGTGGCGGAGAGCGACGGATCCTACGTCCGGGATCACGCGGAAGTGCTCTACGCCTTCGGGACCTCCGCCTACTATCTCTGCGTCAGCGCGAAGAGGCCCGATCTGCTGGCGGAACTGAACGAAGCGCAGATGACGCTCGCCGCGGAGGAGCCGAACTATCTCCATTCCCTCAGCGTCAAATACTATTCCCTCAGCATGACGGTCCGCGCCTTTTCCCCTGCCGAGCGGGAATGGATGGACAGCCACGGCTCCCTCTGCGTGGGCTATCTCGAAAACTACCTCCCGTACAGCGACACGGATCGGGAAGGGCAGGCGGACGGACTGATCCAGGACATCGTGCCGGAGATTTTGAAAGCGCTCGGGATCTCGGATCTCGCGGTGTCCTACGTCGGCTACGCAAGCTACGACGACATGATCGCGGGGATGCGGGACGGAACGATCGACGCGGCTTTCCCGGTGGGCGGCGGTCTGTACTACTCCGAGGAGAACGGGATCTATCAGTCCAACCCCGTAGCGTCCGCCCCCACGGAGATCGTTTTCAAAGGCGTGTACGGCGAGGATACGGTCTCGCGCTTCGCGGTCAACGAAAACAACCGGATGCAGTATTACTATGTGAAGACCCATTATCCGGACGCGGAGACCGTGTTCTATCCCTCCATCGACGACTGCCTCGCCGCGGTCCTCTCCGGGGAGGTGACCTGCACGACCCTGAACGGGCTCAGAGCCAACGACATTCTGAAAAACGGAAAATACCGCGGGCTCTCCCTCCGGCAGACCAACCGGAACGACGACCGCTGCTTCGGCGTGGAGATCGGAAACGAAGGACTGCTGAAACTGCTGAACCGCGGGCTGAACGCGATCGGCGGCGATTACGCGCAGAATCATTCCTACCGGTATGCCGGAGGCCTGTATTCCTATACGATTCTGGACGTTCTCCGGGATCACATGACGGTGTTCGGCCCCGTGATCCTCGGGATCGCCGCGCTCGTGATCTTCTCCCTCGTGCACGATTCCAGAAGGACGAGAAAGGAAGCGCGGGACAAGGAGAACGCCCGGCTCGAGCTGGAAGAAAAGAACCGGGAACTGGCCGAGAGCAAGGAAGCCCTCTCGGAAGCGCTGTCCGCCGCGGAACACGCCAACCGGGCGAAGACCGTATTCCTCAACAATATGTCCCACGATATCCGCACGCCGATGAACGCCATCGTCGGATTCACCGCCCTCGCCGCCTCCCATATCGACAACAGGGCGCAGGTGCAGGATTATCTCGGGAAGATCTCCGTGTCCAGCCAGCATCTTCTGTCGCTGATCAACGACGTGCTCGACATGAGCCGCATCGAAAGCGGGAAGGTCACCATCGAGGAGACGGACGTCCATCTCCCGGACGTGATCCACGACCTGCGGGCCATCATCCAGCCCGACATGACATCGAAGAATCTGGAACTGTTCATCGACACGCAGGACGTGATGCACGAGGATATCGTGACGGACAGGCTGCGCCTGAACCAGATCCTGCTCAATATCCTCTCCAACGCGATCAAGTTCACGCCCTCCGGCGGGACGATCAGTTTCCGGGTGATCGAAAAGCCTTCGTCCTACGCCGGGCGCGCCGATTTCGAGTTCCGCATCAAGGACAACGGCATCGGGATGAGCGAGGAATTCCAGAAAACGATCTTCGAGGCCTTCACCCGGGAGAGGACCAGCACGGTCAGCGGCACCCAGGGCACGGGCCTCGGCATGGCCATCACCAAGAATATCGTCGACATGATGGGCGGCACGATCACGGTCCGCTCACAGGAGGGCAAGGGCAGCGAATTCACCGTCGGGCTCCCCTGCAGGATCAGCGGGAAGTCGGCGGGATTCGAGAAGGTGCCCGAATTGCAGGGGCTCCGCGCGCTCGTTGCGGACGACGACACCAATTCCTGCCTGTCGGTCTGCGCCATGCTCCGGGAGATCGGGATGCGCCCCGACTGGACGAACTACGGAAAAGAGGCTGTGATCCGGGCGAAGGAAGCACTGGAAAGCGCGGACGAATTCAAGGTCTACATCATCGACTGGATCATGCCCGACATGAACGGGATCGAGACCGTCCGCCGGATCCGGAGCGTGATCGGGAACAGCGCGCCCATCATCATCCTCACCGCCTACGACTGGACGGACATCAAGGAGGAAGCGCAGGCGGCGGGGGTCACGGCCTTCTGCTCCAAGCCCCTGTTCATGTCCGAACTCAGAAACATTCTGTCGGAGCCCTTCCGCCCGGCCGAACCGACCCGGGAAGAGGGGACGCCGGACTTCACGGGGAAGCGGATCCTGCTCACCGAAGACAACGAGATGAACCAGATGATCGCCGTGGAGATCCTGAAGGAATACGGATTTGAAATCGACATTGCGAACGACGGGGAGGAAGCGGTCGAGAAGATGACCTCTTCTCCCGCCGGAACATACGATATCATCCTGATGGACGTCCAGATGCCCCGCATGGACGGATACGAGGCCTCGAAGCTGATCCGCGGGCTGGACGATCCCCAAAAGGCCGTCATCCCCATCGTCGCCGTGACCGCCAACGCCTTTGAGGAGGACCGGAAGGTCGCCATGGAGGCCGGGATGAACGGACACCTTGCCAAGCCCTACGATATCGGCGAGATCCTCCGCGTCCTGAGCGAGATCCTGCGGGACAGCCCGTGAAAAACCGCCGTGTACGGAGGGGACGGTCTGCGAAAACGTAAAGACGGCGGCGGAGGAAGGATTTCGGCAGTCCTCTCTTGACACCGCAGACCGGATTTGCTATAATGGGATCGTCAGAAATCGACAAAAAACGGAGGGATCACCATGCTGACACTGGACGCACTCAGGGAGTACGGCGCGAACGTAGCGGAGGGCCTTGGCCGCTGCATGAACAACGAAGCTTTTTATCTCCGGATGATCGGGATCGCCGTGAAGGACAACAAGGTCGCCGCTCTCGACGCCGCCGTCAGAAAGGGAGATTTCAAGGACGCTTTCGAACTGGCGCACGGGCTGAAGGGCATGTACGCGAATCTGTCCCTGACGCCGCTGTCCGTTCCGCTGTCCGAGATCACGGAGCTTCTCCGCGCCGGGACCGATACGGACTACTCCGCCCTGATGAACGAGATCATTCTCCAGAAGCAAAAGCTGGACGAGCTTGCCGCGTAAAGGCGCTCTCGACCGACGCGCCTGTCTGCGATTTTTTGCATTTTCGCCGCAACATGCTCCGGGGCAGAAGTGTATCATAAGCAGAAGAGGTTTCCCTGCGGACGCGCGGATCGGACCGGCATATCCGGCGTCTTGCGCGAACACGCGAAGAAAGGACGAACAGAAATGGCAAAGAAAAGAACGATCAGATGGATCTGCGCGGCGCTGGCTCTTCTGCTGATGCTCGCCGGCTGCTCCGAACCCATCCCGGAAGACACCGCGGAACCTCTCCGGGACGACGAATTTACCGAGGAAGAGATCCCCGACGAGGCGGTCCCTCTGGACGCGTTTTTCGCCCAGTACGACACGCCCGCCTCCGGGACGTATCAGGCTCCCGCCATGCAGCACGCGGATTTCCACGCCGATCTTGCCAACGGGAAAAACGGCGCGATGCTGGATCTGTCCATGGTCAGCAAGGGCGTCGTCGCGGCGAAGGGGTCCTCGTCCAACCGCCTCAAATTTGTCATCATCGTCAACAACTCCAATTATTACTACAACATGAAGAACGACGGTACGCCGTCCGTATTTCCTCTGACCTTCGGCAGCGCGAACTACAAGTTCCGCATCATGGAAAACACCACGGGCTCCAAATACAGGGAGCTCTACTCCAATTCCACCTGGGTGCAGCTGGACGATCAGTTCGTTCCCTATCTGCGCAACAGCGATTATGTCCCCTATTCGGCGGATTCCGCCTGCGTGAAAAAGGCGGCGGAACTGGCGGCGAGTGCGGCGGACGCGGTCGGCGTGGTCTCGAAGGTCTATGAGTACGTGATCGCGAACATCACCTACGATTACAACAAAGCGAACACCGTGCAGTCCGGCTATATGTCCAATCCCGATTCCACGCTGAGCACCGGGACCGGCATCTGTTTCGACTACGCCGCGCTGACGGCCGCCATGCTCCGCTCCCAGGGGATCCCCACCAAGATGGTGTTCGGCTACGTCGGCTCGAACGGCGCCTACCACGCGTGGAACATGTTCTATACCGCTGAGACGGGGTGGGTGACGGTCTCCTTCCAGGCTCCGAAGGATTCCTGGAGCCGCCTGGATCTGACCTTCTGCGCGGGCGGCATCGACCCGGCCTATATCGGGAACGGGACGAACTACTCCGACGTCTATTACTACTGATTTTCAGAGGAGAAATCTGATATGAGCCGGAAGATACTCGACGACCTGGGTGTAAGCGCGTTCTGCGAGAGCATGGCGATGATGGCGCAGTCCGGTATTCAGACCGACGAGGCGCTGTCCTTATTGCAGACCAGTCACGAATCCGCGTCCGGCCCCCTCGAGACCGCCCTTTCCGGGATGCGCGAGCGGGTGGACGAGGGAGAGAGCCTCTCCGCCGCGATGGAGAAAAGCGGTGTTTTCCCGGATTACGCCGTGAAGATGATCCGCACCGGCGAGGACTCCGGGCACCTCGAAAACATCCTGTTCCGGCTTTCCCGCTATTACGCGGACCGGAAGACCATCGCGGACAAGCTGAAAAACGCCGTGACCTATCCCGCGGCCATGCTGATCCTCATCATTCTTGTCCTCGCCGCCATGCTTGCCCTCGTCCTCCCCTCGTTCCGGGAGGTGTACGAGACCATGAGCGGAAGTCTCGCCGCGTCCTCCTACGGCTATATCCGGTGGGCCTACGCCGTGTGCTGGATCGCTCTCGGCGTGATGTCGGCGCTGGCTCTCGCGCTTCTCATCGGGACCCTGCTCTGGAAGACCGGCCGCCGCAAATCGGTGGAAGCCGCCCTCTCGAAGATCCCGATCACCGCGAAGATCCTCGAGTCCATGGGGACGTTCCGGTTCACCGACGCGCTCGGGACCTTCCTCGCCTCGGGCAAAATGCAGGATGAGGCCGTTTTCGACTCCATCCCTATGACGGACTGCGCGCCGGTCGAAGAAAAACTGAAGAAGGTCGTCCGCTCCATGGAGGAGGGCCACGGGATCTCGCAGGCCGCCATCGACGCGGATCTGTTCGAGCCGCTGTACGGGCGGATGCTTCTGGCGGGAGAGAGGAGCGGCAATCTCGAAAACGTCCTTGCCCGGCTGACGGAGCATCTGGAACAGAACTGCGGCGATCTGGTGGACCGGCTCGTGAGCGTCGTGGATCCCCTTCTGTCCGGCGTTCTGATGGTGACGGTGGGATTGAGCCTGCTCAGCGTGATGCTGCCGCTGATCGGGATGATGAGTTCGGTCGGCTGACGGAGGGTCCCCATGTATTCGGATCGAAAAAAAAGGACCTGGATCTGGGTTCTCCTCGCCGCAGTCCTGATCGCCGCCGCGGTTCTGCTGATTTACGCGCAGTCCGGCCCGCAGCGCGCCGAGATCCGCGAGAAGGGGGAGGCCGCCATCCGCGAACTGGTGGAGACCGCCGCCCGTCAGTGCTACGCGGTGGAGGGCGTGTATCCGCCGAATCTTGCCTATCTCGAGGACCATTACGGGATCAGGATCAACAAGAAGGATTATTTCGTCAATTACGACGCGTTCGCGTCCAACGTGCCTCCGAGCGTCATCGTGACCCCCGTGGGATCGACACGGGCTTCGGAGGAACTGCCATGAAATACAAAGACAGGAGGGAGCCCGGATGAAACGGACGAAAAGCTCTCCGCTCGGCTGGTACACGGTCGGGATCGCCGCGCTGTTCTTCGCAGGCTTCCTCCTTCTTGTGATTTTCGGCGCGCTGATCTACCGCAACGCGGCCCGGAGCCAGAGCGGAAACTGCGACGCGCGCAGCCTGACCGCCTACCTGACGACCATCGCCCGGGCGAACGACTCGGAGGATTCGGTGCGGATCTACGATTCCGAATACGGAACGGTTCTGTCCATGGCGGACGGGGATTCCGGCTTCGCGTTCCGGATCTACCGGTACGGCGGGCACTTGGTGGAGGAATACGAGGAGAGCGGGGCTGAACTCGTTCCGGATTCCGCGCAGGTGATCGGCGAGACGGAGATCTTCTCGGCAGAATGGCTGACGGACGGTCTGTTCGCCGTTCAGACGGACGCGGGACGGGTCCTGATCGGCGTCCGATCCGCGAACGGAGGGAACGGCAATGAATAAGCGCGTCACATCCTTCTATGTCGAAACGCTGATTTTGATCCTCGTGTTCGTCGCCGTGATCCTCGCTCTGACCCAGGTCTTCGGGCTGGCGAAAAAGCAGAGCGAAGAGGCAAAGCTCCTGACCGGTGCGGTGACGCTGGCCCAGAACGCGGCGGAGGCATTCTCAGCGGCGGACAGCCCGGAATCGCTCCTCGCACTCCTCGACGAGGGCGGGAGCGCCGTGCTTGAAGCCGGGACGGTGACGGCCTCCTACGGCGCGGACATGAAACCCGATCCGGAGGGAGTGCTCCGGGTCGAAGTCGAACGGGTTCCCGGCTCCCGGCAGACGGTGGAGGGAACGGTCCGCGTGGTGCGGCGGGACACCGGGGAAGAAATCTATTCGCTCGTGACGGCGGCGTATTTTCCGGAGGATTTGGGAGAATGAAGGAATACCCCATCAGACTGGCTCCGCTGGCCCTCCTTTTGACCGTGATCTCGATCTGCATGACCGTGCTCGGCATCCTGACCTATGCGACGGCCCGGGCGGACATCAATCTGGCAGAGACCTACGCCGAGACCGTCCGGACGCGGTATGAGCTCGAGGCGCGGGGACAGAACTGGGTCGGCGGTCTGATCGCGCCGGCGGACGGGCAGGCTGCACCGAGCCCCGACGAGGACGGCGTGATCCGGGCGGAATTCCGGGACGACGGCGGACTCATCCTGCGCGCGGGAGCGGTGATCGAAGACGGCGGGCCGCGGATCGTCGAATGGCGGTTCGAGCATGAGTGGGAGGAAGATACCTCCATCGGAAAACTGTGGGACGGAACGATCCCCGGATAAAACGGAGTGACCCATGAACATCGAGCAGATTCTGGATAAAGCAACGGTAAGCGATGCCGCCGACGTCTTTCTCATCGCCGGGGTCCCGGTGACCTTCAAGTGCAGCGGGCGGCAGATCCGCGCGGACGAGGGGCCCCTCATGCCCGGGCGGCTGGAAGAACTGGTGCGGGAGATCTACGCCCTCAGCCGACGGGATCCCCGGAATTTCGAACAGGAGATCGACGACGACTTCTCCTTCTCCGTTTCCGGGCTCGGACGGTTCCGCGTCAACGTATTCCGCCAGCGGGGCTCGGTCGCGGCGGTCATCCGCGTCATCCGCTTCGGACTGCCGGATCCCGTCAAACTGGGCATCCCGGAAAGCGTCCTCTCCCTCGCCGACGTCAAGAAAGGGCTCGTCCTCATCACAGGCGCGGCGGGGACGGGCAAATCGACGACGCTGGCCTGCATGATCGACCGCATCAACCGGACGCGGGACGCGCACATCATCACCGTGGAGGACCCCATCGAATACATCCACCGGCACAACCGTTCGATCGTGACCCAGCGGGAGATCTCCATCGACACGCCGTCCTATCTGGATTCCCTGCGGTCCGCCCTGCGCGAGGCACCGGACGTGATTTTACTGGGCGAGATGCGGGATTACGACACGATCTCGGCGGCTATCACGGCGGCGGAAACGGGCATTCTCCTCTTCTCGACCCTGCACACCGGAAGCGTGTCCAACACCATCAACCGGATCCTCGACGTCTATCCGAGCAATCAGCAGCAGCAGGTGAAGATCCAGCTTTCGCAGATCTTGAAGGGCGTGGTCTGCCAGCAGCTGATCCCCGCGAAGGACGGCGGACAGACGGCGGTGTTCGAGATCATGAAAACCAATACGGCTATCCAGAACATGATCCGGGAGGACAAGCTCCACCAGATCGACTCCGCGATGCAAGCAGGCGCGGCGGAGGGCATGTGCACGATGGACGGCAGTCTTCTGAAGCTGTACCGGGAAGGGAAGATCACGAAGGATACCGCGCTGATCTACTGCGCCCATTACGACAACATGGCAAAGCGGCTTGCCATGTAAAAAAATCACCGCAGAAAAAACAAAGGATCGGCCGAGACGTTCCCGTAACAGCGACGTCAGTGCCGATCCATCTTTTTTTGAAAGCGGAATTCATACTATTCTCGCTCTAAAAAGCTAACTATATGGGTTTTGATCGCTCTCCGTAGAGTGCGAACAATCTATGATTGTGAGCTCACGAACGATAACT
>CACZNC010000033.1:32093-41428 GCA_902782445.1 uncultured Ruminococcus sp.
GTTATTGGTCTAGCCTGTCCTTTTCCCATTTCAGAAGTTCTTGCCAGGCTTCTTTCAAGAAGCCGCGTTTTCCCTTTTAGTTTGAGATTAGTATCAGAATATCTCGCACCCGCAGTGTCCGTTTTCCTTGACGCGGTACAGAGCGGTGTCGGCATCCTTGAAGATGTCGCCCTGGGGATTTTCCCGGTCGGAGAAGGCGACGCCCACGCTCAGGGAGAAGGGCGGCAGATCGTCCTCGGGGTGCATGAGCTGGTAATTGGCCCGCTCGATCTTGCCGCGGACGAGATCTCCCATCGAACTGTTGGCGCGGGTCATCAGCACCACAAACTCGTCCCCTCCGATCCGGCAGATCACGTCTACGGAACGGAAGCTGTGCTTCAGGATCTGCGCGACGCGCTTGAGGACCCGGTCTCCCACGTCGTGGCCGTAGGTGTCGTTCACGCTCTTGAAGTTGTCCACGTCGATCATAATGAAGGCGACGTGCTCCATGTCCACGCTCTCGAGCATCATCTCATACGCACTGCGGTTGAAGAGCCCTGTGAGCGGATCGTGGGACGCCCTGTGGCTGAGCCGTTCCCGGGTCGCCAGATTCTCCTCGAGGATGCTGTTGTAGGTCCGGGTGACGAACTGCAGTTCTTCCGCGCCCTGGGGAGGGATGCTCTCTTCCTTCCGCATCTGTTCCACCATCCGGGTGAGCGGCTTCCGCACCTGCTCGTTGATGAAGGCGACCATCAGCAGCACGATCAGGAGGAATACGACGGTCAGAATCGTCTGGATCTTCACGTACAGCGCCATCTTTTCGGACGCCTCGTCCAGCTCTGCCCGGGATGACCGGATGAGTTCCTCCGTGCAGAGACGGACATTTTCGCGGATCCGTTCCTTGACCTCCATATAGCTGTCGTCAAAGACGAGATCCTGCGCCTTTTGGATCTTTGCCTCCCTGCCGAGCGCGGCGTCTTCCGGGCTGAGCTCGATGCCGGCGATGGCGGCGGGGACGTCTTCCGAAGCATAATCCCACGCGTCCAGCATGAGGCGCATGGCCAGGTTTTCGCGCTCCACCAGTTCGTTAGACAGGCTCAGTGCGGCGGCGAGATTGGCATAGGCGCCGTGTTCGCCGTCTTCGAGAAGCTGATCCAGATCTTCGAGGGCGCGGTCCCTCCTCCGCGTGACCTCCACCTCCTCGAAGAAATCGCGGAGATACGTGAGCTCGCCGGTGACGACGAAGCAGCGGACGCGATCCGTCAGGTAGTCCGATCCTGCCTCCATGTCCGAGGCGGCGGACTGGGCGACGGCGTACCGGCTGCTCGCGCGTTCCATGCGCCGATAGCCCTCCGTGACGGAGATGTCGGACAGGAACAGAAGGACGGCCGCCGCGAGCGCGAGCACGACGAAAATGATGCTGACCGTGCGCAGCTTCGGGGCGCGGACGGATCCCGCCTTGCCGTCCTTTTTGGCGGGATGGGGTTCGAAGGCGGGGGAGGAGTCCTCTTCCGTTTCGGCTTTGTCCGCGGGGACTGCTTCCGCGCTCTGACGGGCTTTTTCGGGGTCTTCCTTCTCCGCGGCCTGCTGTCCGGCAAGCTCGGTCAGGAACGAGGAAAAACCGGACGCGGGCACGGGCTTCGAGAAATAATACCCCTGGGCTATATCGCATCCCATTTTCTTCATGGCCCGGCACTGTTCGACGGTCTCGACGCCTTCCGCGATGACCGGGACCTTCAGATACTCCGCCAGGTCGATGATGATCTCCAGCATCCGGGTGTCGCCGCCTTCCCGGAACGCGCTGCGGATGAACTGCATGTCCAGCTTCAGAACGTCGATCGGGAGCTTCGAGATCATGCTGAGGGAGGAATATCCCGTGCCGAAATCGTCCATTTCGATCCGGAATCCCAGATCCCGCAGATCCGAAATCATTTTGACGATGTGTTCCGAATCCTGCGTATAGGCGGATTCCGTGATCTCGAGATGCATGTCTTCGTAGGAGATCCCGTTTTCCTCCACCACGGCCCGCAGGGTCCCGGGCAGCTTCGGGTCGTACAGGTCGATGCGGGAGACGTTGACGGAAACCGGTACCGCGACGGAGAGTTCCTTTCTCCACTCCGCGATCTGCCGGGCCGTCTCCTTCCACACATAGAGATCCAGTTCCTGAATGAGCCCGTTCTCCTCGAACAGCGGAATGAAGACGCCCGGGGAGATCATCCCGAGCTCCGGATGGTTCCAGCGGACAAGGGCCTCGCATCCGGCAAGCACGGGGGCGTCCGCGCGGATATCGAACTTCGGCTGATAGTGGATCACGAACTGACGCTCCTGAACCGCCTGACGGAATCCGTCGATGAGCTGCTCGTCGTAGAGTTCCTTGTCGTGAAGTTCCTTATCGTAGATCCCGACGGCTTTGGAAAAACTCCCGTGCACCATGTCCGCCGCGATCTGGGCCCGGTCGAATCTGCGTTCGATGTCGAGCGTCCTGTCGGCGTTGGGGTAGATGCCCATCCTCAGCCAGACCCGGCTGCCGGCGGCGGATTCCGCTCCCTCGAGGATCGTGGAGGCGTTTTCGAGGATGGAATCGTAATCCTCCCGGTGGGGGCAGTAGATCAGAAAAGTATCGGCTTCCCGGCGGCAGGCGATCCCCCCGTTCTCCTGGGCGGAAGCGCGGACACTGTTTGCCACGCCGCGCAGGATCATGTCGCCGTAGGTGGTCCCGAAACGCTCGTTGATCATGCGGAAATGGTTGACGTCCATGACGATGGCGTCCATGGGGGTGTCGGGATGGCGCAGATCGAGCTGTTTCGTGTAGTTGTAAAAGAATTCGCGATTGTATAGACCGGTCAGCGGGTCCCGTTCGGTCCGGCGGATGATCTCCCGGTCCTCGGTCAGTTCGATGATCCTGCGGACACGGGCGAGAATGACGTCCTTCTGGGGATAGGGCTTCGGGATGAAGTCGATGGCGCCTTCTCCGAGACTCCGGGTCTCCGCCTCCTGATCCGCGGTGATGACGATGACCGGAATGACGCGCAGGACGGGGTCGCCCTTCATCCGCCTGAGAACTTCCATGCCGGAGATCACCGGCATCATCAGATCCAGAAGCACCAACGACAGGGATTCCTTCTGCTCGCCGCAGATTTTCAGGGCTTTTTCCCCGTCTTCGGCGTACAGCACTTCGTAGTCGCCGCTGAGGATCATCCCCAGCATTTCGCGGTTGATCTCCTCGTCGTCGACGACCAGGATCCGCCTCTTTCCGCCCATGGAACGATATCCTTCCTGCGGTCTCTGCATCTTCGATCTCCTTTATCTTCGCTGCTCCGTCCGAATCCGTTCCGCGCGGGGGCTTATCCGCCGGAGGCAGTCTCCGCGACGATTCCGGCGATCATTTCTTCCGGAACGCCTTCCGAAAGCTCGAGACAGTAGGAATATCCGCCGTATTTCCAGACCGCGAGGACAAACCGTTCGTCCTCCCCGCCGATCACCGCCCGGATCTCCCCGGCTTCCGCCTCCCGTATGACCGGAAAGACCGCGCTTGAAAGAGTCCTCTCTTCACCCGCCTTGCGGAAGACCGCCGTTTTTCCTCCTCCGGTATACGTCACCTCGGCGATCCCGTCCGTCAGATCGTAGGAGACCGTGTCCGCCGCAAACGGGAGCTTCCGGAGCTCTTCCACCGGGAACCCCGCCGCCGCTTCCAGCTCGTCCCTCGTCCGGTAGGTTGAAGTCTCCGCAATCGCCGCCTGGGACGGATCGACAAGGGGCACGGGGCCGTCTGCGATATCTTCGATCCCTCTGAAATGCCGGGCCATGAGCGCGCCGAACAGAACCACCGTCAGCATGGCCGCGGCGGGCAGGACCTTCTTCCATACCGGAACCGCTTTTCGGGGCAGGGAAACCGTCTTCTCCGGGGATTCCGACGCCGCGGCGGAGATGTTCGCGAGGATCCGTTCCTTCGCAGCCGGAGTCAGTTCGATTCGATTCATGATTTCATCATATTTCCCCATCAAAATCGTACTCCTTCTGCAAAATGGATTTGAGCCTTGCTCTGCCCCTCGCCAGACAGGACCGCACCGTCGATTCCTTTTTCGAGAGGATCGAGGCGATCTGCATGGTGCTGTATCCTTCGTAATAATACAGGTGAACGATCTCCCGGTACGGGACGGGGAGGGAATTCACCGCCTCCCATACGAAGGAGAGGTCCTCGCGCTCTTCCGCGGCCAGTTCCTCGTTCAGTTCGTCCGTCGTCCGGTAGCTGTTGTAGCGGATGCGGTTCTTGCTCAGATTCGCGGCCACCCGCATCAGCCAGGCGACCTCGTGGGTCTCGTCGGAGAAGACGAGCGGTTTTCTCAGATACTGGATCAGCGTATCCTGCACGATGTCCTCGGCGTCGGCCATATTGCGCAGATAGGAATAGGCGAGGCGGAG
The DNA here is from genome assembly GCA_902782445.1 of uncultured Ruminococcus sp. GTDB lineage: Bacteria > Bacillota > Clostridia > Oscillospirales > CAG-272 > UMGS1696. The sequence continues at coordinate 36,495 of CACZNC010000033.1, forward strand.
GATCTTATTGCCGTACTTGTCCAGAAGCTGTGCGGCCTTCGCGTTGATCTCATCCTGCCCGAGGGCGGCGTCTCCCTGTTCTTCCGCTTCGGCAGTCCCGCCCGTGAGGAAAGCCTTCATGGCCGCAAGGATCCTCTCTTCCGCGCGGAGAAAAAGCCGGAAGAGATAAGGCAGTTTTATGTATATCGCATTATCCGTGGTCATATCGCAACATTTCCTTCGAATATCCGGTTGACGGCGGACCTGCCGTTCTGTCCATGACCGGGAGAAGGGCGCAGAGTTCCGTCCGTTTGCTGCAATGGATCGGCATCACTCTCAGCCCCGCAATGGCGGAGATCGAGTTATCCTTTTTTCATTGTATCACATCCAGATCGAAAAATCAAGTGCGTTTTTGCCGGACAGACGCATACGGATGGTTTCAGATCACGCCGACAACGGTCAGGACCACCCCGATATAGGCGAGGACTCCCCCAATCGTCATATAGATCAGCGGATTCAGCAGACGGAACTCTTTCACATGTCCGTCCCGGGGATTCGCGGGATTGTAGCAGATCGTGACCTTTTTTCCGGGATTTATCCCAGGCGGAGCAGGCGGCGCGAAAGCTTTCAGGGTCTGGGGCCTGCCGTCGACGGTATAGGAAAAATCGACGGACCATGCCGTCCTGCGATTTCCGCGTCCTCTTTGTCCGGGGGAGGCGGCGATCCCCTCCGTTTCGGCCGTCCGCCTTTTCCTCTGTGAGACCCGGATCGGACACAGGATCCAGAAGCCAACGGCGAGGAGGATCAGAATGATGCCAAGCGTTGTCAGGAACATGGATGTTCTCCCTGCGGTAAGGCTCGATTTCGGAGCGCGGTTGCTCCCAGCCCTCTGTTCCGTAAACAACCGGCGCGGTCCGAATGTTGCGGAAACGGAAAAAACGCCGGAAAAAGCGCGCGGTCCGGTTTCGCCGCATGGGGGACACGGTTCCCGTGTGCGCGCACTTGCCGCAGAAGGGACATATCCTGCGCCGCGAACCCGCAGCCGGACGCGCCTTCCGGGAGGATTCCCGCAAAAACGGCTTGCAATTATCTCTGTGATGTTGTATACTGGAAAGCGGAGAAGCCGCGGCATTTCCGGCTGACACGAAATCAAAACGAACCGGAGGACTCCCTATGTTCGATTATCAGAATCCCGCCCTGCCCGTCGCCGAACGGGTGGCGGACCTGCTTTCCCGCATGACGGTGGAGGAAAAGGCGGCCCAGACCTGCATGATGCGCGGGGTCGAATACGCCACGAAGCCCGACGGACGCCAGCACTGCAGCGTCGAGCCCGACACGGAATTCGACTGGGACAAACTCACCGCCGATTTCGCCGACGAGGGGATCGGGTTCATCCACGACATGTACTCCACCCCCGTCCCCTTCAACAAGATCCAGAAGTTTTTCATCGAGCGTTCGCGGCTCGGGATCCCCGTCATTTTCACCGGCGAGGCCCTCCACGGCATCAGCGGCGTCCGGGGAACGGTCTTCCCCTGCCCCCTGAATTTCGGCGCGACCTTCGACACGGACCTGATCCACAAGGTCGGCGAGGCGATCGGACGGGAGACCCGCGCCCTCGGGATGCACGAGATCCTCGCCCCGAACCTCGACGTCGCCCGGGAATCCCGCTGGGGCCGCATCGAGGAGACCTTCGGCGAGGACACCTATCTGTCGTCCCGCATGGCCGCGGCGATCGTCTCCGGCGAGCAGAAGGGCGATATTTCCCGCCCCGACGCCGTGATCGCGGAGCCCAAGCACTACTGCGTCCACGGCATCGCGGAGGGCGGCACGAACTGTTCTCCGGCCAGAGCGGGCAGACGGGAGGTCGAAAGCTGCTATCTGCCGGTCTTCGAGGCCGGGATCACGGAGGGCGGCGCCTACAACGTCATGGTCAGCTACAACTGCGTCGACGGCGATCCCCTGATGTGCTCCGAATGGTATCTGAAAGACGTGCTGAAAGACCGGTTCCGGCTGAAGGGCTATTCCCGTTCCGACTGGGGCGGGGTCGGCAGACTGAAGGACGCCCACCGGCTGGTGACCACCGACAAGGACGCGATCTGCCTCGCCGTGAAGAACGGACTGGACGTGCAGGGCTGCGACTATGACCCGACGTTCTGGAAACAGAATATCGTGGAACTGGTGAAGGAGGGCAGGCTCGGCATGGATCGGCTCGACGACATCGTGTCCCGGGTCCTGCGGGTGAAATTCGAACTGGGACTTTTCGACCGTCCCTACACCGACGAGGAGAACTGGGAGAGGGTGATCCGCTGCCAGGCCCACCGGGATGTGAGCCACGAGATCGCCCGGGAATCGCTGGTGCTCTTGAAAAACGACGGCGTCCTGCCCCTCGGAAAGGATCTCGGCTCCGTCGCTCTGATCGGCCCCTCCTCCGCCGCCCAGAAGATCGGGGGCTATTCCTCCACGCCGCAGTTCCCGATCCCCTCGCTCTATGAGGAGATGAAGGCCGCGCTCGGAGACGGCGTGACCGTGCGTCAGTGCAACGGATGCGCCATCACCTACGACAAAAAACAGCCCCGGGTCGTGGACGGCCAGCCCCACCTGTATTCGGAGGGCGAGGAGGAGATCGCGGACGAAATGGAAGAAGCCCTCGCCATCGCCTCCGCCTGCGACGTCATCGTTTTCGTCGGCGGGGACAATACCATCACGAGCGGGGAAGGCCGGGACAGGTGCGAACTCACTCTCAATGGCCGCCAGCGGGAACTGATCGAAAAGCTCGCCGCCCTCGGAAAGCCGCTGATTCTGGTGACGGAAAACGGCAAGCCCCTGGATCTCTCCCGGGAAAACGAAGTCTGCAACGCGATCCTCATGGCCTTCTTCGGGGGAGAATCCGGCGCGAAAGCCATCGCCGAGGCCCTGACCGGAGAACTCAACCCCGCGGGACGCCTGCCTCTGTCCCTGCCTCGCTCCTCCACCCGGATCCCCTGCTACTATTCCATGCTCCCGGGAGGCGCGCAGGATTTCCTCGAGGGGCCGAAAAACGCGCTCTTCCCCTTCGGCTTCGGACTCAGCTACACGAAGTTTGCCTATTCCGATCTCAAAATCGAACAGGCCGCAGATTGCCGGTTTTCCGTTAGCTGCACCGTGAAGAATATCGGGGACCGGGACGGGGACGAGGTGGTCCAGCTCTATCTCGACGACGTCGAAAGCTCGGTCGTCACCCCGCCGATGCTCCTCAAGGGCTTCAAGCGGATCCGTCTCAAAGCCGGGGAAGAGAAGAGCGTGACCTTCGAGCTCAACTATGACAGCTTCAAGCTGATGGACATTCACTATAACTGGACCGTGGAGCCCGGTAAATTCCGGGTCCTCGTCGGCGCGGGATCGAGGGATATCCGCCTCGAAGGGGAGCTCACCGTATGAGACCGGGGGAAAAATCGGGCGGGAACCGCTTCGGCCTCTTCGTCCATTGGGGGCTCTACGCCATCCCGGCCGTTCACGAACAGGTCCTCGCCCGGGGAGACTGGAAGCATGAGGATTACGAGGCGCTGGCGGGGAGATTCGACCCCGTCCGCTTCGATCCCGGCGAATGGGTCCGCATGGCGAAGGACGCCGGTATGACCTATCTCTGCGTCACGGCGAAGCACCACGACGGGTTCTGCCTCTGGGACACGAAGCAGACCGACTACAATATCATGCGCACTCCCTACGGACGGGATATCCTCGCCATGCTGGCCGAAGCCTGCGAGCGGGGCGGGATGAAGCTCTCACTGTACTACTCCCTCCCCGACTGGCACCACCCGGACGCCTACAACCCGCTCTCCTCCCATCAGTGGAAGGCGAAACGGACCGAGGGCGGGGACTATGCCGCGTACCTCGATTTCGTGAAGGCGCAGGTCCGGGAACTGCTCACGAACTACGGCCCGATCTATACCTTTTTCTGGGACATTCCGCCGCTGATCCATGACCCCTCGGTCAACGAACTCGTCCGCTCCCTCCAGCCGGGGATCCTCATCAACGACCGGGGATTTGACAGAGGGGACTTTGCCACCCCCGAGAGGACGGTACCCGAGGGCGAGCGGTTCCCGGCCATGACCGAAGCCTGCCAGTCCGTGGGCGCGGAGAGCTGGGGGTACAGGGCGGAGGAGGACTATTTCTCGGCGTCCCACCTCATGTCCTCCGTCGACAAGATCATGGCGATGGGCGGGTCGTATCTCTTGAACGTGGGTCCGACGGCGGAGGGGACGATCCCCGAAGTCTCAAAGACTCTGCTCGGACGGATCGGCCGGTGGTACACCCGCGTTTCGGAAAGCCTCGAAGGGGCGGGACCCGCTTCCCGTCCGTACAGCATCCGGGGATCCGATCCCTGCATCGTGACGGAGAAGGACGGGTATACCTATTTTCACTTCTGGAACGGCCTGACGCGCACGGCGTTCACCTTCCTCAACGAAGACCTCCCGGAGCCCCGCCGCGCCGTCCTCTGCAACACCGGGGAGGAGCTGGTTCTGCGATACGGCACCCTCCCGACCCTGATGGACGAGGATCATGTCGCGAGGCGGAAACTGTGGTCCGTCGCCAATATTCCGGTGGACGAGATCCCCGGAGAGCCGCCCGTCGTCCGGATCGAATGGAAGTAAATCCCCCGGACTCTTCGCCGGTTCGGATGCTGAATGCGGGATCAGGACGCAGCCGATACGGAATTCTTCATCCTGTTTCCGTCCTGATAGAAAAAAAGGACCACAGCCGAAACTGTGATCCTTTTTGTTTGGTCAGGATTCATGCGGGATCTCTGCGGATCCTTTGAATCTTAGTGGCGCTTCTTGGAAACTGCGAAACCGCCGAGAGACACGACAGCCGCGATGGCAGCGATCACGCCGAAGTCGAAGGTGTTCGGAGCTTCTTCCTTGGCGTCGAGGGCTTCGTCCGCAGCGGGAGCGGCAGTCTTGGAACCGGTGAGGACC
>CACZNC010000034.1 GCA_902782445.1 uncultured Ruminococcus sp.
CCGTAACATTGAGCTCGCGAAGGATAACCCTGATATGGTTGGATGACTATATTGGTGTGTCAAGGCATCAACTTCACATTATTGATGTAGCCTGTCCCTGTCCATTTCAGAAGTTCTTGCCGCTGAACTTGTTCAGCAGGGCTTCATTTCAAGAAGCCGCGTAACCCCTTAGAAGGGATTTAGTATCATATTGTCCGCTCCTTTCCGCAGGCTCATTCAAATACGGACCGGGAGCCCCAGGGCGCGTTTTCCCCGGGATAGAGCCGGTCGAATCCCAGCGCGCGGTCGGCCTCCGCGAAGACGACGTTGTGGAAGATCCGGCGGTCCCGGAAGAAGGGTCCCCGGTTGTCCCGGCCGTAGTGGACGGAGTTGGTGAGCAAAACCGCCGTCACGCCGGTCAGCGCGTCGCAGTAGATCGAGGTGCCGGTGTACCCGTTGTGGCCGTAGGAGCCGGGAGTCGTGAATTCCCCGGAGGCCGAGAGGTCGTTCACCCGGAGGGAGAAGCCGTAACCCCGGTCCTCGTCCAGTCCGGGGGTGTGGTCCCGGATCGCAAGCTCGAAGGTCCGGCGGCTGAGGAAGGTCCCGCCCCCGGGGATCCCGCCGCGCAGGGAGAGCATTTTCGCGAAGGCGATACAGTCGTCGAGGGAGGCGAAGACCCCCGCGTTCCCGGAGACGCCGCCGAGGAAGTGGGCGTTTTCGTCGTGGACGTGCCCGCGGATGTAATATCCCGTGTGCCGCGAAAGCTCGGTGGCCGCCACGTCGGGATCCGCCGGATCGACGATGTCCGGGCGGGAGAGGGGATTGTAGCAGGCGGTTTTCATTCCGAGGGGGGAGAAGACCAGTTCGTCCGCCAGCTTGTCGAGGGGAGCTCCCGCGATGGTTTCGAGGATCCGCTGGAAGAGGATATAGCCCATGCAGGAGTACCGGACCTGCTCGCCGGGCTTTCCGAGGGGTTCGGAATCGAGGATCGTGCGGATGCCGTCGGCGGGGTCGGCGCAGACACTGTACAGGGGGATGTGAGGGGAGAGGCCGGAGGTGTGGGTCATGAGGTGGCGCAGTTCGACCCCGTTGTAGTTCCCGGTGTAGTCGAGGAACCGCCAGATCGAATCGTAGGGCGAGAATTCCCCGTCCTCCATCAGGCGGAGCGCGACCATCGTCGTGGACATGAGCTTCGAGACCGAGGCCATGTCGAAAAGGGTCCTCCCCGTGATCGGCTTCGGGTCCGGATGGCAGAGCTCGGTGCCGGAATAGTCCTGCCTGTTCCCCGCGGAGAATTTCAGAAGCGTCTCCTCCCCCCGGACCACGGCCACGGCGGCGCAGGAATACTGGGTCCCGATCCGGTCCGAGACCCGGCGCACGGTTTTTTCAAAGGCGGAGGAATAAGGCGTTTTTTCTTCCAGAAAGATCATGACTTTGTCTCCTTCCGCTCTGCATCGAGAGCTTCGAGATAATGGCGCACGGCGGCGCGGGTGGGATCGGCGGGGACTTCCCTCCATTCGGAAACGCGTTCGCCCCGTCCGAGGATCTCCCGGAACAGGCGGCGCACCGTCGGATTCGATTCGAAGAAACCGCCGGTCAGAACCACGGGGACGGGGCGGGGGAGGATCTTTTCCGCCCGGTCGAGGAGGCGCGCGCAGTCTTCGGCGAGGACGGAAAGTTCGTCCCGGATCAGCCTCTCTGCGAGGGGATCCCCGGCGTCGCAGAGGGAGACCAGAGAGCAGGCGAGGCGCGAGAGGTCCTTCTTCGGTCTCCAGGTGACGAAGGCGATCAGATCCCCGGGGGTGCAGCCGTCAAAGAAGGGACTTCCGGCGGCGGGCCCCGCTTCGTGGGCGGTCTGCCAGCTCTCATAGAAAGCCCGGGCGGATGCGGGATCCCCGGCGTCGAAGCGTTTCAAAAGCTCCCGGACAGCGGCCCTGCTGACGGCCCAACCGCTCCCGCCGTCCCCGAGGAGATTGCCCCAGCCCCCGGCCCGGAGGATGTGATTTCCCTCGATCTGCATAAAGGCGGCGGATCCCGTGCCGCTCAGGACAATCATCCCGGCCTCTTCGGGTCCGAAATTGGCGTGGAGGGCGAGGGTCGCGTCGGAGACGAAGGTCTTCGGGCAGTCTACGGAGTCTGCGGCGGCCCCGGCGGTCTTCGCGCTGACGGCGGAGAATCCGGCCGCTCCGACGGACAGGTGACGGCAGGTCCCTCCCGTGATCTTCAGGGCGGCCTCGGCGCATTTTCGGGCGGTTTCGGAGATCGCGGCGAAGGCCCCCTCGGGATCGTAGGTCAGGTTTCCGGGGCCTCCCCTCGTCTCGCTCTCCGGGATCGGGGAGAGATCGTCGGTCCGGTAGGCCAGCGCGCGGGTCTTGGTGCCCCCGGCGTCGATCCCGATGATGAAGTCCGACGCTTTCCCGGTGGATTCGGGTTGTTCGGACGTCTGCTCCCGGTCCTTCCGGCGGGCGGAGACGGCGCGGCGGATATGCCCCGAAGAGGCGGAGAGCAGGGTTTCGGCCCCGGCCCTGTCCAGAGCGCAGAGCCCCATGACGACGGCGGTTTTGACGTTATGCCCGCTCCCTTCGAACAGCGCGGCGGCTTCGTCGGGTCCGCATCCGACCGCGGTCATGACGATGCGGCGGGCCCGGTCGACCAGCTTTTCGTTGGTGGCCTGCACGTCGACCATCAGGTTGCCGAAGGTTTTGCCGGAGAGGACGAAGGCGGCGGTGGAGATCATGTTGAGGATCATTTTCTGGGCGGTTCCGGCCTTGAGCCTCGTGGAGCCGGTGAGGACTTCGGGCCCCGTGACGGCTTCGGCGGCGTAATCGGCGAGGGAGGAGATCTTCGCCCCCTTCGCGCAGGAGACGGCTCCCGTGACGGCGCCTGCGGACCGGGCGTAAGTCAGCCCGCCGACGACATAGGGGGTTCTGCCCGACGCGGCGACGCCCACCACGGTGTCGAGAGGGCCGATGCGAAGATCCGCGAGATCCTTTTCGCCGAGTTCGGGGGAGTCCTCCGCGCCTTCGACGGCTTCGAACATGGCTCCCATGCCGCCCGCGATCAGGCCGATGACGGTGCCGTCCGGCGCGCCTACGGGGACTCCGAAGGTGGGACGACATTCCGCGGCGTCGAGGACCCCGAGTCTGCCGGAGGTGCCCGCGCCCATGTAGATGAGCCTTCCGCCCCTCTCGAAGGAGAAGGCGGCTGCCCGGGCGATCCCTGCGACGGCGGGGAGGGCTTTCCGGACGGCTTCTGCGACGGTTCCGTCTTCCTCGTTCATGAGCTTCACGATCTCCTCGGCGGGGAGAAGGTCCAGGGAGGCGGATTTCGGATTGCGGGTTTCGGTGGGGAGGGAGGAAAGATTTTCCATGTGATACCTCTTGAGACAGGTTTTGAAACACTATGATTTGAGGATTATGAAAGCTGTCTCAGATATTGAAAAAAGTTGGATCAAAAACTTCACCGGTGCGTTCGTCGGTTGCAGACTCAGCCTTCGAGATTCTCGTACTCCTCGTACAGCTGGAGCAGGCGGTCCTCGGCGACGGTCTTCTCGTCGGTGAGCTCGGCGGCCCGGACGTAATCGGTGGCGGCTTCCCCGAAGAGCAAATCGTCGATCCCGGCGATCTGTTTCTCTGTCTTCGCGATCTCCCGCTCGAGCTCGGCCCTTCGCTTTTCGAGCTTCCGCTTTTCTGCGCCGGACCGCTTTTTCTCCTCGTATTCCTCTTTCTTCGCGGGCTCGCCGTATTTTACCGCGGTCCGGTCCGCCGTGAGGTCGTCGGTGACTTTGGCTCCTTCGGCGAGTCTCGCCTCCTGCCAGTGCATATAGTCGTCGTACCCACCGCGGAAATCCCGCCCGCCGTCGCCGAGGTCGACAAACCGGGTGGCGAGCCTGCGGGTGAAATACCGGTCGTGGGAGACGGCGATGATGGTCCCGTCGAACTCCGTGAGGGCGCGTTCCAGTGCCTCCCGGGATTCGATGTCCAGGTGGTTGGTGGGCTCGTCGAGGATCAACAGGTTCATGCGGGAGAGGATCAGCTTCGCGAGGGTGAGTCTCGCCCGTTCGCCGCCGGAGAGGACCCGGACCTCCTTGACGATATCGTCCCCCCGGAAGAGGAAGAGGGCGAGGGTGTTGCGGATCTCGGTCTCGGTGAGGTTCGGGTAGGCGTTCCAGAGCTCGTCCAGCACGGTGTTGTCCTCGTCGAGGTTCTGGTTTTCCTGATCGTAATACCCGACCGTGACGTTGTACCCGAATTCGATCTCCCCGGCGAGGGGTTCGAGCTGGCCCAGGAGGAGCTTGATGAGGGTGGACTTGCCGCATCCGTTGGGGCCCCAGATGAACAGGCGGTCGTGCTTTTTGACGAGGAAGGAGAGGTTCCGGAAGAGGATGTTCCCCCCGAATCCCATGGTGAGCCCCTTTGCCTCGGCGACCTCGTTCCCGGATTCGCCGGAGGAGGTGAGGGTGAAGCGGATGGATTTCGGAAGGGCCTTCGGCTTTTCGACCTTCTCCATCCGGGCAAGGGCTTTTTCGCGGGATTCGGCGGCGATGATGTTGCGCTCCCGGCCCCATCGTCTCTGCTGTTCGATATAGGCTTCGAGCCGGGCGATCTCCCTCTGCTGGAGACTGTACTTCTTCTCCTGCTCGGCCCGCTCCTTCTGCTTGAGCTCGGTGTATTCGGAGTATTTCGCCTTATAGAGTTTCGCGGTCTTGTTCTCCACGTCGAGGGTCTTGTTGGTGACCCGGTCGAGGAAAAGCCGGTCGTGGGAGACGAGCAGGACGGTCTTGTTCTTCGGATAGGAGGCGAGGTGGCCTTCGAGCCAGAGCATGGTGTCGAGGTCCAGGTGGTTGGTGGGCTCGTCGAGGATGAGGATGTCGGGTTCCCGGGCCAGCAGTCTTGCGAGGGCGAGCCGGGTGCGCTGTCCGCCGCTCATGAGGGAGACGGGGCGGTCCCAGACGGATTCGTCGAAGCCGAGATTGGCGAGGAAGCTGCGGCACCGGGATTTATAGTAGAGCCCTCCGTCCCGGATGAAGCGGCTGTTCAGGGCGGAATACTCCTGCGAGAGCCGGTTCAGGGTGTCGGTGTCGTCGGAGGGGACGGAATCGAGCTGATTCTGGATCGCGGCAAGACGCACCTCCGCCCGGCAGAGCTCGGGAAAGACGGCGTACATCTGCCCGAGCACCGTCCGGTCGACCGGAGAGTTCCCGGAGGCACCGAAGCCGTCCTCCGCGTCGTCCGGGATGACGTTTCCGTTTTCGTCGGTGACGTTGAAGGCGTCGTCCTGATGGAGCATCCCGAAGCTCTTCGATTTGGCGAAATAGACCTCGCCCTCGTCCGGTGCCGTTTCTCCGGCGATCATGCGCAGAAGCGTGGATTTTCCGCTCCCGTTGACGCCCACGATGGCGAGCCGGTCCCCTTCTTCGAGGGCGAAGCTGACGTTTTCGAGGATCGTCTTGACGCCGATGCGGAAGGCGAGATTGTTGACGCTGATGGAAATCATGGTTTGGATCCTTGTTAGTGGTTAGTGGGCAGGGGGTAGTGGTTAGTAGAAGACGAGTTAGGAGTTAGGAGTTAGGAGTGAGGAGTGAATGAGGAATGATGAATTAAGAATTGTTTCATGGGGAACAGCCGAAGGACGAGACTCCATGTTCAGACCAAACAAATTTTAGATCGCGCAGTTCTGTCTGCACGTCTGTCTGAATCTGAAAATGTGCGCGAAGATGGGGAAACAGTTTTCGATTCAGCCCTGCGCGTTCCTGTGCCCGATGCGCGACTGAATCTCCGCCGGAGGCCGCAGACTTGTCTGCGCATGTTTCAGCTGCACGAGCAGAGACCGCGCGAGGACCGTGGGATGCAAGATCGAATTTTGATTCCGGGACGAGCTGTACAGTTATGCCATACGGCCAAGGGACCCGCACAGGGGGCCTTCGGCCTGAGATGGTCCCCCGTGCCGCTGTCCGCGCAGGACATTAAATCCGAAACGCGTAGCGTTTCATACCTTATTTCCCTTCGTGAAGGGATGAGCAAAGCCTCCTCCGCCGACGGTCAAGAATGACCGTCGATACTGATTTTGAAAGGCGGAGTCTTTCGTCCCCTGATCCCTTCCGAAGGGATCGAGCTTCAAAAATCGAGCCGCTCCGGTCTGCATAGAGGCGGGAGCGGCGGAAAGACCGTTTTTTATATCTGGAGGATGGCGGGGACGTCAGCGGTAGTCCTCCCGGCCCGGGATGGTATAGGTCTGGGTCGCCGTGGGATCGTTTGCCCCGGACTGCATCTGCTTCTGACGGAGGACGTTCGGGTCGTTTTCGGCGGAATAGGGCTGGGCGCTCTGCCGGTACTGATTCTGGACCGGGCGCGGACGCTGCGCCTGCTGCTGAGGAACCTGCTGCCTCGGCTGGCGGACCGTTCCGTCGGCGTTGTAGTAGACGTTCTGCTGATTCTGCGGGCGGACCCTCTGCTGGGCGTACTGTCCGTTCTGCCGGTACTGACCCTGGACCTGCTGTGGGTACTGAGTCTGCTGGGGAACCTGCTGCTGATACTGAGCCTGCTGCGGATACTGGGCTTGCTGCGGGTACTGGGCTTGCTGCGGGTACTGACCCTGTCCGGCGGCCTGCTGATTCTGGTAATACCCCTGCTGGCCGTAAGCCTGCGCCTGATTCGGATTCCGGTACTGGTTCTGCCCCTGATAGGGGGTCCGGTACTGGCCCTGGTTCTGGGGGCGGATCTGTCCGTTCTGGCGGGGATAGCCGTTCTGCCCGTTCGGACGGGGACGGTTTCCGCCCTGGGAACGTCCGTCGCCGTAGAGCCGGTCGTCGTAGTAGGACGGGGGATTCTGTCCGCTTCGCCGGCTGTTCTTGCGGAAGAAGGTCTTCTGCATGAAGGCGGCCGCGTCGTCGTTGAAGAGGGCGGCGACGAAGAGGAGGACGAAGAGGAGGAAGAGGACGAGGGCGACGATCAGGATGATCTTGACCGTCTTCCAGATCAGGCCGAGGATGGACTTGCCCCCGCTTTCGCCGGTCTGGTTTTCACCGTCGCCCGTCCCGGGTCTTTGGGCGGCCGCGGTCCCGGTGTTCCCGGCGTTCGGAGCGGCGGCGTTCCCGTCGGTTTTCAGCTCCCGGAGCATGAGGATCGAGAGCTGGGAGACGGCCTTGCGCACGGCCCGGTCGATCTGTCCGGCGGCGAAATCCTCTTCGATGTCCCGGTCCCGGATCTCCTCGAGGGCGGCGTTGGTGATCTTTTCGCTGATGCTCGCGCTCTGGACGAGGAAGAAGGCGTTGTCCTCGGAGGCAATGAGAATGAGGACGCCCGCCGGGAGCTTCCATTCGGTGTAGACGGAGCGCGCGTACTTGCCGATATCCACGCCGTTCGTGGATTTGACGGTGCAGACCGCGATCACGGCCTCCACGTCGGAGATCAGCGCGTCGTTCTTCTCCTTGATTTCGCGGACCGTGGATTCCGAGAGCACGGCGGCGTCGTCGGCGATGTAGTCGGTCGCGGCCGGATAGACCGATGCGGCCGATACCGGGCAGACAGCCGCGGCGAAGAAACAGAGGCAGAGCGCGAGGACAAGACAGATCCGCGCGGCTCTTCTTCCGCCCTTGACGCGGGGGGTGGTGATGTTCGTCATGATACGATTCCGATCCTTTTTCGTCAGATTACGGATTGCCGGCAGGGGGCGTTCACTGGAAGTTGATGAGCTTCTGCTTGAGTTCGTTCTCGATGCGTCCGAGCTCGGCTTCGGCGGCGATGCGCTTCTCGCGGCCTTCCTTCTGGATGGTCTGAATGTCGTCGAGGGTCTTGATGAGCTCCTCGTTCGTGTGGGTGAGGGTCTCGATATCGACGATGCCGCGCTCCGCTTCCTTCGTGACGGCGACGGTCGCCTGATGCAGGGCCTCGCTGTTCTTCTTCAGAAGCTCGTTCGTCATGTCGGTCACGAGCCGCCCGGCCTCCATCGCCTGACGGGAGTGCTCGATGCCGAGGGCGATGACCATCTGGCTCTTCCAGAGGGGAATGGTGTTCATGATGACGGTCTGGATCTTTTCGGTCATCATGGTGTCGTTGTTCTGCACGAGGCGGATCTGGGGGGACATCTGGATGGAGACCATCCGGGTGAGCTCCAGGTCGTAGAGCTTGCGTTCGAAGCGGATGCACTGCTCCTCGAAGTCGTTCGCCGCCTGGGCGTCCTCGGGAAGACCGGAATTCTTCGCCTTGTCCTTGAGCTGGACGAGGGTGGTCGCGCGTTCTTCGGCCAGACGCTTCTTGCCCGCGAGGATGTACATGGAGAGCTCCTTGAAATAGGAGAGGTTCATCTCGTAGAGCTGGTCGAACATCGAGACGTCCTTGAGCAGGGTGATCTGGTGCTGCTCGAGGATGGCGACGATGTCGTTCACGCTGGTCTCGCACTTGTCGTACTTCGTCTTGAGGTTTTCGATCTTGCGCTTCGAGGACCGGAACACGCCGAGGAAGCCCTTGTTGTCCTCCGCGTCGTCGTTCAGGGAGCGCAGATTGCCGATCAGGTTGGTGATCATCCCGCCGACCTCGCCGAAGTCCTTGTTGCGCACGCTGCCGAGGGCGGTGTCGCTGAAATCGGAGATCTTCTTCTGCGCGGCGGAACCGTAGCCGAGGATCATGGAGGAGTCGGTGATGTCGATCTGCTTCGAGAAGTCGGAGATCGCCTTGCGCTCGGCTTCGGTGAACATCGTTTCGTCGATCGCGGGACCGACGGGCTTCTGTTCGGCGGGTTTGGAGGAAGCCGCCACGTCCGCTGCCATAGCTGCGGCTGCCGCTGCGAGCGGATCGGGGGCGGCGGGGGCGGCCTGAGCGGCGGAGATACCGGCGGTGGGATCGAGGGTCAGTTTGATTTCGTTATCCATTTTCGTCTCCTTTATGCTTGATCGCCGCCCGTTCCGGTCTTTCCGTCGTCGGGGCGGGATTTGTTTTTCTTTTTCTTCTTTTCTTCTTCCGCCCGGCGTTTCGCCTCTTCGATCTCTTCCGCGGTCAGCTTCCGCAGGTCCGTGTGCCAGAGACGGTCGGCGGCGACGCATCCTACGGCGAGGTACAGGGCGAGGCGGGCGAGGAGAAGGTTCGGCTCCGGGGTCTTGCCGATGATCTCGCTCCCGAAGGAGAAGGAACGCGCGATCTGCCAGACGGTGCCGCCTCCTCCGATCCCGATGCCGAACACCGCGCAGACGGCGGAGGTGAAGATCTGGAAGGACGGGGGCAGGGAGGAGGGTTCCTCCTTCGGGGTCAGGGAGATCCGGGCCTCGGCGAGCAGGAAGAGCAGGACCGACGCCTGCGCGAGAGTCGTGAGGTTGCGCACCGGGCTGTTGAGGGGCACGCTGAAATCGAAATAGGCGGCGAACATCGAGATATTCACCGAGAGCGCCCCCGCGAGGATCAGGATCACGCCGTAAGCGGTCCTGCGCTTATCCTCCGAAAGGGAGAGGGGAAGCGCGGCGGCGAGGGAGAGACCCGTCAGACCGGCGGCCAGGGCCAGCTTCACGGGGGAGAGGCTCTGGGCGGTCTGATTCGCCAGATCGAGGGAGTAGGTCGAGATCAGCCGGATCGGGATCCAGACCGCCATGCACGCGCCGAGCACCGCTCCGAACACCGAGACGGGCCCCGGAGCAGGCAGAGTGGACAGCGCGTGTCCGCGGGCGAAGGGAAGGGACGAGAGGATCGCCGCGAGGATGCCGCAGACGGAGAGGGTGGTCACGAGGCCGAAGAGGACGGATCCGCGGGCGAAATGTCCGATGGAAAACTCAAAATCCCGCGACATGGCGAGGGGATAGAGGACGGCGAGCAGAAGGCCGAGGGCGGGGAAGAGGATCCGCGCCGCCGTCCAGAGGAGGGATCTGCCGGCGCGGGAGCTGGACTCTGACATGAAACAGCCTTTCGGGCGCGGAGGCGTGCCGCTTCCGGCCGATGAATTCAGATTGTTCGGTACATATAATTATAATACCATAAAACTCCCTCGTTGACAAGAGGGAATGGAAAAGAAAACGCAAAAAACGACGGATTTCCGATGAAGAATCGGTTAAATTTCCGTAAGGGGAAGACTGCCCGCGGCGGGGTGGAATTTGGTCTGGGTATTTCGGGAGTTATTTGTGGGAAAAGGATTGGGCACGGGACGCGCGTTTGTGAAGCCGATGAAGTATCCGGTCCCCGCGCGTTTTGAGAGATCGCAGATTTGATGAGCCGGGACATGGCGTCAACCCCGCGCGGCCTTTGTTCGGACATCCGAAACATGCGCAGGATAAATCCTGCGGCCTTGCGGCAGAGATTCAGGCGCGCATGGAAAGGGGACAGAGTGCGGGGGTCGGGATGATGTTCCGCGTGAGACAGTTTTTCGTTAAGGGACGGCTGCCCCCATCATTCCGCTTCTCGTTGTCATTCTGCGGAGCCAGCGACGAAGAATCTCCGCACATGAAGGAGGGGCTGGCCTTGAAACTGGGAGATTCTTCGCTTACAGCACGACCGCGTCGGTGCGTCAGAATGATACAGTGAAGGCGGAACGGGACGTGCGGCGGCCAAAACTGAGGAGGAATTGTTTCACGTGAACCCCCCGTCTTCCTCCGCACTTTGTCCCTTTTCAATGCGCGATTGAATCACCGGCGAAGCCAGCACGACTGCGTCGGTGCGTCAGACATTGTCTGCGCATGTTTCGACTGCACATCGGAGACCGCGCGAGGAGAACGCCATGTTTCGGCTCGTCATTCCTGAATCTGCAATAACCCGCGAAGATCGCCCCCATTCTCCGGCTTCACGACCGCGCGTCCCCCAAATTCCAGCGAAGCGCTCCTATACAAAAAAACGCAAATCCCGCACCGCACTCCATCCCGAAACAGACGCCCCGATCTGCTGACCACCAGCCACTGGCCGCTAACCACTCCTCTTTCCGCCGTTTTCCACAAATCATTCCCGGAAATATCCGTGAAAAAACGTCGTATTGATTGTGAATTTTGCTTGACAAAACCTCCCTGATATAGTATAATGCCCTTGATGTGCGATGAAGCGGAAGGTTGCCGTCTGCCTGTACTGTCGGCGGGACGGGGAATTTCCGCGGAGTATGTCCGAGTCATTCGGGCGAACCGCGCACGCGCCGGATGTTCGCGTCCGGGATCCGAGCCCAACCCAGCTCGGTTTCATTCAGCAGGGTGCGGACACACCCGGGGCCGTGTACGGTGCCTCGGCGACACAAACCATCACCAAATTATCAGGAGGCAATCATGGCAGTACAGGAAAAGATCAGAGTCAAGATCAGAAGCTACGAGCACACCCTCGCGGATCAGGCCGCGGCCAAGATCGTTGACATCGCCAAGCGCGGCGGCGCAGAAGTAGCGGGTCCGATTCCGCTTCCGACCGAGAAGGAGATCATCACGATCCTCCGCGCGGTCCACAAGTACAAGGACAGCCGCGAACAGTTCGAGCAGAGAACCCACAAGAGACTCATCGAGATCAAGAAGCCTTCCCAGAAGGTCGTCGAAGCTCTCATGTCCGTGGATCTCCCCGCCGGCGTCGACATCGACGTCAAACTCTGATCCCGAACCGTTCCGCCGTTCTCCGATAAAGAGAGGGCGGGACCGAAAAGCCAAACCGACACCGTTCAGAGCGAGAGGGACAAGCGTATTTTCCCGCGCAAACTCCCGGAAGCTTGATGGCGGTCAGGTCACGTTGGCGGAATCCGGCCGGCACCCGGACGCCCGTCTTCCGTTACAGGACGCGCGAAGCACACCCGTCAACCAATAACCTACTATTTCAGGAGGAAAGTTTCGATGAAGAAAGGCATCATCGGAAAAAAGCTGGGCATGACGCAGATCTTTACTGAAGACGGCTCCGTCATCCCGGTCACCGTGATCGAGGCGGGTCCCTGCCCGGTTACGCAGAAGAAAACGGTCGAGACGGACGGTTACGAAGCCGTGCAGCTCGCGTTCGGCGAACTCCGCGAGAAGCTGACCAACAAGCCCCGCGCCGGGCACTTCAAGAAAGCCGGCGTCAAGGCGATGCGCCACCTCAAGGAATTCCGGCTTGACGACATCTCCGCCCTCAACGTGGGCGACGTGGTGGCCGCCGATACCTTCGCCTCCGGCGACAAGGTCGACATTACCGGCATCACGAAAGGCCACGGATACTCCGGCGTCGTCAAGAGATGGAACGCCCACAAGCTCCGCATGACCCACGGCGTTGGCCCCGTGCACCGTCAGCCCGGTTCCATGGGCGCGAACTCGTCCCCGTCCAGAATCTTCAAGAATAAGATCATGCCCGGTCAGTACGGCAACGAACAGGTCACCGTGCTGAACCTCGAAGTTGTCAAGGTCGACACCGAGAAGAACCTCATCGCGGTCAAGGGCGCTGTCCCGGGCGCGAAGGGCGGAATCGTGTTCATCCGCGACAGCGTGAAGGCGTAAGCGGAAGGAGGAAATGAAATGCCTGAACTGAAAGTATTTAACATGGCAGGCGAATCCGTCGGCACCATCGAACTCGCCGACAAGGTGTTCGCAGCAGAAGTAAACGGCGCTGTCCTCCATGCCGCAGTGAAGCAGTACCTCGGCAACCAGAGACAGGGCACCCAGTCCACTCTGACCCGCACCGAAGTTTCCGGCGGCGGCAAGAAGCCCTGGAGACAGAAGGGCACCGGCCGCGCCCGTCAGGGTTCCACCCGCGCTCCCCAGTGGACGCACGGCGGCGTCGCTCTCGGCCCGAAGCCCCGTCTTTACAAGACCAAGCTGAACAAGAAGGTCAAGACCCTCGCGATGCTCTCCGCTCTCTCCTCCAAGGTTGCGGACGGCGACATGATCGTCGTCGACAAGATCGCGACCGAGGAATACAAGACCAAGACGATGGTGAAGATGCTCTCCGCGCTCGAGGCCAAGAAGAAGGTCCTCGTGGTCCTCTCCGAGAAGGACGAGAAGGTGGAAGGCTCCTTCGCCAACATCCCCGGCGTGAAGGTGGCGTTCACCAACACCATCAACGTCTATGACATCCTGAACTGCGACTCCTTCATCGTGGCCAAGGCTGCGGCGGAAAAAATCGAGGAGGTTTACGCATAATGAAATTCGTACAGGACATCATCAGAAGACCCCTCATCACCGAGCGGTCCATGGATATGGTCAGCCAGAAGAAGTACACCTTCGAGGTTGCCAAAGACGCCACCAAGCCCGAGATCGCCAAGGCGGTCGAAACGATGTTCGAGGGCACCAAGGTCAAGGCCGTCAACACCGTCAGCATGAAGGCGAAGCCGAAGAGACTCCGCTACGTCGAGGGCAAGACCTCCGCATGGAAAAAGGCGATCGTCACCCTCACCGAGGACTCCAAGACCATCGAGTTCTTCGAAGGCATGAACTAAAGAAGGAGGAAAGAGCTGATGCCTACCATTAAGTATAAGCCGACTACCCCGGCGAGAAGACACATGTCCGTTCCTTCTTTCGAGGAGATCACCAAGTTCACCCCCGAGAAGAGCCTGCTCGCCACCAAGAAGAAGCACGCCGGACGCAACTCCTACGGCCGCATCACCGTCCGTCACAAGGGCGGCGGCAACCGTCAGAAGTACCGCATCATCGACTTCAAGCGCCAGAACGTCAAGGCGCAGACCGTCGTCGGCGTCGAGTACGACCCCAACCGCTCCTCCTACATCGCCCTCCTCAAGGACGAAGAAGGAAAGAAGAGCTATATCATCGCTCCCGTCGGCGTGACGGACGGCCAGGTCCTCTATTCCGGTCCCGAAGCCGACATCGTCCCCGGCAACACCCTTCCCTTAGCGAACATCCCCGTCGGTACCTTCATCCACAACATCGAGCTCTACCCCGGCAACGGCGGTCAGCTGGTCCGTTCGGCCGGCGCGCAGGCGCAGCTCATGGGCCGTGAAGGCGACCTCACCATGGTCCGTCTTCCCTCCGGCGAAATGCGCTACGTCCGCTCCGACTGCAAGGCCACGATCGGTCAGGTCGGCAACATCGAGCACGACACCGTGAAGATCGGCAAAGCGGGCCGCACCCGTCACATGGGCATCCGTCCCACCGTCCGCGGTTCTGTCATGAACCCGTGCGACCACCCGCACGGCGGCGGCGAAGGCCGTTCTCCGATCGGTCGTCCCGGCCCGGTCACCCCCTGGGGCAAGCCGGCTCTGGGCTACAAGACCAGAAACAAGAAGGCCCGCACCGACAAGATGATCGTCAAGCGCAGAAACGCGAAGTAAGGAAGGAGTCCAAGAATGAGCAGAAGTTTGAAGAAGGCGCCTTTCGTCGAGGAGAAGCTCTATCAGAGAGTCTGCGAAATGAACGAAAAGGGCGACAAGAAGGTCCTCAAGACCTGGTCGAGAGCCTCTACCATTTTCCCGGAATTCGTGGGCCACACCATCGCGGTGCACGACGGCCGGAAGCATGTGCCGGTATATGTGACCGAAGATATGGTCGGCCACAAGCTGGGGGAATTCGCGCCGACCCGTACCTTCAAAGGTCACGCCGGCTCCAAGACCTCCAACAACGGTAAATAATCGGGAGGCAGAACGATGGAAACAAGATCTACTCAGAAACACATCCGCATCTCCCCCCGCAAGGTCAAAATCGTCCTCGACCTCATCCGGGGCAAGGACCTGGCCGTGGCCGAGGGTATCCTGAAGAACACCCCCAAGGCCGCTAGCCCGGAAGTCCTGAAGCTTCTCAACAAGGTTGCGGCCGACGCTGAGAACAATTTCTCCATGAACCGCGACAATCTGTACGTCAGCGAATGCTTCGTCGGCCCCGGCATGACCCTCAAGAGACTCATGCCCCGCGCGAAGGGTTCCGCGGACAGGATCTTGAAGAGAACCAGCCACATCACCATCGCCGTGGCTGAGAAAGAATGAGGAGGAAGTCGATAAATGGGACAGAAAGTTAATCCGCACGGCCTCCGCGTCGGCGTTATCAAAAACTGGGATTCCAGATGGTACGCTCCCGATGAAAAGTTCGGCGATACCCTCGTCAACGACCATAAGATCCGCGAGTTCGTGAAGAAGAGCCTCTTCCAGGCCGGTATCCCCCAGGTCGAGATCGAACGCAGCCACAACGGAGCCATTAAGGTCTACGTCCACTGCGCGAAGCCCGGCATGGTCATCGGCCGCGAAGGCGCCGGCATCAACAAGCTGAGAGAAGACATCTCCAAGATCGCGGGCCAGCCCGTGTCCGTGGACGTCCTCGAAGTCAAGCCCGTCGATATGTGCGCCCAGCTCGTCGCCGAGAACATCGCTTCCCAGCTCGAGAGAAGAATCTCCTTCCGCCGCGCCATGAAGCAGGCCATCCGCAATACCATGCGTCTCGGCGCGAAGGGCATCAAGATCAACCTCAACGGCCGTATCGGCGGCGCGGAAATCGCCCGTACCGAGCACTACCATGAGGGTACCATTCCGCTGCAGACCATCCGCGCGGACATCGACTACGGTTTCGCCGAGGCCAACACCACCTACGGCAAGATCGGCTGCAAGGTCTGGATCTACAAAGGCGAGGTCCTCTCCGAAGTCGCCCGTACCAAGACCGGCGCGGACGAGAGAAGAAAGCCGAGAACCGACGACCGCAGAAACGGTCCGAGAAGAGACCGCAGAGACGGTGAGCGCAGAGACGGCGACCGCAGAAACACCCAGAGACGGGACGGACAGCGCGACAACCGCTTCGGCGACAACCGCCGCCCCAGAACCGCCCCGAACGGCCAGCCCGCGCAGAACGCGAGACCCGCTGCTCCGGCGCCGAAGAAGGAAGGAGGAGCTGACTAATGTTACAGCCGAACGGTAAAATCAAATACAGAAGAGTACAGCGCGGCCGTATGAAGGGGAAAGCTCTCCGCGGCAACCGGATCACCAACGGCGAGTACGGCCTCGTGGCCCTCGAACCCGCCTGGATCACTTCCAACCAGATCGAAGCGGCCCGTATCGCGATGACCCGTTATATCAAGCGCGGCGGCCAGGTCTGGATCAAGATCTTCCCCGATAAGCCGATCACCGAAAAGCCGGCTGAAACCCGAATGGGTTCCGGTAAAGGCTCCCCGGAATACTGGGTGGCCGTCGTCAAGCCGGGCAGAGTGCTGTTTGAAATGGGCGGAGTCACCGAGGACATCGCGAAGGAAGCTATGCGTCTCGCCATGCACAAGCTCCCGATCCGCTGCCGTTTCGCCAGCCGCGCACAACTGGAAGAAGAAGTGGAGGGTTAAGCTGTGAAGGCAACAGAACTCAGAAACAAGTCCAGCGAAGAGCTGGAAGCGATGCTCAAGGATCTCAAGACCGAGCTCTTCAATCTCAGATTCCAGCACGCTATCAATCAGCTCGATAACCCCCACAGAATCGCCGACACCAAGAAGGATATCGCTCGCGTGATGACCGTCATCGCCGAGAAGAAGGCATAAGGGGAGGTTAACATGGAAGAACGCGCTCTCAGAAAGACCAGAGTCGGCAAGGTCATCAGCGACAAGATGGACAAGACCATCGTCGTCGCCATCGAAGACCACGTCAAGCACCCTATCTACGGTAAGATCGTGAAGAGAACCTCCAAGATCCACGCCCACGATGCCAACAACGAATGCGGCGTCGGCGATACCGTCGAAGTGATGGAGACGAGACCCCTCTCCAAGACCAAGAGATGGAGACTGGTCCAGATCATCGAAAAAGCGAAATAATTACAAATTCACCACCGAGGGTGCGGTACCGGGACGATCCGGCGAGTATTCGCGTCGTCCCGATCGGACTGGGTACGGATTAAGCGGGTTCGGATTGAAGTTTTTGATCAAACTTTTTTCAAAAAGTTTGCCGGGGATGCGCAGCTCCCCAGTCAAGGGGCAGAGCCCTTGTCGACCTCCGCAGAGGTCGAAAGCTCATTGCATCGGAAGAGTTCCTCTTTTGGTACTTTTCTCCTCGATAAAGGAGAAAAGTACAGCGAAGGAATTCCGATCGCGCAGTCCGAACAGCGAATCCCGATCCTATTTCCGGGAGGAGAACAACTCCCCACCGCGCAGCCGGATTTGCGGCTCCTCGAAGGTCCGCGCCAAACAACGCGGAGAATTCACTCAGGAGGATAAAGCAGTGATTCAGCAGCAGTCTCTTATGAAGGTTGCCGATAACACGGGTGCCAAGGAACTCATGTGCATCCGCGTGCTCGGCGGCACGGGCAGACGCTATGCCGGCATCGGCGACGTAGTGGTCTGCGCAGTCAAGAAAGCCACGCCCGGCGGCGTCGTCAAGAAGGGCGACGTTGTCAAGGCCGTGATCGTCAGAACCGTCAAGGGCATCCGCAGACACGACGGCTCCTATCTGAAGTTCGACGAAAACGCGGCGGTCATCATCGCCGACGACAAGAACCCCAGAGGGACCCGTATCTTTGGCCCCGTCGCCCGCGAACTCCGCGAGCACGAGTACACCAAGATTCTGTCCCTGGCGCCGGAAGTTCTTTAATGGAGGAATGTGAAAATGGCAAATAAGCTTCATGTAAAGACCGGCGACCAGGTGATCGTCGTGACCGGAAACGCCAAGGGAACCATCGGCAAGGTCATGGAAGTCTCCCCGAAGGAAGGCAAAGTGATCGTCGAAGGCGCGAACATCGTCAAGAAGCACATCAAGCCCAGAAACGCCCAGCAGCAGGGCGGCATCGTCGAGGCTCCCGCCGCGATGTATTCCTGCAAGGTCCAGCTCTGGTGCCCCAAGTGCAAGAAAGCCACGAGAGCCGCGCATAAGATCGACGGTGACAAGAAAATCCGCGTCTGCGTTAAGTGCGGCGCAGAGCTTTAATTCCGGAGGGTTACGATGGCTAGACTTAGAGATTTATACAAGAACGAGATCGCTCCCGCCCTGTACAAGAAGTACGAGTACAAGAGCGTGATGCAGATCCCGAGACTCGAGAAGATCGTGGTGAACGTCGGTGCCGGCGACGCCAAGGAAAACACCAAGGTGATCGACAACATCATCGGCGAGCTCGGCCAGATCACGGGTCAGAAGGCCGTTCCCACCTACGCGAAGAAGTCCGTCGCGAACTTCAAGCTCCGTCAGGGCATGAAGATCGGCGCGAAGGTCACGCTCCGCGGCGAAATGATGTACGAATTCATGGACCGTCTCTTCAACTTCGCGCTGCCGAGAGTCCGTGACTTCAAGGGCATCAACCCCGACGCCTTCGACGGCCGCGGCAACTACGCCCTCGGTCTGAAGGAACAGCTGATTTTCCCTGAAATCGAATACGATAAGGTCGATAAGATCCGCGGCATGGACATCTGCTTCGTGACCACGGCTCCCACCGACGCCGAAGCCAAGGAACTGCTGACCATGTTCGGCGCTCCGTTCGCAAAGTAAGAGAGAGAGGGAAGAACAATGGCGAAAAAATCCATGATCAACAAGCAGCAGAGAACGCAGAAGTACTCCACCCGCGAGTATAACCGCTGCAAGATCTGCGGTCGTCCCCATGCCTACCTCCGCAAGTACGGTATCTGCCGTATCTGCTTCCGCGAACTCGCTTACAAGGGCGAAATTCCCGGCGTGAAGAAGGCTTCCTGGTAAGACGAACTTTACCCCCAGGCTGACAGGGAAAAATCCCTTCAGAACCATAAACGGGCGTCTGCGGAAAGATCGCGCGCCCGAGGTCCATGCCGACAGGAAACGGGCTTTCCCCCGTTTTACCATCGGCAGCGGCCCGGCAAAGCATGGACGGACAAAAGCCGACAGAACTGCCGGGCAGCAAGAATCATCAGACTTGCATGACAGGAGGAAAAACCAAAAATGCAGATTTCAGACGTGATTGCCGATATGCTCACCCGCATTCGGAACGCGAACAACGCGAAGCACGAGACGGTCGATATCCCCGCTTCCAACATGAAGAAAGCCATCGCGGACATTCTTCTCGCGGAAGGCTATATCAAGAGCGTCCAGGTGATTGAAGACGGCAAGCAGGGCATCATCCGCGTCGCCCTCAAGTACGGACCCGGCAAGTCCAAGGTCATCCACGGTCTCAAGAGAGTCTCCAAGCCCGGTCTGAGAATTTACGCCGGCTGCGAAGACATGCCCAGAGTGTACAACGGTCTCGGCATCGCGATCGTTTCCACCTCCCGCGGCATCATGACCGATAAGAAGGCTAGACGCGAAAACGTCGGCGGCGAGATTCTCGCTTTCGTCTGGTAAGGGAAGAGAAGAGGAGGTTTACACAATGTCTAGAATTGGAAGAGCTCCGATCACGGTTCCCGCAGGCGTTACCGTTACCGTTGGAGACAACAATCTCATCACCGTCAAGGGCTCCAAGGGCGAACTGTCCTACAAGGCCCCCGCTCAGATGACCGTCAAAGTCGACGGACCCGTGGTCACCATCACCCGTCCGAACGACGAGGCCTCGAACCGCGCGCTCCACGGCCTCACGAGAACTCTCATCAACAACATGATCGTAGGCGTGTCCTCCGGTTACACGAAGAAGCTCGAGATCGTCGGCGTCGGTTACCGTGCCGCGAAGGAAGGCAAGCGCCTCGTGCTCAACCTCGGTCACTCCCACCCGATCTACTTCGATGAAACCGACCGCGTTCAGTTCGACGTTCCGGACGCCAACACCGTCATCGTGAAGTCGTTCGACAAGCAGGTTTGCGGTCAGGTCGCTGCGGATATCCGCTCCAAGAGACCCCCGGAACCGTACCACGGCAAGGGCGTCAAGTACGAAGGCGAGCATATCCGCCGCAAAGCCGGTAAGGCCGGTAAATAATGAAAGGAGACGTACAGCATGGTTACCAAGAGAGATAAAAACGCTCAGCGCCTGAAGAGACATCGCAGAGTGCGCGGCAAGATTTCCGGTACTTCCGAACGTCCCCGCCTCGCTGTTTACCGTTCCAATGCCAATATCTACGCTCAGATCATCGACGACGTGAAGGGCGTCACCCTCTGCGCCGCTTCCACCACGGAGAAGGGATTCGACGGAATCGGCTCCAACAAGGAAGCTGCCAAGAAGGTCGGCAAGATGATCGCCGAGAAAGCCCTTGCTGCCGGCGTCACCGAAGTGGTGTTCGACCGCGGCGGTTATATCTTCCACGGACGTGTATCGGAGCTCGCAGCAGGTGCCAGAGAAGGCGGTCTGAAGTTCTGATCCGATTCCCTCATGGGCCGGGAGAAGGACGCGGCTTCTCTGCAAAGAAAGCGGCCGTTTCTCCCCGGTATGCGGGGCGGACTCCGGACTCCAGTCTTACTCCATTGCGAGAAGGCCGGTTTGTACACTGTTTAATTTCAAAAGAATTAAGCATCATATCTGCCGAAAAAGGCGGCAGCAGACGGGCAGTTGACAGTCCGTCTGAGAAAGGAATCAAAAAAACATGGCAAAAAGATTCAATCCCGAGGGGCTTGAACTCCAGGAAAAGCTCGTCGTTGTGAACCGTGTATCCAAAACCGTCAAGGGCGGCCGTATTGCCCGCTTCGCCTCGCTGATGATCGTCGGCGACGGCAACGGTCACGTCGGGTACGGTCTCGGCAAAGCAGCGGAAGTTTCCGAAGCAAACCGCAAGGCCATCGAAGACGCGAAGAAAAACATGATCGAAGTATCCCTGAAGGACGGCACCATCCCGCACGAGATCCTCGGCGAGTTCGGCGCCGGCAAAGTCCTGCTGAAGCCGGCTGCAAAAGGTACCGGTATCATCGCAGGCAAGACCGTCCGTGCGGTTGTGGAACTGGCCGGCATCAAGAATATCCGTTCCAAGTGCCTCCGTTCCAACAACCCCACCAACGTCGTCAAGGCGACGTTCGAGGGACTTAAGGCCCTGCGCAGCGCAGAAGACGTGGCAAAGATCCGCGGCATCAGCGTGGAGCAGGTCAAAGGCTGAGGAGGTAGGACATGAAGGTTAAAGTCACGCTCAAGAAGAGCCTCATTACCGCAAAGCCGAACCAGAAGGCCACCGCCGCTTCCCTCGGACTGAAGAAAATCGGTGATTTTATCATCCATGAGGCAGGCCCGGTCATCGACGGTAAGGTCAAGGTGCTCGAGCATCTCGTATCCGTGGAGCAGGCGTAAGGCCCTCCGACAGAACCATACAACAATTCTTACAAGGAGGAAAACCCAATGAAGCTCCATGAACTCTCTCCTGCAGAAGGATCCGTCAAGGCATCGTTCCGCAAAGGCAGAGGTCCCGGATCCGGCAACGGCAAGACCGCGGGCAAGGGCCACAAAGGTCAGAACGCCCGTTCCGGCGGCGGCGTCCGTCTCGGATTTGAAGGCGGTCAGCTCCCGCTTTACAGAAAGCTTCCGAAGAGAGGCTTCAAGAACAGATTTGCCGTCAACTACGCTACTGTGAACGTGTCCGTTCTGAATCGCTTTGAAGACGGCGAAACCGTGAATCTCGAAAAGCTGATGGAGTGCGGCATCGTCAGAAAGCCCCTCGACGGCCTGAAGATCCTCGGCAGCGGCGAAATCACCAAGAAACTTACCGTTGAAGCCAAAGTCTTCTCGGCTTCCGCGAAAGAGAAGATCGAAGCGGCAGGTGGAAAGACCGAGGTGAAGTGAAGTGTTCTCGACGCTGAAAAACGCCTGGAAAATTCCTGATCTGAAGAAGAAACTCTTATTCACCCTGCTCATCATCGTTCTCTACCGCCTCGGCTGCGCGATCCCGATCCCCTATATGAACGCGGCTACCCTGGAAAGCGCCAGCGTGTTCTCCACCGGCATCTTCCAGTACCTGAACATCCTGACCGGTTCCGCGATCTCCCAGGCGACCCTGTTCGCGCTGGGCATCAACCCCTACATCACGGCTTCCATCGTGATGCAGCTCCTCACCATCGCCATTCCCTATCTCGAGAATCTGGCGAAGGAAGGCGAGGAGGGCCAGAAAAAGATCAACCAGTACACCCGCTACGTGACCGTGGCCCTCGGCCTCGTCACCGCGATCGGCTACTACCAGCTCCTCAAGGCCAACAACATCATCCTCGACACGGGAGTGTTCCCGGCGATCATCATCATCTCGTGCTACTGCGCGGGTTCCGCACTCGTCATGTGGCTGGCTGAGAAGATCAACGAGAGCGGTATCGGCAACGGTATCTCCATGATCCTGTTCGCCAACATCGTGTCCCGTCTGCCCTCCTTCGGCGCGGCGATCATCCGCCTCGTCACCGGTCAGCAGACCATCGGCGAGAACGCCACCAAGATCCCGATCTGGCTCGGCATCATCATCGTGATCCTTGCCATCGCCCTCGCGATCGCCATGATCGGCTTCATCGTCTGGATGACCAACTCCGAGCGCCGGATCCCGATCCAGTACGCGAAGAAGGTCGTCGGCCGGAAGATGTACGGCGGCCAGTCCTCCAACCTGCCCCTCAAGGTCAACATGGTCGGCGTTATGCCCATCATCTTCGCCTCCTCGATCTGCTCGGTCATTCCGACCGTCGGTGCGTTCGTGAACCCGGCGAAGGGCACCTTCTGGTACAAGTTCTTCGAGTTCTTCGGCACCGGCAGCTGGTTCTACGCCATCATGACCTTTGTGCTCATCATCGCGTTCGCTTACTTCTACACGTCGATTTCCTTCAATCCCGTGGAGATCTCGAACAACCTCAAGACCCAGGGCGGTTCCATTCCCGGTATCCGTCCCGGCCGTCCGACTGCTGAGTACATTACCAAGATCCTCAACCGCATCACGCTGATCGGCGCGATCCTGCTGGCTGTCGTGGCGGTGCTCCCCATGATCATCAATATCTGCTCCGGCGGGTCCCTCTCGGCTCTCGCGTTCGGCGGATCTTCGATCATCATCGTGGTCGGCGTCGTCCTCGAAACCATCCGCGAAATCGAAGCGCAGATGACCATGCGTCATTACAAGGGCTTCCTTGGCTGATCCATCACGCATGGGAACGTCCGGGGGGATGCTTTCGGAAAAGAAGCGTCTCCCCGGCTATACCTATTTATACGGAGAAAGAATCAAAATGAGAAAACTCAATCTGATCCTCCTCGGAGCTCCCGGCGCCGGCAAAGGCACCCAGGCCGAACTGATCTCCGCGCGGTATTCCATCCCGGCGATCTCCACCGGCCAGATCATCCGCGACGAAATCGCCTCCGGCAGCGAACTCGGCGAGACCGTCAAATCCTATACCTCCAAGGGTATGCTCGTGCCCGACGAGGTCGTCATCGACATCATCAAGAACCGCCTCGCGAAGGATGACTGCGTGAACGGCTTCATCCTCGACGGCTTCCCGCGCACCGTTCCCCAGGCGGCTGCCCTCGACGAAATGGGCGTGGAGATCACCGACGTCATTTCCATCGAAGTGGCGGACGAGGACATCATGACCCGCATGGGCGGCAGACGCTACTGCAAGAAATGCGGCGCGACCTATCACGTCAAGTACAAGCCCTCCGAAGCCGGCGACAACTGCGCGAACTGCGGCGAGCCCCTTTCCATCCGCCCGGACGACGATCCGGAAGTGGTGAAGAGCCGCCTCGAGATCTACCACGAGCAGACCGAGCCTCTGAAGGACTTCTACGAGAAAAAGGGACTTCTCAAGATCGTCTACGGTCAGGAGAAGCTCGAAGACACCACCGCGCTGACCGCCGCCGCTCTCGAAGGCTGACGGCAGACTGTCAGGGGGACCGGCCGGGATTTCAGCGCCGACCGGACGAAACGGGCATATAAAATGATTATTGTAAAAACTTCCGAACAGATCAAACTCATGCGGATCGCCGGCCGCATCACCGGAGAAGCCATCCTCGCGGGCGCGGAGATGATCCGTCCCGGCGTGTCGACCAAGGCGATCGACGAAAAGATCCGGCACACCATCGAGAAGGCGGGCGCCAAACCCTCCTTCCTCGGCTACGGCGGATTCCCCGGTTCCGCCTGTATCTCCGTCAACGAGCAGGTGATCCACGGGATCCCATCCTATCACCGCATCCTCGAAGAGGGGGATATCGTCAAGCTCGACGTGGGCGCGTACATCGACGGATTCCACGGCGACAGCGCGAACACCTTCCCGGTCGGAAAGATCTCCGAAGAGGCCCAGAAGCTGATCGACGTCACCCGCGAGAGTTTCTTCAGGGGCCTCGAAGCCGCCGGAAAGGAAGGGGCCCGGGTCGGCGACATCGGAGCGGCGGTGGACGGATACGTCACCTCCTTCGGATGCACCACCGTGAAGAAATACGTCGGACACGGCGTCGGCGCGGATCTGCACGAGGATCCCAACGTCCCGAACTTCGGCAGACCCGGACACGGTCCCAAGCTCTGCCGGGGCATGGTCATCGCCATCGAGCCCATGATCAACCTCGGACGGCCCGAAGTCAGAGAACTCTCCGACGGCTGGACGGTCGTCACCGCGGACGGTTCGCTCTCCGCCCATTACGAGCACACCGTGGCCCTCACCGAGAACGGCCCCGAAATGCTCACCAAGGTGGACTGACGGATGGGGCGGAAGACAACGGATCCGGCATCCCGTCCCCGACCGGAAAACGGGAGCGCGGCCGTCCGGGTCCCCGGGGCCATCGTGCGGTCGGAGCAGGGAAGGGACCGGTTCCGCACCTTCGCGGTGATCGCGCTGGACCCGGAAAATCCCACGGCCCCCCTCGTGATCGCCGACGGCCGCCTGCACCCGAAAGCCCAGCGGAAACATAAGAATCCGGCCCATCTGAGCCTCGTCGGAATGCCCGTGGAATCGGACAGGAAACGGCTGACGGAGGGGGCGGAAGATGGTGAAATCGCTGAAATTTGCTCGCGGTACGAGAAATTGCCCGGAAATGGAAAATCTCCCCTTGACAAGCGGGATCAAAATGTTTTATAATAACTGGACGGTGTCTTTTCACCGAAATATCAAGGGCCCCCGGAAACCCGGATGCTGACGGGTGGACGGAACCCGAACGATCAAGGAGGATAATGTTTGCCGAAGGACGATGTCATTGAGTTTGAAGGCGTAGTCGTCGAAGCGTTGCCGAACGCGACCTTCAAGGTAAAGCTCCCGAATGATATGATCGTTACCGCGCATATTTCGGGCAAGCTGCGGATGAACTATATCAAGATCCTGCCGGGCGACAAGGTCACGGTGGAGGTCTCGATCTACGATCCGTCGAAAGGAAGAATCACCTGGCGCACGAAGAGCTGAGTTTCGCGCGCGTCCCCGAGGCCTCAGCAAAAAACAGAAAGGTGGTAATCCTGTGAAAGTCAAACCTTCCGTAAAGAAGATCTGCGAGAAGTGCAAGATTATCAAGCGGCACGGCCACGTCATGGTCATCTGCGAGAATCCGAAGCACAAGCAGAGACAGGGGTGAATCCCCGCAACCTGAAAGAGAGGAGTTACAAGACAAATGGCACGAATTTCCGGCGTTGACATTCCGAACGCCAAGCGTGTGGAAATCGCTCTGACCTATATCTACGGTATCGGCCTGAAGAGCGCCCGCGACATCCTCGCGAAGACCGGCGTCAATCCCGACACCAGAGCGAAGGATCTCACGGAAGAAGACATCGCGAAGCTCCGTGACGAGATCGAAAACCACTACACCGTGGAAGGCGAACTCCGCCGCGAAGTTGGCATGAACATCAAGCGGCTGACCGAAATCAACTGCTATCGCGGCATCCGTCACAGAAAGGGTCTCCCCGTCCGCGGCCAGAGAACCAAGACGAACGCGAGAACCAGAAAAGGTCCTGCCAAGACCATCGCCAACAAGAAGAAATAACAGGAGAGAGAGGACATTATGGCTAAAGTCGCAAAGAAGGTCATCAAAAAGCGCCGCGACAGAAAGAACGTCGAAGCGGGTCACGCTCACATCTCCTCGACCTTCAACAACACCATCATCACCATCACCGACGTGCAGGGCAACACCATCGCGTGGTCTTCCTCCGGCGGACAGGGCTTCAAGGGCTCCCGCAAGAACACTCCTTACGCCGCCCAGACTGCCGCTGAGGCTGCCGCGAAAGGCGCCATCGACCACGGCATGAAGACCGTTGAAGTTTACGTCAAGGGTCCCGGCAACGGCAGAGAAGCCGCCATCCGCGCGCTCCAGACCACCGGCCTCAACATCACCCTCATCAAGGACGTGACGCCCATCCCGCACAACGGATGCCGCCCGCCGAAGAGAAGAAGAGTCTGATTTCCGTTTCATCCGATCGGAATACCGTCCGGACGGAAGCGTTCCGCATCCGGCGCACAGCATGGTCCGGCCTGCCCGAAAGAAGAGGCAGCCCGTCGGACGAGAATTCAGGTCCGAGCCCTACGTTTGCTCGGCGTCGGCAGCTCAGTGCCGATATTATGTAAAATAACGGAGGAATACCCAACATGGCAGTCCGTCATGATCCCATCGCAAAGCAGTGCCGCGATTTCGACCTGTCTCCCGCCGTTCTCGGCTACGACAAGAAGACCACCAACCGTCATCCCGGCGCGAACACCAGAAGAAAGTTTTCCGAGTACGGCATCCAGCTCAAGGAAAAGCAGAAGCTGAAGTTCATCTACGGCGTGCAGGAAAACCAGTTCTATCATTACTACGAACTCGCTGAAAAGCAGGCCGGCGTCACCGGTGAAAACCTGATCCGCCTTCTCGAGAGAAGACTGGACAACGTCGTTTTCAGAATGGGGATGGCGAAGACCCGCAGAGAAGCGAGACAGCTCGTCCGTCACAATCATTTCAGAGTCAACGGCAAGAAGGTCAACATTCCGTCCCTGCTGCTGAAGGCCGGCGACGTCGTTACCGTGAAGGATTCCAGCCGCTCCACCGCGAAGTTCAAGGAACTCGCAGAGCTCTGCGAAACCAGACTTTCTCCTTCCTGGCTGGAAGTGGAAAAGGGCGATAACGTCAAGGCGACCCTGAAGTCCCTGCCGATCCGCGAAGAGCTCGACTACGAAGTCAACGAACAGCTCGTCGTCGAACTTTACTCGAAGTAATAACCGTCAGTGGGAGACTTGCCGCCGGGGATGCTTTGAGATTCCCGCGGCCGAGGACCCTGAGAGCAGAGAAGGGGTCCCCATCAAAAAGCCTCGCACCGATTTGCAGAGAACATCGATATTCCCCGCGCGGAATACCGCCCTGTGGATTTGGCAAAGATAACAGACGGAGGGTTATTATTTAATGTTAGAAATCGAAAAGCCGAACATTGTCACGATTAATCTGAGCGATGACGGCAGAAACGGGAAGTTTATCATCGAGCCTCTGGAAAGAGGTTACGGAATTACCCTCGGAAATTCTCTGCGCAGAGTTCTCCTGAGCTCGCTGCCCGGCGTAGCGGTCACGAACATCAAAATCGACGGCGTGCTTCACGAAATGACGACGATTCCCGGCGTCAAGGAAGACGTCCCGGAGATCGTGTTGAACGTGAAGGGCATCACAGCCAAGCTGCACGCCGAAGGGCCGAAGACCGTCGTCATCGACACGACCGGCGCCTGCGAAATCACGGCGGGCGACATCAAGCAGGACTCCGACATCGAGATTCTGAATCCTGAGTTCCATATCGCCACCATCGAAAACAACGTCCGCTTCTATATGGAGCTGACCTTCGACCAGGGCCGCGGATATGTCTCCCAGGAACGCAACAAACAGCTTTACCAGCAGAACAACCAGCAGCAGAACGGTCAGGCCGCCACGCCTCCCGTGGGCACCATCTTTACCGATTCGATCTACACGCCCGTCTACAACGTGAACTACACGGTGGAGAACACGCGCGTCGGCTCGAACACGGACTACGACAAGCTCACGCTGGAAGTGCTGACGAACGGCGTCATTCTGGCGAAGGAAGCAATTTCTCTTGGAGCCAAGATACTCAACGAGCATCTCAATTTGTTCGTCGATCTGTCCGACGAAGCAAAGAATGCGGAGATCATGGTTGAACGCGAGGAGACCATCAAGGAGAAGGTCCTTGAGATGACCATTGAGGAGCTTGACATGTCGGTGCGCAGCTTCAACTGTCTGAAGCGCGCCGGCATCGATACCGTGGAGGATCTCATCAACCGCACCGAAGAGGAAATGATGAAGGTCCGCAACCTCGGTAAGAAATCGCTCGAAGAAGTGATTCAGAAGCTGCATTCCCTCGGCCTCGATCTGAAAAAAGACGACGAGTGATCGGCCGAAACTGACAAAGAACTACCCACAAATCCCGATACAGGCCGCGGGGCAGGGACGCCCCAAAGCCGGACTTTCGCAAAAGGAGGACATGGAACATGCCCGGCACCAGAAAACTCGGCAGACCGACCGCGCACAGAAATTCGATGCTTCGCGGATTGGTTACCTATCTCATCGAGAACGGTTCCATTGAAACGACGCTGACCCGCGCCAAGGAAGTGCGCGCGATCGCCGAAAAGATGATCACTCTCGGGAAGAAGAACACCCTCGCAAGCCGCCGCGCCGCTCTTGCCTATATCACCAAGGAAGACGTCGTGAAGAAGCTCTTCGACGAGGTTGCTCCCAAGTACGAAAACCGCGCCGGCGGTTACACCCAGATCTACAAGCTCGGTCCGCGCCGCGGCGACGCTGCAGAGATGGCTCTGATCCGCTTCATCGACAACGAGGAGAAGAAGGACGCCGAATAAGCGCCTCCCCCTCCCAGGCATTCACAAAAAGAATTCGGCAGCCGCATCGACCGGGAACGGAATGCGGCTGTTTTTTTGCCGCCCCCCCGAAAGCCGCCCTTCCTGCGCAAAGCCGGCTCACAGCCCGATACGGATTTTCATACTAAATCCCTTCTAAGGAGTTACGCGGCTTCTTGAAAGAAGCCTGGCAAGAACTTCTGAAAAGGATAGGGATAGGCTACATCAATAATGTGAAGTTGATGCCTTGACACACCAATATAGTCATCCAACCATATCAGGGTTATCCTTCGCGAGCTCAATGTTACGGCTGACG
>CACZNC010000035.1 GCA_902782445.1 uncultured Ruminococcus sp.
TTGGCACACCAATATAGCTATCCAACCGTATCAGAGTTATCGTTCGTGAGCTCACAATCATAGATTGTTCGCACTCTACGGAGAGCGATCAAAACCCATGAAGACAGCTTTATAGAAGGAATATAGTATCAGCGTTTAGTTGAATGAGGAGTTAGGAGTGAGGAGTGAAAAAACGCCTCGCTTCTGCTGACAGAAAAATCCCCCGTCCATCGTACCGTAAAGGCTCGGTGAGGCGGGGGAATCTGTTGTCTATGGGATCAATAGTTCTTGTTCTCCACCAGCCGGATGTTAAGCAGCGACGGGTCGAGGACGAAGGGGCTTCCGTCGGGGACTTCGATGAAGAGATGCCAGGTCGTGTTCTCCCGGAAGGAGGTCGCCGGGGCGGTGTAGCGGATGCGGATGTCGTAGCCGTCGCCGCTGCGTCCGATCCCCTCGGAGGAATAGCGGTTGGCCGGGGTATCCGCCGTGAGAACGCAGATCACAAGGGCGTTCGTCGAGAAAAACTCCTCGTCGAAGCCGGTCACGACGTCGTAAAAGGTGGCGGTGACGCTGTCGTCGACGAAATCGTAGCAGTTTTCGTAGAAGGAGACGTAGTCGATCAGTTCCGTGCGGGATTTGACGACCGTGATCTCCGGGGCGGCGGCGCCCATGACATAGGGGGTCTTCGCGATATCCCACGGGTAGTCCGTCGTGACGAGCCGGGAGACGCCCGCCTCCTCGTTCACCGTGTCCGGCTCGGGACGGCAGGAGGCGGCGGAAAGAAGCAGCAGCAGCGGAACAAGAATCAGGGCGGCGATCCGGGCAGCGGTACGCTTTTTCATCTTGATACCTCCTCAGTGAAGCGGTCGGAAAGACGGAAAAAAGGGTTCAGTCCGTTCAGAGCAGGATGGACGCGAGTTCCTCCGGCGTTTCGGCGATCCGGACGCATCCCGCGGCCTCGAGTTCTTCCCGGGAGCCGTAGCCCCAGAGAACGCCGACGGTGGGGATCCCGATCTCCCTCGCCCCCTCCGCGTCGTGCCGCCGGTCGCCGATCATCACGGCGTCCGGGTCGGCCGGATCGACTGCGAGACGCGCGGTCAGCTCTCTTAAGACCGCCGCTTTGGTCTCCCTTGTCCCGTCGAGGGTCGCGCCGCAGATCTCGTCGAAGTACCCGTTGACGGAGAAGTGCTCGAGGATCCGGCGGGCGAAGGGCTCGGGCTTCGAGGTGGCGAGACAGACGGTCTTTCCCGCCGATTTCAGTTTTGCGAGGGCTTCGGGGATCCCGGGATACAGCGCGTTTTCAAAGAGTCCCCGGTCCCGGTAGTATTCGCGGTAGAGGGCAAGGGCCCGGTCCGCTTCTTCCCCGGTCATGCCGAGGTATTCCCGGAAGGATCCGGTGAGGGGCGGGCCGATGAATTTGCCGAGGAAAGCGCGCTCCGGCTTTTCCATCCCCATTTTGCCGAGGGCGTAGAGGATGGCGGAGGTGATCCCCTCGAAGGGATCGGTCAGAGTGCCGTCAAGGTCGAAGAACAGATATTTTGCCATTTCTCAAAAGCCGGGGAGCATGGAAATCCCGTAGAGGATCGCCATGTGCGCCGGGTAAAACACATAGAAGAAGTACTTCATCCGCACCCGTCCCGGTGTCCCGTCGTAGAGCGCGGCGAGGGGGACGGTCAAAAGGGACCAGAACTGGATCGGGAAGTCCGAGGCATAGGAGACGCAGACCGCCCCGAGGCAGCAGGCGAAGGAGAGGACCCGGAGCGGATGTTCGTCGAAAAGGTTCGCGCAGACGGGCAGAAGGACCCCGAAGAATCCGTAGTCCACCGTCACCCGGGCCGTGAGGAGCCAGACCAGCCCGATCCCGAGGACCGCGGCGGAAACGGAGAGGATCCGGTCGGCGGTTTCGGAAATTACGACGTTCGGGATCTTTTCGGCCAGTTCCGCCAGCGCGCTTTTTTTGCCGGAGAACGCCTTTTTCACCCCGTCCGCCAGTGCCATGAGGACGATGGAGAGGGAGAAGGTGATGAGGATCCCGAGGTAGACGTCTTCCTCCACGATGAAATAGACGATCTGACAGAGCGCGCCTAGGACAAAGACCCGCAGGAAATACTTCATCCGGCTGCGGGTATGGCGGAAGCCCTCGGCGATGCAGAAGGCATACAGCGGGAAAGCCAGTCGCCCGATCACGCGGAGCGTTTCGATCCCCGGAAAGAGGATCAGCCCCGCGTGGTCGCAAAGCATGGACACCGCCGCGATCAGTTTCAGAACGAAAGAGGACATGGAGGAATCCTTTTTTCTTTATTATACATCGTTTTCGGAAAAAATGCAAGGGGCAGGAAAGGGGAGCTGCCGGACAGCCGGGGCGGGCGCGGATCTCATTCCCCGGGACCGCGGATCTCGAAGGTGTCCTTGTCGAAGTCCACTTCGATCACGGTGCCGTCGGCGAAGGTGGTCTTCTGGCGGCGGATGTCCCCGTCGATGAAGTCGTGGCGGAGCATTTCGGTGTACGCCAGCTTTTCGGCGGATCCGCAGGCTTCGAGGACGGCTCTGAGCGCGTCGGGACCCGCGTGGATAGGACAGTAGACCGGGTTGCCGTTCAGGATGCCGTGGAGATAGGCGGAGTCCCTGCCGGGGATCCCCCATCCTCCGTGCTCGCCGGGAAGCCCGATCCACGGGATCACCGCGCAGTCGTGGTAAACCAGGTTGAGGAGCGGGATCGGAACACCCACGGGATCCGCGTCCGGCGCGCCGAGGCTGGTGGTGAAGAATGGCGCATGGTGGCAGAGGACCTGGGAGGGGAGGATGCAGTCGAGGATCTCTTCCGAGGAGGGGATGATCCCCCGGTCGGTCAGGATGTCGAGGCAGCGGCGGCGGTTCTCCGCGCATTCCTTCCGGGTGGCGGGATGGTCCTTCGAGAAGCATTCGTCCAGCCCCACGACGGAGAAGACGTCGAGATAGGAAGCGTCGATGCGGATCCCCAGCCGCTCGAATTCGTCGTAGTTCCGCCGCACGAATTCAATAGCCCGGGCGGAGCAGAGGAAGGAGTGGGGCCCGCCATACCAGACGGAGCAGTAGGGATGGGACCCGTCCTCGTTTTCGATCGCCTCGTCGAGGGAGAAGTCCGGCCCGTCGTAGTAGAAATCGCGGTACTGATCGTGGACGCCGAAGATATAACCTAGTTCCTTGCAGGTTTCGGAAAGCCGCTTCATGCCCTCGGCTCCTCCGGCTGCTTCGTGGGGCGGGAAGGGGGAGGGATGGAGGTTGTCGTACCCGTGGTTCCCCCAGCCGTCGAAGTGGGTGTAGGCTTTTTCGAGTCCGTTTTCCTTCAGCCTGCGCAGATTTTCCGCCTGCGTGTCGAAGGGGGTGTAGTAGTCGTTGTTCTCGGGGTGATCCTTGTCGTAGTAGTCGCTCTCCGGGGAGATGTGGACGGCGATCCCCGCGTGGATGACGGGCGCGCCGATGAGATTCTTCACAGCGGGGTTCCGCGCTGCCTTCTCCGCGAGGGTGACAAGCTGTCCTCTCTCCTTCACGTAGGCCCGGTAGCACTTGGCGACAGTGTTGTAGTCGCAGTCCTCCCGGAACCGGAAGAGCATCCGCCTCTCGTACCGCATTTCGCCGAGGGACGGCCTCCAAAGCGGGGACACGCGGTCGTTCTCAAAATCGTAGAGCGCGTCGAAGGGCGTGTCGTAGATCGCCGCGTACCCACCCCCGCCCCGGACCTGCCCGTAGAGCGGCATGTAGGAACTGCGTTCGAAGATCTCCTGGCGGCGGAAGCAGTACCCGGACCCCGCGGGGATCAGAGCGCCCTGCATCCGGGAGAGCACCGTATAGTCCCCGGAGCCGGATCCGCCGAAGTCAAAGGGCGCGGGGAAGGAAATGAAGTCGATCTCGCCGGGTTTGTCCCCCTCCGTCCGCAGGCAGAAAGTCAGATCCCCGTTCGTGCGCTCCACCTTCACGGTCGCCGTGAGCGCGATCTCCGACCCTTCGAATCCCACGTACCGCACGCGGACGCCGTCGAAGGTCCCCGTCTTAACCTCCCCGATCTCCGAGGGAGCGGGGAAGGGAACGGTCCTGCCGTCGCGGAAACGGACATAAGGCTTTTCGGTCATTTCCCAGACGCTTCCGCCCGGGAGGGTCACGGTGTACCGGAAGGCCGCCGGATCCGCCGTCAGAATGAGCTTTTCGTTTTCAATGCGAATTACGGACATGGATTCTCCTCCTTGCAGTCATGCGCAGTGGGTCAGTCCGCCCGCGCGCTTTCCACGATCCTCTTGGTCCTTGTGAGGTCCCGGGGATCGAGCCGTTCGTCTTCGTATTCCGCTTCGCCGCTCTGGTTGTCGTAGGGATCGACGCGGAAGAAGGTCTTCGGCGGGTCGAGCTGACGCTGGAACTCCGTGCAGGCGATCATGCGGCAGGGATCGAGGTTGCCGAAATACCAGTTCCATCCCTCGGTGTCTCCCGCCCGTCTCATGCCGCCTCCGTAGGACGGATCGCAGGGGAGCCAGCCCCAGGGTTCCACGTAGAACTGCGCCCAGTCGTGGCTTCCGATGGAGGTCGGACGGGCCGCGTTCCCGGACTGCCACCGGGCGGGAACTCCGACGAGACGGCAGAGGGTGATGAACATCAGAGCCTGCAGACCGCAGTCGCCTCTTCCGTTCACCGCCCCGTACATCGGGATGTTGTCGAGGAAGCGGTATTCGCGCATATAGGAGTATTTCACGTGGGACGTCACATAATCGTAGATCCGGCGGGCTTTGGCGAGCGGGGAGGACGCGCCGGCGGTCAGTTCTTTCGCAAGACTGCGAAAATACGGCGTGAAGACGATATGGGGCTCGAGCTCCCCGAGATATGCGGCCGCTTCCGCCGGATAACCGGGTTTCGCCGCGCTCTCGTCCAGATCGTGATACACGGCAGTGCAGGTGTAGCGGAAGGTGATTGCGAGCTTTCCGTCGTCCCCCGCTTCGATGGGGTATTCCGCGTAGGCCGTGCGGATCGGACCGTCGGTGATGGTAACCTCGCGGTTGGATTCCAGAAGTTCGATCCCCGACTGCTCCGGCGTGACGGCGGGGAAGGGGAGCCATGCCCGGAACTTCACTCCGGGGCGGAGCTTGTCTTCGTCCGGCCGGATCGACATCGCGACGGTGAACTGCCGGGACGCCTTTCCGTTTTCGCGCATCCGCTTCATGTCCTCGTGGCGCAGTTCGTTGAAGGTCTCCCGGAAGGTCTCGCCCGGATGGGTCAGTTCCCAGAGATACCCCTCGCAGCAGTCGGTGAGATTGGCGTAGGCGTCCTCCTGAAAGCGGATCGCGCCGGGGAGGTCCCCCTGTCCGATCAGGTAGTCGGCGTGGCCGGAGTCGATGAGATCGCAGAGGTTCTTCGCCTCGAATCCCGGGTAGTTCTTCTGAAAGAGCGCGACCATATCGTCAAAGCTCATGTCGTAGTCGCGGGAAAGGCCGTCGGCGAGGATGCGCTCGAGCTCCAGCCGCTTCCGCATGAGGGGCTCGAAGGACGGATGAGTGTCCGGGGAGAGGAGCCGGTCGATCTCCGCCGCTTCCTCCGCGAACCGTCCGGCATACCGCAGGTTTTTCAGCGAATCCGGCAGTTCGATCACGAGCAGGGCGAGATCGTCGAAATCAAAGGGCGTGTGCTTCATGAAAACCTCCGATGGGATGGAGTGGATGGCGTATAGATAAGCCACGGGGAAGGCATTCCAAAAGAACGTTCCTTCCCCGTAAGCAGGCGATATTCAGTTAGGCCTGGGCCGCGTCGACGATCTTCGAGAATTTCTCGGGAACGAGGGACGCGCCGCCGATGAGACCGCCGTCCACGTCGAGTTTGGAGAGCAGGTCGGCCGCGTTGCCGTCGTTCATACTCCCGCCGTACTGGATGGTGAGGGCGTCCGCGGTCTCTGCGCCGTAAAGACCTGCCACGACGCGGCGGATCAGAGCGCAGACTTCCTCAGCCTGATCGGGAGTCGCGGTCAGACCCGTGCCGATGGCCCACACGGGTTCGTAGGCGATGATGACGTTCTTCATCTGTTCGGCGGGAATGCCGGCCAGATCGAGCTTGGTCTGCATGGAGACGATCTCTTCCGTGATGCCGGCCTGACGCTCGCCGAGAACTTCGCCGAGGCAGAGGATCACTTTGAGTCCTGCGGCAAGGGCGGCGCGGGTCCGCTTGTTCACGGTCTCGTCCGTCTCGCCGAAGTACTGCCGTCTTTCGGAGTGGCCGACGATGACGTATTCCGCGCCCGCTTCGAGGAGCATATCCGCGGAGATTTCGCCGGTGAACGCGCCTTTTTCTTCAAAGTGCACGTTCTGGGCTCCGATTTTCACGTCCGTTCCGCGGGCTGCTTCCACGGCGGGGATCAGATCCACGAAGGGAACGCAGAGCACGACGTCGCATCCGTTCTTCCCGGCTGTGAGTTCTGCTGTCTTTTTCACGGCGTTCACGGCCGCGGAGGGGGTCATGTTCATCTTCCAGTTGCCGGCGATGACGACCTTGCGGGATTCTTTTTTCATTTCTATCCTGATGCGGGAATCGGCCCCTTGTTCCGGAAGCTGTCCCGCGCCCCTTTCAGATTCTTGATTCTTTCCGCCTTATTCCTTGTCTTCGAGGCAGGCGATGCCGGGCAGTTCCAGTCCTTCGAGGAATTCGAGGGACGCGCCGCCGCCGGTGGAGATGTGGGTCATCTTGTCGGCAAAACCGAGCTGTTCGACAGCCGCCGCAGAGTCGCCGCCGCCGATGATGGAGACCGCGCCGCTTTCCGCAACGGCCTTCGCCACAGCGCGGGTGCCGGACGCGAAGTTCTCCCATTCGGAGACGCCCATCGGGCCGTTCCACACGACGGTGCCCGCGCCGATGATGGTCTTCGCGTAGAGTTCCTGGGTCTTTTCACCGATGTCCAGTCCCATCCAGCCGTCCGGGATGGAGTCGGAGTAGATCCGCATGAAGGTGGTGTCTTCCTTGTATTCGCGGCCGATCACGTTGTCGACGGGAAGCAGGAAGGAGACGCCCTTCGCTCTCGCCTTGGCCATGAGATCGAGGGCCATGTCGAGCTTGTCCTCTTCGCAGAGGGAGGAACCGGTGGTGTTGCCGAGGGCGCGGAAGAAGGTGTAGGCCATCGCGCCGCCGATGATGAGGGTGTCGACCTTTTCGATGAGGTTGTTGATGACGCCGATTTTGTCGGAGACCTTCGCGCCGCCGAGGATGGCGACGAACGGGCGGGCCGGATCTTCGAGGGCCTTGCCCATGATGGAGATTTCCTTCTGGATCAGGTAGCCGCAGACGGCGGGCAGATAGTCGGCCACACCGGCGGTGGAAGCGTGGGCTCTGTGAGCGGTGCCGAACGCGTCGTTCACGAAGAGTCCGCCTTCTCCCGCGAGATCCGCAAGGGCTTTCGCGAACGCGGGATCATTCTTTTCCTCTTCGCTGTGGAAGCGGACGTTTTCGATCAGCATCACATCGCCGTCCTTGAGAGCCGCGGCTTTCGCCTGAGCGTCGGGACCGATCACGTCGGCCGCCAGCGGGACTTCGGTGCCGAGGCGTTCGGAGAGTCTCTTCGCCACGGGAGCGAGGGAGTACTTCATGTTGAACTCGCCCTTCGGTCTGCCGAGGTGGGAGCAGAGGATGATCTTCGCGCCGTTCTTGCGCAGGTACTCGATGGTGGGCAGAGCGCCGGTGATCCGGTTTTCGTCGGTGATGACGCCGTCCTTCAGCGGGACGTTGAAATCGCAGCGGACGAGGACTTTCCGTCCGGCAACGCTGACGTCTTCTACGGATTTCTTGTTGTAAGTCATGGAGAAACCTTCCTGTGTCAGAATTTTTTTACCGTTTTTCAGTATACCACATTTTTCCGCCAATATCAAGAGGATTCGGGAAAAATGCGCGGGGGGAATTGGGAACGGATGCCCCCGTTTTTCACGCTTCCGGCCGGATCGGATCCGCGGCCCCGTTCTCAGATGGCATGATTTTCAGCCGGAACCAGAAATCGCTTCCCGCGCCGGGCTTGCTGGTGACGCCGAAGCTGGCCCCGTGGAGCGAAAGGATGCTGCGGACGATGGAGAGGCCGAGGCCGGTGCCCATATTCGCCCTCTTGTGGAAGTCCCGGGCCTTGTAGTAGCGTTCCCACACGAGGGGGAGATCCTCTTCGGAAATGCCGTCCCCGGTGTCGATCACTTCGACGAGGACCTCTCCGTCTCCCGAACCCGCCGGATCCGGAACAACGGTCTGCCGCACGACGACGGATTTGTCCGGGCCGGTGTAGTTGACGGCGTTGTTGATGAGGTTGTAGACCACCTGCAACAGCCGCCCTTCGTCCCCGTCCACCCACACGTCCCGGTCGGCCTCGAAGCGGATGTCGTAGCCGTCGTGCTCCCGCAGTTTCGCGTACCGTTCGAGGGTCTTGCGGATCACGGCGGTGAAGTTGAACCGGGCGATTTTCAAAGTCTGGGAGCCGTTCTGATATTTCGAGACCTCGAGCATGTCCGTCACCAGGTCCGTCAGCCTCCGGGTCTCGTCCAATACGATCTGGAAGTTCTCGGGCGTCGCCTCCCCGGGAATGTCCCGCATGATCTCGGTATAGCCCGCGATCATGGTCAGGGGCGTGCGCAGGTCGTGAGAGACGTTGGCGATCAGATCCTTCTGCATCCGGTCCAGCTTCGAGAGCTCGTAGGCGGCGCGGTTCAGGGTGGCCGACAGATTTTCGGTCTCCGCGCATCCACGCCCGTCGAAATTGACGCTGTAATCCCCGAGGGCCAGCTTCGAGGCTTCCCCGCTCATCTGGCGGACGGGCTTCGAGATCCGGTCGGAGAGGATCAGAGCGAGCACGACTCCGATCACCATGAGGATCGCCGTGATCCAGAGAAGCTGCGCGTTGAGAGTCTTGACCGTCGAATGGAGCGGGACGAGCTCGGTGTTGAAGAGCAGCATGAGCACGCTCGACTCCTCCGAGACCAGGCGGACGGAGATCATGTTCTCCCCCGTGTCGGTCTCTTCACCGCCCCGGTTCCGGTTCCGTCCGAAGAGGGCGTCGAGGGAAATGAGCTCCGTGTATTTCCCGTCCCGGTCCGCCGCGCTCCGGTACAGCCGGTTCAGGGTGTCCTGGCTGTTCATGTTGTGGATATAGCAGAAGGAATTGACGTGCTTGTTCATCACCTGGACGGCAGAGAATCCGGAGATCCGGTAGACCGAGACGCAGACCTCGTATTTCTTCGCGAGGGTCCCGATCTCCTCGTCGAACGCCTCGGCGTCTTCGGCGGAGGATGCGAGGGAGACGGCGGAATCCGCGCACCGGTCCAGTTCCCGCAGTTTCAGGGAACGGTAGATGTCGTCGAGCCAGAGCGTCTGGAAGAGCCAGAGCAGGACGATGACGATGAAGGTGAACAGGCCGAAGGAGAGGATCATCTTCGCCCGGAAGCTGATACCGACCTTCGGCTCTTTCCATGGTTTATTTTTCCGCATCGAACCGGTACCCCACGCCCCGCAGCGTCACGATGAAATCCGCGTAAGGACCGAGGCTCCGGCGCAGCAGCTTGATGTGCGTGTCCAGCGTCCGGTCGTCGCCGAAATAATCGTAGCCCCAGACCTCGGTGATGAGCTTTTCCCGGGTGAGGGCGATGTTGCGGTTTTTCAGCATATAGAAAAACAGGTCGTATTCCTTCGGGGTCATATCCGCCCGCTTGCCGTCCACGTAGACGATCCGGGCCGTGACGTCCGCCCGCAGTCCCCCGCCGGCCAGTTCCACGATCTCGTTCTTCGGGACATCCTTTTCGGGCTCGGCCGTCTCCCGTCCCGCGGCGGAAGTGCGCTTCATGACGGCGTTGACGCGGAGCATCAGTTCCTTCGGGGAGAAGGGCTTGACCACATAGTCGTCGATCCCCAGCTCGAAGCCGTTGATCTTGTCGTACTCCTCGCCCCGGGCGGAGAGCATGATGATCGGGATCCCGGAGAATTTGCGGATCTCCCGGCAGGCGGAGAACCCGTCGAGCTCCGGCATCATGATGTCGATGATCATGAGGTCAAATCCGCCCGCCCGGCAGAGTTCCACCGCCTCCATGCCGTTTTCGGCCTCGGTGACGGTGTGTCCCTCGTAGACCGCGTATTTCGCGATCAGCTTGCGGATCATTTCCTCGTCGTCCACTACCAGAATATGATACATGTCGTACTCCTGAAAGTCTTCCCGATATGGGGATCGGGAGGAGCGGAAACCGTTCCCCCCGTCTGATTGTCTTTATTTGTTTGTCCGTTTATCTTCCGCCGAAGAAGTCGTCCAGAGA
The DNA here is from genome assembly GCA_902782445.1 of uncultured Ruminococcus sp. Classification (GTDB taxonomy): domain Bacteria; phylum Bacillota; class Clostridia; order Oscillospirales; family CAG-272; genus UMGS1696. Next base: position 10,257 of record CACZNC010000035.1, read on the forward strand.
TCCGGGGATTTCCTGGGTCCCGAAGGAGATCGAGGAATCCGACGCGTCGGGCGTGCGCTCGTAGCAGGTGACCTCGACTTCCATGAGCTTGTTGTCGCGGTAAAGCTGGAAGGTCAGCTTGTCGCCGATGGCGGATGCGTACACGATGGCCTTGATATCCTCGGAGGAGCTGATCTCCTCGCCGTTCACCGCGATGATGCGGTCGCCTTCTTTCAGGACCTTGTCGTTCATGCCCTCCACGAGGCTTCTGACGTACACGCCCGCCTTGACGCTGTAATAGAAGAAGTAGTTGGAGCCGGATACGTCCTCGAAGGATACGCCGATCATGGGCTTGCCGCGGACGTAGCCGTAGTTCAGAAGCTGTTCGGAGACGGAGAGCGCCTGATTGATCGGGATAGCGAATCCGAGCCCTTCGATGCCGGAGCCCGAGGATTTCGCGTTGACGATGCCGACGAGCTCGCCCTTCATGTTGAACATGCCGCCGCCGGAGTTGCCGGGGTTGACGGCCGCGTTGGTCTGGATGAGGTGCATCGTGACGCCGCCCACCTGGATCTCGCGTTCGGTGGCGGAGACGATGCCGTTCGAGACGGAGCCGCCCAGTTCCCCGAGCGGGTTGCCGACGATGATGAGCTCTTCGCCCACCACCAGCTTGTCGCTGTCGCCGCAGCGGACGGGAACGAGGCCGGAGGCGTTGACTTTCAGAATGGCGATATCCTCGTCGGTGTCGTAGCGGATGACTTCAGCCGTGTATTCGTCGCCGGAGGTCAGGCGGACGGTCACGGTGTCGGCCACGTTCTGCATATTGTTGTCGAGAATGACGTGGGCGTTGGTGATGAGATAGCCGTCTTCCGAGATGATGACGCCGGATCCCGCGCCGCCGGTGGTGTACTGGAACCAGGAATTGCGGGTGGTGTATTCGGTGACGATCTCCACGACGGAGTCCTTCACGAGGGCGGCGACCTGGGCGTAGTTGAGATCGCTTCCCGCGGTGGCGGCGGTGGAGGTCACCACGTCGTCGACAGATTTGTAGATCACAACGGTGTCGCCGGAGGAGGCGGAGGGGGAGGAGGCCGTGTGCTGTTCGGTCAGGCTCGATCCGACGGTTCTGCTGCCGTTGATGCGGTTGGCGAGCAGGGTACCGCCGAAGCCGAAGAGTCCGGAGAACAGGACGCAGCCCGCGCAGATCGCGGCGATGGCGCCCACATGGGAGGATTTCTTATCCTTCTTCTTCGCGGGGGCGTATGAGATTCCGGTGCTTCCCGGAACGGATCCCGCGCTGCCGGAGGTGGGAGCCTGGGTCCGGGCGGCGTAGGCGTTGTAGGTCTGGCCCTGATACGGGTGGTTCCCGTTCGCGCCGGGGACATAGGTTCCGGCCGGATAGGGGGACCAGGCGGGGCGGGTCTGAGGCTGCGGCTGGACAGGCTGACCCGGAGCCGTGGGCGTTCCGTAGGGATTGTAGGTGTTCTGCGCTGCCGTCTGCACCGGCGTCGGTTCCATCGCGGGGCGCGTCGGAGCGGCGGACTGGGGCTCGGGCGTATAGGTGGAGCCGGGGATCGCTTGCGGGAATACGGCGGGCGTTTCCTGCGGCTGTGCGGGACGCGCGAACTCCGCCGGTTCCGGGGTTAAGGCGGATTCGGCCGGCTCTTCCGGCTGTGCCTCTTCTTCCGCGGCTTCGAGGACCGTTTCGCCCGCTTTTTTCAGGATCTCCTCCGCGGTCTCGGAGAGAGAAACCTCCTCGGATCCGGTATCGGATTCGTCGGTGGGGAGTGCGGATTCCGTTTCGTTCCCGTCGTTTTCCGGCATCAAATTTTCATTTTCGTAGTCTTTCATCATCTTTCCCTTTCTCCGGCGGGACGTTCCGCGCGGTCGTCGTTTTCATTTGCGCGCTTATTATACCGTGCCAATGTGACGGGAATTTGACGGCAAGACAAAGATTGTCTGAAGGATGAACGGAAGAAGAACGGGATCCCGCTTTTTTTATCTCAGATCCACCGTGACGACGAAGCCGTCGGCGTTGTTGCCGGAGATCTCGTAATCCGATCCCCGGGGGACTTTGATGTCGGTCTGTCCTCCTGCCGGGGATTTCGCCGCGTAGTAGACCAGCCAGCCGCCGGAGGTCGGGAGCCCGTCGGTGACGCTGACTTCGGAGACGGTCCCGTCCTCGGCGACATAGAGCATCTTCCCCTCGGCGGAGTAAGCCTTGACGCCCTCGGTGTACTCTTCAAGGCACCAGTTGTTCCGGACGCAGATATAGGCGTGGGGGATCCCGACATAGCGGAAGTGCCAGGGCTCGAAGGAGATCCCCGTGATATCCGCCTTGTCGTCGGGATACCGCCGGATGAAGCCGTCCCTGGCGCAGTTGGCCGCGAGCCACCAGCCGTGTTCGTATTCGGAGACGGGAACGGACGCTCCCGCATCGGTGTAGAAGGAGAGATCGCAGGCAAGGCCGGTGTTGTGCTCGCTGTATCCGGGCTTTGCGACGTAGGCGTTGGTATATTCCTCTCCCCGGGAGCCGAGATAGTAGTCCCAGACTTCCTGCTGTTCCGCGACGGTGCGGTGACCGCTGGTGATGAGCAGATCGTGGGAGCCGGTGTCCGCTTCGAGATCGACTACCATTTTTTCGAGGGCGTCGAAGGCCTCGTTTTTCAGATTGATGTCCGTCGCCGCGACCTTGAGCCGTCCCGTGCGGTCGGAATAGGCGTTCTTCATGTCCCTGCCCACGGCGTAGGCGTCGCCGCCGGAATAGGCGTGATTTGCGTTCACGAGGATCAGATCCCCTTCGGAGACGGAAGCGTTGCCAACGGTGACGGTGTCGTAGAGGGTCAGGTTGACGTCGTTCTCGTCGGGAGCGGGCTCGTCCGGCGGAAGGACTGCGGGCGTCTCCGGGGCGGGCGGTTCGGGAGTCTCCGTCCCCGCGCTCTCCGTTTCTCCGCCCGGAACGGTGTTTTCGGAGTTATCCGGGTTCGCGGGCGTTTCCGCGGGCTCGGCGCTGTCCGGCGATTCTGCAGATGTTCCGGTCTCCCCGGCTTCGGGCGCGCTGTCGAGGGAGGACGGGGAACTGCCCTCCGGCACGTTGACGATCTCGCCGTCCGGGAGGGAAGGATTTTTCTGATTCCATCCCGCCCGCTGGATCGTCCAGATGGAAATACCCAGAACGACCGCCGCGAGGAGCAGAAAACCGACAAATCCCCCGTTGAGGCGGAAGGGCTTTTTCTGCCGTTTGGCGGGTTCACGTCTCTGAACAGCCGCGGTTGCGGGACGGCCGTTCATCATGGCGTCGCGCTGGCGTCTGCCTCCGGCGTTTCCGGGATTGTAGGCGGGATTCGAGCCGTAAGCCGCTCCCGTCGCGCTCCTCGGATAGGAGGGATTCTGACCGGACCGCGGCGAATAGGACTGGGAGGCGGGATTCGGCTTCTGCTGCTGGGAGTTCTGCCGGGGCGGGTACCCCTGGGGATTCTGCGCGCCCTGCCGGGGGGGATATGCCTGCGGGTTCTGCGGATTCGGATATGCCGGACGTCTCTCCTGGGCCTGACCGGCTCTCCGGGGATCGTAGGCTCCGTTTCCGGAATGCTGTCCGGGGGCGGGATTCTGAACGCGCCGGGAATTGTCGGTGCCCTGCGCGGGTCTGTAATTGTTGGGATTTTGATTCACGGCGGATTCCTTCGTTCGGTGACACGATACTATCTTATATTATAGGATATCCGGCCCCATAAATCAAGATGCAGACGAAAAAAACCGGAATTTGACCGGCCGCGGAGGGCAAAAAACCGCGCCGTCCCCCGGGGATCGGGAAACGGAGCGGCAATTTTCGGTTTCTTATCGCTCGGATCAGTCGTCCATCGCGTCGCGGCGGGAGAGGTTGAATCTGCCCTTCTCGTCGGTGCCGAGGAACTTCACGCGGATGCGGTCGCCGACGTTGCAGACGTCCTCGACCTTCTCGGTGCGCTTCTTGTCCAGCTTGGAGATGTGGACCATGCCTTCCTTCTTCGGGGCGAACTCGACGAACGCGCCGATCGGGATGATCCGGGTCACGACGCCTTCGTAGATCGCGCCGATCTCGGGCTCGAAAATGATGCCTTCGATCATTCTGCGGGCGGCCTCGATGCCTTCCTTCTCGATGCCGGAAATGAAGACAGAGCCGTCGTCCTCGATATCGACCTTCGCGCCGGTATCGGCCTGGATGCCCTGAATGACCTTGCCCTTGGAGCCGATGACTTCGGAGATCTTCTCCACCGGGATCTTCATGGAGATCATCTTCGGGGCGTAGTCGGAGACCTCCGGACGCGGAGCGGGGATGGCCCTCAGCAGGACTTCGTCGATGATATAGTCGCGTCCCTTGTGGGTGACGGCGAGAGCTTCCTTGATGATCTCGGGGGTGAGGCCGTCGATCTTGAGGTCCATCTGGATGGCAGTGATGCCCTTATGGGTGCCGGCCACCTTGAAGTCCATGTCGCCGTAGAAGTCTTCGAGGCCCTGGATGTCGATCATCGTGGTCCAGCTGCCGTCCTCGGCGGTGATGAGGCCGCAGGAGATACCGGCGACCGGCGCCTTGATCGGAACGCCCGCGTCCATGAGGGCGAGGGTGGAACCGCAGACGGAGGCCTGGGAGGTGGAACCGTTCGACGAAATGACTTCGGACACGCAGCGGATGGCATAGGGGAATTCCTCAACGGAAGGAAGCACGGGGATCAGAGCTCTCTCGGCAAGGGCGCCGTGGCCGATCTCGCGTCTGCCGGGGCTGCGGGAGGCTTTCGCTTCGCCGACGGAATAGCCGGGCATATTGTAGTGGTGCATATACCGCTTGGTCTCCTCTTCGGAGATCCCGTCGAGCATCTGGACGTCGCCGATGGAGCCGAGGGTCGCGATGGTGAGCACCTGGGTCTGGCCTCTGGTGAACATGCCGGAGCCGTGGTCCCGGTCGAAGAGGTGGACTTCTGCGGCGAGGGGACGGATCTGGTCCATGCGTCTGCCGTCCACGCGCTTTTTGTCCTCGAGGAGCCAGCGGCGGACGATCTTCTTCTGGATCTTGTAGATGAGCTCGGGGAGCATCACGTCGAGTCCTTCGTACTTCTCGGAGAACTTCGCGAGAATGTCGTCCTCGATGGGCTGCATCCGTTCGTCGCGGATATTCTTGTCGTCGGTGTCGAGGGCGTTCATGACGTCCTTCTCGCAGTAGGCGAAGATCTCGTCGAACATGTCGTGGTCGAGTTCCATGGAGGGATACTCAAACTTCGGCTTGCCGACCGCGGCGACGACGGAGTCGATGAACGAAACGAGCTTCTTGATCTCGCCGTGAGCGGTCATGATGGCCTCGTACATCTTTTCGTCGGAGATCTCGGCGGCGCCCGCTTCGATCATGACGACCTTTTCCTTGGTGCCGGCGACGGTGAGCTCGAGCATGGAGCGTTCCCGCTGTTCGGCTGTCGGGTTGATGATGAGTCCTTCCTCGTCGGTCAGTCCCATGAACACGCCGCCGATCGGTCCGTTCCACGGAATATCGGAAATGGCGAGAGCCACGGACGCGCCGATCATACCCGCGATCTCGGGGGAGGCGTCATGGTCGACGGCCAGCACCAGGAGGGAGATCACCACGTCGTTCCGCAGATCCTTCGGGAAGAGGGGACGGATGGGACGGTCGATGACGCGGGCGGTGAGGATGGCCTTTTCGGAGGGTCTGCCCTCTCTCTTGAGGTAGGAACCGGGGATCCGGCCCACGGCGTAGAGGCGTTCTTCAAAGTCGATGGACAGCGGGAGGAAGTCGATGCCGTCCCGCGGTTTGGCGGAAGCGGTGGCGCAGGCGAGGATGGCGGTGTCGCCGTAGCGGACGAGCACGGAACCGTTGGCGAGGCCTGCCATTTTGCCGGTCTCAAGCACGAGGGGCTTGCCGGCGAAGTCGTAGGAGAAGGTCTTGTAGTTCTCGAACATCGTATCAGCCTTTCTTTGAGATAATATTGATCTTTGTCGGCGCCGCGCCCGCCCTTCAGTTCAGCATTTAGACACAGGCCGGAGGAAAAAACTCCGGCGCATGTTTAACTGCTGATCTTCGGACCGCCGGCGCGGGGGAGGGAGGGGAAGACACAGAAGACCGCGGCAGCCCGCAATACGGTTTTCGCATGGCAGAGACTGCCGCGGTCCTGATCTTTCCGCTGTGGGAAGAGAAGCGGGTTATCTTCTCAGTCCGAGCTTGGAGACGATGGCGCGGTAACGCTCGATGTCGTTGTCCTGAAGGTAGCGGAGGAGGGAGCGGCGGTGGCCGACCATCTTGTTCAGGCCGCGGCGGGAGTGGTTGTCCTTCTTGTTGGCCTTGAGATGCTCGGTGAGCGCCTGGATGCGCCAGGTGAGAATGGCGATCTGGACCTCCGGGGAACCGGTGTCGCTCTCGTTGATCTTGTACTGCTCGATGAGTTCCTGCTTCTTTTCTTTCGTGATCATTTGGGTTTTCCTTTCACCTTTTATGATTTTTGTACGGAGTCCCGAGCCTCAGCATCCGGCGGGTGAAACGTCCCGTTTGGGACCGATTGTTCCGAAAACCGGGAGACGGGCAATCCACGTTTTAGTATACCACACTTTTTCTTTCTTGTAAAGGGGAAAACCGAAAAAACATGACGATTCTTTGAGCCGCGGAGGCCCGGTTTTGCGCGTTTCCGTCAGCCCTCCAGCTTGGCGACCAGTTTCGAGAGGGTCTTGGCCCAGGCTTTTTCCTTGCTCTTGAGCACGGAGGCGAAGTCGCTGTTCTGGATGTTCCCGTAGAAGATGTCCATGAGCCCGTTGACGGAGTCGCCCCAGTAGAAGCAGAAGTCCGCGGTGATGCAGTCGTGGATCAGGTCGATCATCTGGGCGGTGGTGGCGTCCCGGCTGTACTTGTTTTTCAGGGCCAGGTCGTAGTAGGCGGGGATGACGATCTTCGAGGTCATGGAGCAGTCGGCCTCGAGGACCGCCGCGATCATCGGGTGCTTCTCCTTCGGCAGGGTGGTCGGGCAGCCGTAGATCGGAACGCCGTCGTACTGGTTGACGCGGTAGTTCTCCTGGTTCTCGTCGTACTTCGGGAGCGGGATGATCATGTAGTCGGATTCCATGTCGCGCAGTTTTTCGTTCCCCGCGAGGCCGAAGGTGTTCGGGCAGAAGAGCAGCCGGTCCCCGACGAACATGGTGATGCAGCCGCTGTCGAATTCGGAGTTGCCGAACATGTAGCCCCAGTTTGTCTCGTAGAAGATCGAATGGAGCTTGTTGAACACGTCGATGGTGTGTTCGTTGTTGAGCACCACCGCGTAGTTCCCCTCGTCGTCGGTGCCGGTGTACTGGATGCCGCAGCCGAAGACCATGCCGTTGAGCACGTGGCCCTGCTGCATGACGACGCCGAACATATCCGCCTCGTCCACCGCCGCGTTGCCGTTCAGGTCCTGATAGACCCCCTCGGCCCGTTCGCTCATTTCGTCGAGGGTCCACTTGCCCTCGAGGACGGTGTCGTAGATGGATTCGCCGGAGTAGAAGTCGGTCCAGATCTTGGCGTTGACGAACATCGCGTAGATGTAGCCGATGAAGTTGTGGGTCATGTCGCCCGCCAGCCAATAGAGATTGTCCTTGTAGTTGACGTTCGAGATGTAGAGCTGGCTCCAGTAGGGGGCGGTGACGTCGACGGTGTCGGTGAAGCCGGTCTCGTTCAGCTTCAGCATCCGTCCCGCGGAGGCGAGGGCGATGTTGAACCGGGTGTGGCCGCAGAAGATGTCGTAGTCGTCGCTCCCGGCCGTGACGGACTGGTTGGCCGTGGCGGAGAAATTGCCGTAGCCCGTCTTCTCGCCGAGGATGACGGAGATATTGAGGCGGCTGGTGAGGGCCTCGTTCCGTCTCCAGTAGGCGTCGATGATGACGTCGCCGGTCTTGTCCTCGTCGTCGAGCTCGATGGACTGCTTCTCTTCGGCGGAGAGGAAGCGGACCTCGTACCCGCCCCAGTCCATCGTTTCGGGGAGATTGTCGGGATAGAGCTTTTCGGTCTCGGGCTCCTCCGCTTCGGTCCCGGGATCCGGGGAACCGGACTGGGCGGAAGTCTCTCCGTCCCCGTTCGTTCCTCCGTTTGCGCAGGCGGCGAGGGAGAAGACCGTCGCGAGGACGAGGAAGAGGGAGAGGAGCTTTTTCAGGGCAGTACGCTTTTGCATGGCGGGAACCTCCTTGGAATGATAGTCAGATTTCGTGTTCCGTGCGGAGGATCACTTCCTCCTGCATGGTGGGGGAGAGCCGGGTGAAATAGTCGCTGTACCCCCCGATGCGCACCACGAGATCGGCGTAGTCTTCGGGGCAGGAGCGGGCTTTTTCGAGAGTCTCCCGGTCGGTGACGTTGATCTGCATTTCGAACCCGCCCCGGGAGAGATAGGCTTTCACGAGGGATTCGAGCGCCCCGACGCTTTGTTCGTTGAAAAGGGATTTCGAGAATTTCATGTTCACCGCCACCCCTCCGATGAAGGGCCAGTGCTCCCACGAGGTCGAGGACAGAACCGAGGCTGTCGGACCGTTCGCTTCCCGTCCCTGGGCAGGACCGGAGCCGTCGCCGAGGGGGAATCCCGCGAGCCGTCCGTCCGGGGTCGCACCCGTCTGCCTCCCGAACATATCGTGCATGATCCAGCAGAAGAGGGAGGGGATCAGCCGCGCGTGCCGTCCGTCGTCCCCGTCGGTCAGGGGGACCCGGTGCTTCGCGCATTCGGCGGCAAGGAAGGAGGCGATCTTTCCGGCATAAGCCTCCGGGGAATCTTCCGAGACCTCCCCCGAGCCGTATTTCGGGAGCGCGCGGATCCGGGCGAGCAGGAGCGGGTCGGAGGCGTAGTTGTCCGAGAGGGCGCCGTGCCAGCGGGAGAAGGAGACCTCCCCCTTCTCATATACCAGCGTCCGGATGGCATACAGCGCGTCCGCCGCGTTCGCCAGCCCAACGAAGGACGGCATGATCCAGTTGTACCGCGCGCCCCCTTCTTCGATGTCGAGCCCCCGTTCGAGGCAGTCGCGCACGAAGCAGGAGAGCAGGGGATCGGCGCAGTATTTCGCCCGTTCGTACCGGCTGAGGCTCTCCCGGCGGCAGTTTTCGGCGATCCGGTCCGAGAGACGGCGGAAATACCGCTCGAGGAAGGCATCCATGTCGGCGGGGGCGTCCGCGTCCGTTTCCGGGAAGACGGCCAGCATTTCCCCCGGCAGATTCGTATAGGGGCTCGCGACCCAGACGTTCGAGCATCCGACGGGCGTGATCTCCACGCAGGTCGAGTGGATGTACTCCGCCGATTCCTCCGGGGTCAGACCGTAGTGGCAGAGGCCCTTCCGGATCGCCGCGTCCCCGAAGAGGGCGGGATGGGAATGCCCCTCGGAGAGCAGGCGGAGGGCGAGGGAGAGATCCTCCTCCGGCGTGTCCTCCGTGACGCAGAGCCCCACCGAGGGATAGACCAGATTGACCTGTCCGATGGCCGAGAGGAACATCCGGGTGAGGGGATTGGACACCGTCGTGCCGTCCGGGAGCGTCCCGCCCACCATCAGCCCGCTGGACAGCCCGTTCGGCACCCGCCGGTTGATCTGTACGCAGAGGCAGTCTATGAGAGTCTGGGCCAGCCCGTCGTCGAGGATCCCGGCGGCTTTGTCCCGCTCGTAACAGGGCAGGAGCCACCGGTCGGGATGCCCGAGCTGGAACTGGAGCAGGGAAGGGCGCAGGGGCTTGACGGAAATCGCGTAGGTGACGAACGCCGCGGACTGGACCGCCTCCCGGAAGCTCTCAGCCGGGTATTTCGGCACCCGCTTCATGATCCGGGCGATTTCGCGGTATTCCTCCGCCTGAATCGGATCCTCTTCGGCTTCGGCCAGTTCTTCCGCATGGGCAGCGTATCGGCCGGCGAGGATCTCCACCCCTTCGAGGCAGGTCTTCGCGGCGAGGTAAAAGTCCTCCTTCCGCACGGCCTCCGGATCGGAGAAGTCGAGGGCGGCGCGGTAACCGTCGATCAGGGCCGAGATGCCCGAAGTCCCCAGGGAGAGCAGGCGGGGATAGTCGATCGCCATGTGGGAGTCCTGCCCGACGGGACAGTGGGAGAAGCGGGCGGCATCGTTGGCGCGGCGGAACCGTTCTTCTTCCTCCGGCGTATGGGGGGACGAGGCGGGGCGTCCGACGATCAGCTCCCCCGGTTCGATGGAGACCGTCCAGCGGGAGTAAGCGTCCTTCACGGCCTCCGCGATCCGCCGTTTGAAACTCGGGTTGCCCCAGCCGTCGAGGTAGGCCGCGTTGAAGTACGCGTAGAATTCGTCGTAGGAGATCCGGGGCGAGAGGGCGTTTTCCCTCAGCCTCTCGATCCTTTGTTTGTCGTATCCGGCCATGTTCATTCCTCCGGCGGCAGAAACCGCTGCATCAGACGGCGGAAGACGGAGCAGAGCTTATCGGACGCCGCGCCGAAGAGCTTCGGAATGCGGAAGAGGCGGGAGAGCAGGCGGCGGACGTATTCGAGAAGCGCGCAGATCAGAAAGAGCGAGACCACCGTCGCGGGCAGCATCCAGAAGAGTTTCGGGGATCTCGCGTATTCCCAGGGCTTCAGCGTGTTCCAGATCGGGTCCCGCAGATCCCGGTGCTCGTGGATGAGGTAGACCCCGAAGGTCAGGGGGGCGAAGAATCCGATGAGCGCCCGGGGAACGCGGCCCTTGATGTTCAGATTCACGAAGAAGAGGAAGAGGCAGACCGACGCCAGCTCCACCGTGATCGAATTGTACTGCATGAACATCTTGAGATAGGAGGAGTCGAAGGATCCGTTCTTGTGATAGTAGAGCACGGTCATGAGGATCCGGGAGAGGGCGGTGACGGCGGAGAGCAGGAAGTACCAGGCGAGCCAGCGGCGCTTTTTCGGAGGGTATTTCCTCAGATACGCCGCGGTCACGTAGAGCACGACGAAGGAGGTATAGCTGTACCCTCCGTGGAGATTGGCGAAGTCCAGCCAGTAGGTCAGATTGCGCCAGACGACGAAGAGCCCCCAGAGCGCGGCGCAGGCATAGAGGTGCTGTTTCCGGTCCGCCCGGTCCAGACCGAAGTTGATGAGCGGGCTCAGGGCGTAGAGGAAGAGATAGGCCGTCGCGAACCAGTACCGGGTCCCGGTGATCGGCGTGAAGACCGTATACAGCGCGGACCAGGAGAATTCGGCCTTCCCGAGAGCCCAGAGCGCGAGCCAGATCCCCCCGGAGATCGCCACGACCTGCCCCCAGAGGAGGAAGAACTTCGAGAGCCTGAATTTCGACTGGGACTGATAATACCCGGTGATCAGCACGAAGCAGTTCACCATCACGTAACAGCAGGCCTCGATGAACCATCCGATGTGGAAATTCACGTCCCGGGGAGCCAGGGAGCCGAGGACCTTCCCATGGACAAAGAAATGGCTCGTGAGGATCATGAGCATGCAGACGATGCGCAAAAGTTCCGGCCCCGCTACCCGCTCTTTTTTCCCGCCGGACAGGGGGGCGCCTTTGGAAGTTGAAAGAAAATTCATTGTTTTTTCATGGAATCGGCATGAATACCGGATTCGATGGTGATAAAATTTTATAGATTCTCCATAAATCCGCTGACCGGCGGAAGACAAGGAAGGTCCCGCCCATGCTGGAAGAGCACATCATGAGGATCAGCGGCAAGATCCATCTGAATTTTTATAAGCGCCTGTTTTCCATCATCAAGGAACGCGAAGGAAGCCTCACCGCGATGGAGGTGTTCGCCGTCGAGGTGATCCACGCCCTCGGGAATCCCACCATCAGCGAGTTTGCCGATTTTCTCGGGATCTCCCGGCCCGGCGCGTCCTACAAGGTGGCCTCCCTCATCCAGAAGGGCTATGTGACAAAAGAGGCATCCGAGGACGACAAGCGGGAATTCCGCCTCACCCTCACCGAGAAGTACTACAACTATATCGGCCTGTACGAGGACGGCCTGAGAGAATATGTGGCGAAGGTGGAGGAGAATTTCACGAAGCGTCAGCTCGAATCCTTCGAGAAGGTCCTCTCCCACGTGGAGGAGGAGATCGACGCCTATCAGGAAGCGCAGAAGCCCTGAAAAAACTATATCCGGGCTGCCGTCGGGTTTTTCGGACCGCGGCAGCCTTTTTTTCTTTTCAACCCTTATCTGCCGAGCAGGTCGAAAGTCTTCTTCGCGAGATCGGCGACTTCCACGAGGTTGTAGCCCTCGATGGACGTGTACAGCCGCTTTTCGAAGGGGGCGTACCATTCTTCGGGGATCCCGCCCTCGCCTTTCAGCATCCCGACCACCGAGCCGACCGTCGCGCCGTTGCAGTCGGTGTCGAATCCGGTCTGGACGGCGAGGCAGACGCTCTTTCCGAAGTCCCCGTTCCCGCAGAGCAGGGCCATCGCCACGATCATCGCGTTGGAGTTGGTGTAGCACCAGTCGTTGGCGGAGTATTCGTTGAAGCGGGTGTGGATGTGCTCGATCAGCTCGTCCGCCGTCTTTCCGGCCGCGTACAGCTCGATCACCTCCCGCACGTCCGCCGTCAGCCTCGATTTGGCTGGAACGAAAGCGAGCCCCGTCTCGATGATTTCCCGGATATCGCTCTGAACGGCCGCCGCGGCGATCATGGCGGAGATGAACATTTCCCCGTAGATCCCGTTTTTGACATGGGAGATCGACGCGTCCCGGAAGGCCATTTCCGCCGCCGTCTTCGGGTCGCCCGGGTTGATGTAGCCGAAGAAGTCCCCGCGGATCTGGGCCCCGATCCATTCCCGGTAGGGGTTCTTGACGACCGCGGTTTCCGGGGGACGGTATCCCGCCGCGATGTTCCGGTAAGCCGCCCGCTCGGCCGTGCATGTTGAAAAAGCCGGGATCCAGGCGAGCCATCCTTCGGCTACGTCGTCGGGGGTGAAGTTCCGTCCGTACCGGCTCACCAGCTTGAGGGCGAAGGTCGTGTAGTTGGTGTCGTCGTCCGCGGGAGAGGCGTAACGCACGTTGTCGGCGAAGCATCCGCCCGTGTAAAGATTGTGTTTCTTGATGAGCTCCGGGGAGAATTCCGAGGCGCGGATGTAGCGGTTCATCGGGAAATTGTCCGTCCCCTTGAGCACGGGCCAGAGCAGATCCCGCCGCCAGCCCTCCACCGGCTTTCCGAGCAGGCATCCCGCGATCCGCCCGATCCACGCGCCCGTGAGCTTGTCCATGAGGGCGGCGTCCGGGGGGCAGGGAGGCAGGGCGGGGGGATTTTCCGCCAAGGGGGAAGCGGCGAGGATGCCGGGCAGATCCGAGGGCTCCGCGAAGGGATAGTCCTCCCGGATCGGGGCGTGGGCCATTTCATAATCGAGGGCTTCGACGGCGGCCTCGTTTTTCAGGGTGAGTTCATTGTCCATCGCGACGAACGCGTTCACGACTCCCTCGTATCCGGCGACGTCGCGGCCTTCCCTGAGGCACTGTTCGTATTCGACCCGGATATCGTTCCCGATGCGGAGCCAGGGCTGATGAATCAACATTTTGAAAACTCCTTTCCGTGATCCGGCGTTCTCAGGCGAGAAGGGTCCGGTAGTTCTCCGCGATCTCCCGGTAGGGAAGTCCCGCGCCCGATTCGTAGAGGAACCGGCCGCTGTATCCGACTTCTTCGAGCGCGCCGAGGATGGCGGCCCAGTCGTTCTTTCCCTTCATCGGGAGCCAGTGCTTTTCGTCTACAAAGTCGTAGTCCGAAACGTGGAGGGTGACGATCTTCTCGCCGACGGCTTTGATGTAGTGGACATTGTCCTCCCTCAGACTGTGATTCGTGTCGAACACCACCCTCAGATCGGGGATCCGGTCGAGGAAGAAGCGCATTTCGTCCGAGGTCCGGCAGAGGCAGGTCCGCGGCAGATTTTCGAGGCAGAGGGTGACGCCCGCCTCCGACGCGGATCCGGTGATCTTTCCGATGACGTCCGCCGCGATTTCCAGCCGTTCGGCGCGCTCTTCTTCGGCGTAGGGCTCCCCGGAGGGATGGATGATCGCGAGCGGGATCCCGGCGTCCCCCGCGGCTGCGAGCAGTTCGGACTGGACGGCGATGGCGCGGGCCCGCACGGAGGCGTCGCGGCTGGCCGGATCGATCTCGGTGAAGGGGCCGAAGGGAAGGTGGACCGAGGAGACCGTCACGCCGCAATCCCGGGCGAGGGAGACGATGTCCTTCGCTTTATTTGGAAAATCGAGGACGTCGTAGAAGGGGGCGATCGCGCCGGAGGAGAGCTCCAGTTCGCGGATGCCGGCCTCGGCGAGAGCTTCGAAATCCCCCCGGTTCATCGCGCCGGGCCCGACGGAGAGGGCGAGGGGCCAGTCTTTTCTGTTTGTCATGGTAAGGACCGCCTTTCGGTGAAATGCCGCGGGAGATTCGGATCCCGCGGGGGAAACGGAGAAAGAAGGCTTCGCTTCCTTTTATACACTATGTTAGCATAACCGGGCCGTTTTTTCAAGGGTTTTGGAGAGATTTTATAAATGCTTCCTCTTGACTTTCTCTCCCGGATGTTCTATAATATTATATAACATATAGAAAAAGGCTGTGACGGAACGAGTAGGTGTCCCGGGATTCCGGGGGCGGCGTCCAAGAGAGCCGGGGGCGATGGGATCCCGGTACGCCGCGGCACTCGAAAATCACTCCCGAGCCGCAGGGTGAGCGACGGGCCTTCCCGCGCAAGCCTATGCCGGGATCCCGCCGTTAGAGGGGAATCGTATCGTGTGTGCGAGTGGTGAAGCAGACTTTTTCTGTCCCGGACATGTGCCGGGCTTTTCTTTTTCTACAGGGAGGGACTATGTACAACAAGGTCAGCACGAATCTGAATTTTGTAGAGCGGGAGCGGGAGACTTTGAAGTTCTGGAACGAGAAGCAGATCTTCAAAAAACAGCTCGCCGAGAGCGAAGGGCGTCCCGGCTACACCTTCTACGACGGGCCCCCGACGGCCAACGGCAAGCCGCACATCGGCCACGTCCTCACCCGCGTCATCAAGGATCTGATCCCCCGTTACCGCTGGATGAAGGGCCGCGACGTCCCCCGCAAGGCCGGATGGGACACCCACGGTCTGCCGGTGGAGATCGAGGTGGAGAAGAAGCTGGGGCTGGACGGCAAGGAGCAGATCGAACGGTACGGCCTCGAACCCTTCATCAACCAGTGCAAGGAAAGCGTCTGGAAGTACAAGGGCATGTGGGAGGAGTTCTCCGGCACCGTCGGTTTCTGGGCGGACATGGAGCACCCCTACGTCACCTACGAGAACGACTATATCGAATCCGAATGGTGGGCGCTCAAGGAGATCTGGAACAAGGGCCTGCTCTACAAGGGCTTCAAGATCGTCCCCTACTGCCCCCGCTGTGGGACCCCCTTGTCCGCCCAGGAGGTGGCGCAGGGATACAAGACCGTCAAGGAGCGCTCGGCGGTGGTCCGCTTCAAGGTGAAGGGAGAGGACGCGTATTTCCTCGCCTGGACGACGACCCCCTGGACCCTGCCTTCCAACGTGGCGCTCTGCGTCAATCCCGACGAGACCTACGCGAAGGTCAAAGCCGCCGACGGGTACGTCTACTACATGGCGAAAGCCCTGCTCGACACCGTCCTCGGCAAGCTGAAAACCGAAGACGCCCCCGCCTATGAGATCCTCGAAGAAATGCCCGGCTCCGCCCTCGAATACCGCGAGTACGAGCCCCTCTGGACCTGCACGGCGGAGTGCGCGGCGAAGCAGAAGAAAAAAGGTCACTTCATCACGACGGACGGCTACGTCACGATGGACGACGGCACCGGCATCGTGCACATCGCCCCGGCGTTCGGCGAGGACGACTCCCGCGTCGGGAAGAAGTACGATCTCCCCTTCGTGCAGTTCGTCGACGGAGCGGGGAACATGACCGCCGAAACGCCCTACGCCGGCACCTTTGTGAAGAAGGCCGATCCGCTGATCCTCGCCGATCTCGATAAGGAAGGCAAACTCTTCGACGCCCCGAAGTTCGAGCACGACTATCCTCACTGCTGGCGGTGCGACACGCCCCTGATCTACTACGCCCGGGAATCCTGGTATATCCGCATGACCGCCGTCCGGGACAATCTGATCCGCAACAACAACACGGTCAACTGGATCCCCGAGTCCATCGGAAAGGGCCGCTTCGGCGACTGGCTCGAAAACGTGCAGGACTGGGCGATCTCCCGCAACCGCTACTGGGGCACCCCCCTCAATATCTGGGAATGCTCCTGCGGATGCCGTCACGCCGTCGGTTCCGTCGCGGAACTGAAATCCATGTCGAAGAACTGCCCGGAGGACATCGAACTCCACCGGCCCTATATCGACGCCGTCACCCTCACCTGCCCGGAATGCGGCGGGGAGATGCGCCGGGTCCCCGAGGTGATCGACTGCTGGTTCGACTCCGGCTCCATGCCCTTCGCCCAGCACCACTACCCCTTCGAGAACGAGGACAAATTCAAAGCTCAGTTCCCGGCGGACTTCATCAGCGAGGCCGTCGACCAGACCCGCGGGTGGTTCTACTCCCTCATGGCGATCTCCACCCTCCTCTTCGACTGTGCGCCCTACCGGAACGTCATCGTCCTCGGACACGTGCAGGACGAGAACGGGCAGAAAATGTCGAAATCCAAGGGCAACGCCGTCGACCCCTTCGAAGCCCTCGGGACCTACGGGGCGGACGCGATCCGGTGGTATTTCTACACCAACAGCGCGCCCTGGCTCCCCTCCCGGTTCTCCGGCAAGGCAGTCCAGGAGGGACAGCGCAAATTCCTCGGCACCCTCTGGAACACCTACGCCTTCTACGTCCTCTACGCCGAGATCGACGGCTTCGATCCGACGAAATATTCCCTTGACGGCTGCAGGCTCACCGTCATGGACCGCTACGCCCTCTCGGTGCTGAACACGACCGTGAAGACTGTTGACGTCAATCTCGAAAACTACCGCATCCCCGAGGCGGCGAAAGCCCTCTACGAATGCGTCGACGAGCTCTCGAACTGGTATGTCCGCCGCAGCCGCGAACGTTACTGGGGCTCCGAAATGACGGAGGACAAGATCTCCGCCTATATGACCCTCTGGACCTGCCTCGTCACCCTCTCGAAGATCGCCGCTCCCTTCATCCCCTTCATGGCGGACGATATCTACCGCAACCTCGTCTGCTCCGTGGACAGGGACGCACCGGAATCCGTGCATCTCTGCGGATGGCCCGCCGTCTGCGAGGAGAGGATCGACCGCGCCCTCGAGGAATCCATGAAGAGCGTGGTCGACATTGTGGTGCTGGGACGGGCGGCCCGCAACGGTGCGAACCTCAAGAACCGCCAGCCCCTCGCGGCTCTGTACGCCGGGGGAGCGGAACCGCTGGACTCCACCTATTCCGACATCATCCGGGACGAGCTCAACGTCCGCAAGGTGAAATTCGTCGACGACATGAGCGCCTTGTCCTCCTACAGCTTCAAGCCCAATCTCAAGACCGTCGGCCCGAAGTACGGCAAGCTCCTCGGAAAGATCCGCTCGACCCTCCAGAACGAGGACTTCGACGGGAACGCCGCGATGGCGGAGCTGAGGGCGAACGGATGCCTGCGCTTCGATTTCGACGGGACGGAAGTGAGCCTCGCGGAAGACGATCTCCTCATCGAGGTGAAGCAGAAGCCCGGTTACTTCACGGTCTCCGAAAACGGTATTTCCGTCGCGCTGGACACCAACCTCACCGACGAACTGATCGCCGAAGGCTTCATCCGCGAAGTGATCTCGAAAGTCCAGACCATGCGCAAGGAGGCGGACTTCGTCGTCACCGACCGCATCCGCGTCTCCGTCACCGGGAGCGAAAAGCTCGAAAAGCTCCTCAGCGAAAATCCCGGCGACCTCAAATCCGTCACCCTCTGCGAAGAACTGACCTTCGCGCCGCTCGAAGATCCCGCCGCCTACACGAAGGAATGGGATATCAACGGCGAGAACGCGGTGATCTCCGTGGCGAAGATCTGATACTATATTCCTTCTATAAAGCTGTCTTCATGGGTTTTGATCGCTCTCCGTAGAATGCGAACGGCCTTGCCGTGAGCTCGCGAAGGATAACCCT
>CACZNC010000036.1 GCA_902782445.1 uncultured Ruminococcus sp.
TGCGAGTCTTTTCTCCTCTTTCCCGCCCTTAATTCCACGGTTTTCCCTTACTAAATTCCACCCCTTTCCTACTGTGGAATTTACTTTGGGAATTCACCGAAAAATGCGGAGAAAGTCGGGCTTTTCGGGGGAGGGGACCGGACTTTTTTCCTGTCGGATCCGCCCCTCGGGGGGAGGAAATGAAAATCCGGGAAGTTTCTTTGCCCGAACCTCTTGAAAATCGGGACTTTTTTGTCTATACTGAAAGAAACAGCGCGGGGAAGAGACCGCCGCCGCGAGAAACGAGGGACGAGATGAAAAACGATTTCCGCACCGTTAGCTATACAGACGAAGAACTGCCCGCCGCCGAAGTATCCGGGGAAGCGATGTGGCTCTGGCTGGATCCCGCGCGCCATCCCGGATGCGAAGTCAACCCGACCACCGTGTTTGCGGGGGCGCCCGAGGGGTTCGCCTTCTTCGCCGCGGAGTTTGAGAAGACCGTGGTCCGGCGCACCTCCCTCCCGGGGATCCTCCGCGTGAATATCTTCGCCGATCCGCGCTTCCGGCTTTCGGTCAACGGCGAAGTGATCGGGACGGGTCCGGTGGCGGCGGGCGGGGACTACGCGAACACCCTGCCGATGCCGAAGCAGTATGTCGATCATTACGAGATCCCCGTGGAGGGCAGGACCGTGAAGATCTCCGCCGAGGTCTGGAACGGATGCGCCGTCATGACCGACTATTCCGTCGGGCGGTGCGGATTCGTCTTCTCCGGGGAGATCGACGGCGTGCCGGTCCTCTCCGACGAAAGCTGGCGGGTGCGGCTTCTGCCGGGATGGAAGAGCGTCTGTGAATTCGACGCCGCGGTCCCTCCGGGAGAGTGGGAGACCCCCGCCGTCCTTGACGAGATCCCCTGGAATCCCGCGGATCCCTGCCTGCCGCCCCTGTCGGAGGAAGCGATCCTTCCCGAGACGATCCGCCGGGACGAGTTCGCTGGCGAAAACGTGATCCGGGCCAGCTTCGAGCGGATCTATTCCGCCTACGTCTGCCTCTCCGTCGTCAACGGCACCGACAGACCGGCTTCCGTGCGCTTCGGGGCGGGGGAATATATGCCCGAGAATCCCGGGACAGGCGTTCTGACCGTGTCCCCGTCGTCTTCCGCCGAATTCCGGTGCCTGCGGATGCACAGCGTCGGGGCGGTCCTCGTCCGGGCTCCCTTCGGGGTGGAGGCGAACGTCTCCCTGATCTACGCCCATTATCCGGTGGACCGGACGAACGAGGGGTATTTCCGCTGCTCGGACGAGATGCTCACGAAGATCTACGACCTCGGGAAGAACACCCTCGAAATGTGCCGCCAGAGCCTGCATCTCGACAGCCCCCTCCATCAGGAGACCCTCGGATGCACCGGCGACTACGCCATCGAAGCCCTCATGACCCGGATGACCTTCGGGGACATGCGGCTCACGAGGCTGGATCTGCTCCGCACCGCCGACTATCTCGTCATGACGGACGGGTATATGTTCCACACCACGTACAGCCTCGTCTGGGTGAGTATGCTCCGGGACTATCTCCGCTGGACCGGGGACAAAACCACGACGAGAGCCTGCCTGCCCGCCCTCAGGATCCTGTTCCGGCGGTTCCGCGGGTATTTCGGCGAGCGGGGCGTGATCGAGAACCCGCCGAACTATATGTTCGTGGACTGGGGCGAGATCGACGGATTCCAGCTCCACCATCCCCCGATGGCCCTCGGGCAGACCGTCCTCAACGCCTTCTGGCAGAACGCCCTGATCGCGGCGTCGCAGATCTGCCGTTCCCTCGGCGAGACGAAGACGGCCCGGTCCCTGAAAGACGAGGCGGAGCGTCACCGCGGGGCGTGCGTCCGGGAGTTTTACGATTTCGAGAAGGAGATCTTCTCGGACGGCTGGCCCAGATCGGTGAAGGCGGTGGAGGGCGAGGGATGGCAGCCGGAGAACCCGGACAAGCGGTATTACACGCGGCACGCCAACGCTCTGGCCGTCCTGTTCGGTCTCGCCCGGGGGAAGACGGCAAAGGCTCTCGGGGAGCGGGTCCTCGTGGAGGAGTGGCTCGAGCGGGATTCCTATGTGGAGGTCCAGCCCTATTTCATGCACTACCTCTTCGAGATGGCCGCGAAGACCGGACTGCTCGAAAAATACGCCCTCGGGATGCTCCACCTCTGGGACAAGCAGGTGAACGACTCCCCGAAGGGTCTGAAAGAGGGCTGGGGCCTGTTCCGCGGGGACTGCTCCCATGCCTGGGGCGGCACTCCGACCTATCAGCTCCCGCTCCGCTTCTCGGGATTCGAGATGAAAAAGCCCGGATTCCGCGAATTCTCCGTCGATCCGGATCTCCACGGGCTGGAATGGGCCGAGATCGGGATCCCGACGCCCTGGGGCCTTCTCACGATCCGCGCAGACGGGAACGGGGTCAGCGTCGACGCGCCGGAAGTTTTCGAGATCTCCCGGGGACCGAAGGGAAAAGGCTTCGTGATTCACAGAAAGGCGGACTGAGACATGCTGCTGGCGTTCGAGACAAGGGGAGAACTGACCGAAAACCTCCACGAGGGCTCTGTTGCCGTCGTCGGGGAGGAGGGGATCCGGTTTTTCGGCGGCCGGTACCGGGATCCGGTGTTCTTCCGTTCGGCATCGAAACCGATCCAGGCGGTCCCCGTGCTTCTGTTGGGACTGGACCGGAAATACGGCCTGACGGAGGAGGAGCTTGCCGTCATGGCGGGATCGAACGCCGGGGAGGACGAGGCGGTGCGGGCGGCGGTCTCCCTCATGGAAAAGGCTGGGGTGACGGAAGACGATCTGATCCTCGGCGCCCGCTATCCCTCGAACGAAAAGGCGAAATTCGCCGCCGTCGCCCGGGGGGATCCGCCGAAGAAGATCTGGCACGGTTGCACCCCGAAGCACGTGGGCGCGATCCTCGTCCAGCGGGAACTCACCGGGAGCGGACGGGGCTACCACCTCCCGGATTCCGCGGCCCAGAGGCTTGCGCGGTACGCCGTCTCCCTGTTTTCCTCCGTCCCTTATGAAAAGATCCGCATGGGGACGGACGGGTGCGGCGTCCCGGTGTTCGGCGTGCCGGGGGATGCGATCGCGCTGTCCTTTCTCCGCCTCGCCTCGCCGGAGCTGATCCCGGAGCCGTCCTTTTCGTCGGCCGCCCGGAGGATCACCGCCTGTATGCGCCGCCATCCGGAACTCGTGCGGGGGAAGAACTACCTCTGCTCCCTCCTCAACGCCCAGGACGGGGTCACGGCGAAGGGAGGCGCGGGCGGGGTCTACGCCTTCGGACTGAGGGAAGAGCGGCTCGGCGTGATGTTCAAGCTGTACGACGGAACGGAGAGCGCATGGCAGGCCGTGGCCGCCCGGATCCTCGAACAGATCGCCCCGGAAAGCCGGAAGGACCTTGTCGAAAAGCTCAGGACCGCGGAACTGACCGGGACCGTCTGCCGGGATCTGAAATCGACGGCGGGCGGGAAGATCGGGGAACTGCGGGCGGAGTTCGTTCTGAACCGGGCGGAAAACCCTTGAAACCCTTGAAATCCGCGCGGCGGGGCAAAATAGTTCTTGACAGTCACCCGGCTTTGTGCTATCATGATAAGAAAAGAGCGGTTTTTATCTTTCGAACGACAGGATCGGCGGGAGGCTATTTTCATGAATATGTTTGAATACTTCGGTTATTTCGGGGAGGAATCCCGGAACGACCGGCTGACGGAGACCGAACGGGCGGTGATCGTCCATCTCTTCGACAAATACCTCCCGAAGACCGGGCGGCTCCTCGACTCCGCGGCGGGGAACGGGGAGAACGCCTTCCGGTTCGCCTCGCTGGGATATGAAGTCACGGCGGGGGACCTCATCGCGGAACGGGTGGACGCCATGAAAGCGGATCCCCGGGCTTCCGGCATCCGCGAGTTCTTCTGCGCCGCGCCCCGCTCCCTCGGGCATTTCGACGACGGCTCCTTCGATATCGTCGTCAGCCTCGGAGCCATGTATTACAGCCGGACCCGCGCCGAACGGGAGGCTTTCGTGCGGGAATCCCTCCGGGTGCTCGCCGAGGACGGGACCTTTGTCTATTCCTTCATGACCCCCTTCGCCATGACCGTGGGGCAGTTTCTGAACGCCTCCGGCTGCATGGACGCCCGGGACCGCCTGAAGGAGTTCCGCCGCCTCGCCACCGTGGAGAAGACCCACAGCGTCGACATGTTCAGCGGCACCACGATGGAGGAGATCACGGACCTCTCCCGGGAGTACGGCCTCGAGATCCTCACCGTCGCGTCTACATACGGTCTGCCCACCGGCATGGCGGAAGAGATCGGCGCGATGGACGAGGAGAGCTACCGGAAATTCCAGAACGCGCAGATCGCCACCTGCGAGGACCCCTTCGTCGCCCGCTACGCCATGCGCGGCCTCTTCATCGGCAAAAAGAAGCCCATCGACGATTTCGACTGAGCTTCCCAAAATCCGCCATCACGGCTTTGACCGCTTCCCCCGAAAAGGACGGAGCGCGTCGGAGCCGTTTTTTTTGCGCGTGGATGAAAAATCCCCGTCCTCCCATCGAAGAGAGAACGGGGCGAAAATCTGTGAGACGGGGATCAGTGGTCGATCTTTTCGATCTTTTCCACCAGTTTGCTCATCATCTTGGCTAAGGCCTTCTGCTTGGACTTGTAGACGGAGGAGAAGTTGGAGCTCTTGGAATTGTAGAGGATCTCGCGGAGCAGGCCCTGAGAGCAGGAGCCCAGAGAGTAGGTGTGGATCCAGCCGAAGTCGATCTTGACGCCGGCCATGGCCAGTTCGAGCATTTCGGAGGAGTCGGGGTCGCGGAGGTATTTGCCGTTCAGGACCACGTCGTAGTAGGCGGGCGTGACGAACCGGTAGGATTCCGCGGCAAGGGCTTCCATCACCGCGCTCACCGAGGCGGGATCCTGCACGGAGACCGGGATGCCGCCGATGGAATACTGGTCGTGCACGAAGGTGTAGTAGTGGTCCTGTTCCTCGTTCCACTTCGGCAGCGGGATCAGACCGTAGGGGCTCTCCATGTCGCGGATCTGGTCGGTGTGCATGATGCGCAGGGGCGTGAAGAGGATGCGGTCTTCGGACAGCATCTGGGCCACTTCGTCCTGTTCCTTGTCGGAATCCGGGTTCGGCGGGCACCAGCAGTATTCGCAGTCGATGTAGTAGGTGTAGAGCTTCTCCAGAACGGCGGACATCTTTTCCTCGTCCACGGAGAAGGAGGGAACGTCGTTGGCGTCCTTCTCGCAGATGGTGAGGTCGAAGGCGGACCAGTAGACGTCCAGACCGATCATGCCGGCCAGGGTCATGCCGTAGGAGTCGTTCTTGTCGCGCACGCCGTTGCCGTTCTTGTCCTCGTGGACCAGGGAGGCCATTTCCATTTCCTTGTCGAAGGTCCACTGGCCGGAGCGCACGATGTCATAGGGGCTTTCCAGCTGAAAATCGTTCACCAGCTTCATGTTGGCGAAGGTGACGAAGGACAGCTTGATCAGGGAGGTGAACAGGTCGCCGGTGGCAAAGAACGCCTTGCCCATGACGGATTCCTGTTGGGTGTAATACTGGCTCCACCAGGGCTGGGACAGGTTCAGGTAAACCGGATGCTCGCCGAGGAGGTTGTAGTAATTGCCGTTGACGCCGTACTGCACGGTATCCACGGCGGAACCCACGTGGATGGAGACCTCGTCCGCGCCGGCGGTCACGTTCTTGTTGACCACGCCGTTGGTGTCGTCCTGAAGATTGTAGTTGATGACGCAGTTCAGACGCTCCTCGATCGCGGAATCCCGCTTGAACACGGCGTCGTTGAGGGTTTCGCCATTGAGCTCTTCGACGTACATTTCGCCGGTGAACCACGCCTTGGTGCGGGCGAGGACTTCGTAGGACTGGCCGCCGAGGTCGAGATCTTCCGGAAGATCGTCCTTCACCATCGCGCGGGTGAACTCGGTTTCCGGCGTTTCTTCAGCGGCGCCCACATCCGAGGAGGCCTGAACGTCCGTGCCGGTCTTCGCAGGCTGGTCGGTGTTCTGAGCGCTCTCCGAGCAGGCAGTCAGGGCGGGAAGTACCATCAGCGCCGCCAGCAGGATGCTCAATACTTTTTTCTTCATCTTGTTTCTCTCTCCGATTTGGATATGATGGTAGAGGGCCCGTGATCGCGCACCAAACCCTTTATCAATTATACAGCAAAAATTGTACAAAATCCAGTGAAATATTGACTAATATTCACCGTTTCATATTGGTGCAATTCACCAACGCTCCGTCGGACGGTGTTCACGCCATCCCCGCGGCCATCCCGAGCCCGAAGAGCAAGAGGCCCACGTTCGGCTCCCCGGTCAGCGCGAGGCGGAGGGAGAGCATCCAGAGCGCGCCCCGGACGGCGAGATCCGCCCCTTTGAGGATCCGGGGGACCCACGGCGCGAAGGACGATCCCGGTGGAACCGGCGCCCAGAGGAGACAGCCGAGTGCGCCCCCTCCGTCCGATCCCCCGACCGGGAGCAGATTGAAGACGGCCAGCGCGGCGGAGATCCCCCCGAACCACAGCCCCGCCTCCCTGAAGAGCCATACCGCCGCGAGGGAGGAAAGCAGCCCCGCCGCCGGCCCGGCAAGATGCACGAGGGCCTCCCGCCCGTAGCCCGCCCGGGAAAAGTCGAAGGTCAGCCGCACCCCGAACAGGCCGCCCGCCCCCCGCCGGAGAGGGATCCCGAGGACCCGCGCCGCCAGCAGATGCCCCGCCTCGTGGACGCATACCGCAGAGACCGCCGCCGCGAGAAGCGAAAGGACCGCGGCCCCTTCCGACCCCACCCTCACCGGAGTCTGCTGTCCCGCGCCCGCAGGATTCCCGTTAAGATCCGCGCGAAGAACAGCCCGATCCTGTCATAGACAGACTGCCCGGCGTTGGACCGCGATCCGGTTTCCTCCTCCCGTCCGTCCTCTGCCTCCTGTCCCGCGGTTTCTCCAATCTCCCCGGAGCCGGATCCCGCAGCCTCCCCCGGACCGTCCGGCGACAGCAGGTTCATCACGGCCACCGCCGCCGGAGGTCTTTCCGGTTCGTCAACCCGCGCCTGGCTTTCTCCGCCGAGGGGGAGGGCCAGGGAAAGGGCGATCGCCGCGCATCCGAGGAAAAAGAAGATCCGCTCCTCGGCCGTCCTGTTCTCTCCTCCCGGTCCCGGCCGCCCGGATCCTCCGTTTTTGTCCGTCCTCCGGCGGTATCCGGCTGTGAACTTCATTCCCGATCCCTCCCGCAGGTCCATTTTTGCCGATTTCCGCGCTTTTGTGCTTTTTTTCTCCCGCGCATTGACAGCGGAGGCGGAAATCCATTATAATATATGCTGAATCTTTGCGGACAGAACAGGAGGCGCTCATGGCGGACAACGTCACTCCCTATCTCACCCGGGTCCCGGACGCCGAACGGATGCGGATCACCGGATCCCGTCCCGCCGTTTTCTGGATGACGGGGCTCTCCGGTTCCGGGAAGTCCACGGTCGCGGCCCTCGCGGAAAAAAAGCTGATCGAAGAGGGCAGGGCCGCTCTGATGATCGACGGGGACACCGTGCGGAAAGGGCTCTGCCGCGATCTCGGGTTTTCGGCGGAAGACCGGCACGAAAACCTCCGCCGGATCGCGGAGCTCGCGAAGATCGCCGCCTCCTCCGGTCAGACCGTCGTTGTCTGCACCATCTCCCCGACCGAGGCCGACCGGAGAACGGCCCGGGAGATCATCTCCCCCGCTGCCCGGTTCTATGAGGTCTGGATGGCCGCGGACGTGAAGACCTGCGCCGGAAGAGATCCGAAGGGGCTTTACAAAAAGGCTTTTGCCGGAGAGATCCCTTCCTTCACCGGCGTCTCCGCTCCTTACGAACCTCCCGCCGCCCCCGACATCACCTTCCTCCCCTCCCAGTCCGCGGAATGCTGCGCCGAACTTCTGGTCCGTGCGGCGCGGGAGACGGACTGGGATCTCGACCGGCTGCTGTATACCATGCTCGACGCGGCCAGGCAGGCGTCCGGCGTGATCCTGAGCTATTACGAATCCTCCTATTCCGTGGAGTACAAGGAGGACAAATCCCCCCTGACCTCCGCCGACCTCGCCTCGGACGGGCTTCTGACCTCGATCTTCCGGCGGGAGTTCCCGGAGTATTCGATCCTCTCCGAAGAGGAGGCGGACTGTGCCGAACGGCTCTCCAACAACGCGGGGGTGTTCATCGTCGATCCTCTGGACGGCACGAAGGAATTCCTCTCCCACAACGGGGAGTTCTGCGTCTCCGTCGGATTTGCCCAAAACCGGAAGGTCCGGGCGGGGGTCATCGCGGTTCCGGCCCGGGAGACCCTGTACTATGCCGCCGAGGGGATCGGCGCGTACAAACTGCCTTTCAGCGGTCTGACGGAGGATTTCTCTCCCGGAGACGGCGACGAGATGCGCGTGTCCGACCGAACGGAGAAGCTGATCGTCACCGTCAGCCGCTCCCATCTCGACCGGGACACGGAGGCGTTTCTCGAACGGAACCGGGACCGCATTGCCGAAGTGATCCCCACGGGCTCCTGCCTCAAGGGGTGCATGATCGCCGAAGGGAGCGCGGATCTCCACTGGCGGCGCGGCGCGTTCATGAAGGAATGGGACACCGCGGCCATGCAGATCATCGCGGAGGAAGCGGGAGCCCTCTTCACCGACGCGGACGGGAACCCGATGCCCGCCAACCGGGAGGACCCCGTGAACCGGAACGGACTGCGGATCGTCAACAAGATTGAATCCCTCGGGGGCCTCGTTTTCCCCGATCCTGAGAATACCGACAAGAGGTAAAGCTTTATGCAGTACAGCCATCTCGACATGCTGGAGTCGAAGAGCATCCACATCCTCCGGGAGTCCTACTCGGCCTTCCGCAATCTCTGCATGCTCTGGTCCATCGGCAAGGATTCCACCGTCCTGCTCTGTCTGGCGCGCAAGGCGTTCTACGGGCACGTTCCCTTTCCGCTGGTCCACGTCGACACGCACTATAAGATCCCCGAAATGATCGAATACCGCGACCGGCTGGCGATGGAGTGGAACCTCGACATGATCTACGGCGAAAACCGGGAGGCCCTCGAAAACCGCGAGACCTTCCCGGACGGAAACGCCACCCGGATCGAATGCTGCCGCCGCCTGAAAACCGAAGCCCTCACCCATACCCTCGCGGGGGACTGGCCCCGGTACCGCCTGAATCACGCCACCGGGAAATACGAAGAGGACTCCGACCGCGAGCCCTTCACCGGCGTCATCGTGGGAGTGAGGGCCGACGAGGAGGGGAGCCGTTCGAAGGAGCGCACCTTCTCCCCCCGGGACCGGGCGGGCGACTGGGACGCGGACGATCAACCCCCGGAGTTCTGGGGTCAGTATAAGACCGACTTCGCGCCGGGGACCCATGTGCGCATCCATCCGCTCCTCGACTGGACGGAGGTCGATATCTGGGAGTACATCCGGCGGGAGGGCGTTCCCGTGGTGTCCCTCTATTTCAATCAGGGGGACGGGAAGCGGTACCGTTCGCTGGGATGCTGGCCCTGCACCAAGCCGGTGGATTCCGATGCCTCCACCCTCGATGAGATCATCGAAGAACTGAAATCCGGCAAATTCGCCCGGGTCGCCGAACGGAGCGGCCGCGAACAGGACAAGGAAGACGGCGGCGGACTCGAAGAACTGCGCAGGGGAGGGTACATGTGATGGCCCGGGACAAACTCAGCATGAACATCGTGGTGGCGGGACACGTCGACCACGGCAAGAGCACCGTGATCGGCAGACTCCTTGCCGACGCCGGAGCCCTGCCCGAAGGCAAGCTCGAAAGCATCCGGGAACTCTGCCGCCGCAATGCGAAGCCCTTCGAATACGCCTTCCTGCTCGACGCCCTGAAGGACGAGCGGGCGCAGGGCATCACCATCGACACGGCCCGGTGCTTCTTCGAGACGGAAAAGCGCAAGTACATCATCATCGACGCCCCCGGGCACATCGAATTTCTCAAGAACATGATCACCGGTGCCTCCCGCGCGGAAGCCGCCCTGCTCGTGATCGACGCCGCGGAGGGGATCTGCGAAAACTCCCGCCGCCACGGCTATATGCTCGAAATGCTCGGCATCCGGCAGATCGCGGTCCTCGTCAACAAGATCGACCTCGTGGACCGGAGCCGGGAGACCTACGAAAAAATAAAGCGGGAGTACGCGGAATTTCTCGCCACCATCGGGATCGCCCCCGCGGCCTTCATTCCCGTCTCGGCGACCGAAGGGGACAACATCGCCTTCCCCTCGGAACTCACCCCCTGGTACGACGGCCCCACCGTGCTCGGCCAGCTGGATCTGTTCGAAGGCGGGGACAACACCGGCGGGAGTGAACTGCCGCTCAGGATCCCCGTGGAGGACGTCTACAAGTTCACCGAAGGGGGGGACGACCGCCGGATCGTGGCTGGGATGTGCGAATCCGGGACCCTCAGAGCCGGGGATCAGGTCGTGTTCTATCCCTCCCGCAAAACCACTGTCGTGAACTCCCTCGAAGAGTGGTTCATGGACGCGGATTCCTCCCGCCGCCCCAGAGAATTCTCCGCCGGAAAGGCCTGCGGCTTCACCATGACGACGCAGATCTACGTCCGGAGAGGGGAGATCGCCTGCCTCGCCGGGGAAAAGCCCCCGGAGATCGGACGCGCGTTCCGGGCGAGCATCTTCTGGCTGGGACGTTCCCCCCTCGTCCCCGGGAAGGAATACGTCATCAAATCCTGCACCGCGAAGACCCCGTGCCGGGTGACGAAGATCCACTCCGTCCTCGACGCCTCCACCCTCGAAAAGAATCCCGCCGCCGCGGAAGCGAAAAAGAACGACATCGCCGACTGCACCTTCGTGTGCGAAAAGGAGCTCGCCTTCGATATCGGGGCCGCCCTGCCGACGACGGGCCGGTTCGTGATCGTCGACGAATACGAGATCTCGGGCGGCGGCATCATCACCGAAGCGCTGGGAGCGGGCGACACGGGATCTGCGGCATCCTCCGCGGCCGTCACGCCCGGCGAGAGAGCCCGGTATCTCCGCCAGAAGCCTGTCACGGTGTCCGTGCAGACGGAGGAATACGGCCGCAAGCTCGAAAGACGGCTCTTCGAGGAGGGCAGGATCCCCTACTACGCCGCGAGACTGTCCGACGAACAGCGGAACGCCCTCACGGGAGCGGGGGTCATCGTCCTCACCCACGGCGACGCGGAGGTCACAACTACCGGAGACATGAACGCGGACGTCACGGCGATCCTGCTGGCGACGGACAACGCGCTGGAAGTCTGACGGCGCGGCGCGGAAAGTTCCCGGACCCTCTTGACAAGAACCCGGACCGGGTGGTATAATAACGGCGTGACCGGGGACGGCACCCATCGACAAAAACAGCGTCACAACTCAGGGCAAGAGGTTTCCCGATATGAAGAAAACCGTGCTTGTCTCAGATCCGTTCGGCAGAGAATGCGAACCCACGTTCCCCAAGCGGGCGAAGGGTTTGGTACATAAAGGGAGGGCGCGCTGGATCGGAGAAAACCGAATATGTCTGGCAGTCCCGCCCGATCATGATTTCAGAAAGGACACAGACATGGCAGAACTCGAATCCGCAAAAAAGACCCCCGCGCTGACCGCGGAATATCTGCTCGCGCAGATCGAAAAGATCGGCGAGGAACCGGCCTACATCGGAGAAGCGATCGCGAAGATCGACAACTCCGCGCCGGAAAAATCCCATGCGATCGCCGCCGTCGTGGAGGCCAGAGAGACCACCAACCGGGCGCTGCTCGACTTCTACCGCCAGATCTACAACGATCTGAATAAGGAAGCGCACGCCATGACGGTGCTCGAAAAGGCCGCGTCGACCCCCGGCACCCCGGTCGGCGAAGTCACCCGGATGCTGAACCGGCTTCTGGGCTTCGAAGAAATAAAGTAAACCGTCATTCCCGCGGGACTAACCTCCTGCGGGATTTTTACGTTCTGTGGGATTTTTTCGTCTTTTTTCCGCGAAACCGCGAACCGGGAGGGCAAAAGAGCGACTTTCGGGACAGAGGACGAACGGACGGAAATGTCGGAGGGGATCATGAAAAAGGAAGAGCTCGGCGGGTATCTCGACTTTCTCTGCCGGAAGGCGCGGAAAATCGCCGGAGACGGGGCGGACGCGGAGGACCTTGTGTCGGAGACCGTGCTCCGGGCCATGCGCTTTCTCGACCGGGGCGGGGAGATCGCAAATCCCGCGGCATGGCTTTCGGGGACCCTTTCCCATGTCTGGAACGATCATCTTCGCAGAAAATACCGCTCTCCCGTCTTCGTGGAGCTGACGGACGATCTCCCCATCCCGCAGGAGGAGGACGACGGGTTTTCCGCCCTGTGGGAATCCGACGAAGGGGAAGCCGTGCGGCGCGAGGTCAACCGGCTCGTGTCGGAGTACCGCCGGACGGTGATCCTCTTCTACTGGCGGAGCCTGTCCGTTGCGGAGATCGCCTCCCGTCTCGGCATTCCGGAGGGGACCGTCAAAAGCAGGCTCGACAGCGGACGGAAGAAGATCAGGAAAGGACTGGAAAAGAACATGGAACAGACACATCGCCCAGGGGAAGACGAGAAGATCCCCGAAACCCTCCTGTTTTCGAACGCGGGGGTAGCGGGACCTTCCCGCATGATCGACGGGGACCTGCTCGCCCAGAACATCCTCATCGAGGCATACAGAAAACCCCTCGCCCTTCCGGAACTGTCGAAAAGGCTGGGCGTTCCCACGGCCTACGTCGAACCCGTCGCGCGGCGGCTGTGCGACTGCGAATTCATGGCCCGGACTCCCGGCGGGCTCTGGTACACCGATTTTATCATTTTCTCCCCCGGGGATTCGGAAGGGGGATTCGACGCCCAGCTTTCGTGGGTGAAGGAGCATTTCGGAAAGATCTGGCCGGCCCTCGATTGGATGAAGGCGGAGATGGAAAAGACCCCCTGGTGGGACCGGCTGAACGGGCGTCAGCGGCACAAAGCCCTGTATCACGCCGCCCTGCTCTCGCTCCAGCGCTTTACCCTCGAGTGCGCGGGCGCGTCCGGGGACTGGGAGCCGTATTATAAGAGAAAGACGTGGAAACCGGGCTGGCTCGGCTGGGGGTACCGCTTCCCCGCGGAGTACGATTTCGAAGCGAAGGCCGAGCGGGACAAATGGCGGATCCTCGGGGGACTGCGGACCAGCGCCGCGGAGGACATCCCGGGGGTGAGATCCGTTGCCCTCATGGAATTCGACACCGCCTTTTTCGACCGGACTGCCCCGTACCGGTATGAGCTGGCTCCGTGGCACGCTTTCAAACGGCTCCTGTGGCGGGCGTACCGGGGGGAAGATCCGTCCTCGGACCGCGGGATCCCCACCTCCTCCGTCGAGGCGATCCCGAAGTACATCGAATACGGCCTCCTCGCGCGGGACCCGGACGGAACCGTCGTGCCGGATATCCCGGTGCTGAAAAACACGGAGTACAACGATCTCTACGAACGGATCTGCCGCGGGGAGACGGTGTCCCGGATCGACAGGGCCGTCGGGGAGGACTTCCGGGCCTTCGTGTCCGCGCGGGCCGCGATCCTGCCGCCCCATCTGAAATCCGTCCCCGAATCCCTGAGACTGCACGAGGCCTCCTCCTTCGCCGCGCTCGCCGTCCTGAGAGAAGCGCACCGCCGCGGATTGTTTTTGAAGGACGCCCCCGATCCCTGCCCGCCCGTCGTCTTCGCGTGGATGGAATAAAGCCCGTCCCCTTTTCCCTTCCAAACCGCGGTTCCATTTTCCGCGGTTTTTCTCTGTTTTTTCTCTTGACAGAGAGGACGGGAGGGGCTACAATAAAGTGTATTGCTGTATCCGAAAGGCGGACTCCATGTTTTATAGACTTGCGCGGTGCATCGGACGGTATAGGGCCGCGGCGGTCGCCACTCCTCTCCTCATGGTGGGCGAGGCGGCCATCGAGTGCCTTATGCCCTTCATCATCGCAAACCTCATCAACGACATCAACGCCGGCTGCGAGATGGACAAAATTCTGGGCAACGGCGTCATCCTCGTGATCCTCGCCCTCTGCTCCATGCTCTTCGGCGGCTCGGCGGGATTCACGGCGGCGAGAGCTTCCTCCGGCTTTGCGAAAAACCTGCGCCGGGAGCTCTTCGCCCGGGTGGAGGACTTTTCCTTCGAGAACATCGACCGGTTCTCCTCCGCCTCCCTCGTCACCCGCATGACCACGGACGTCACGAATACCCAGATGGCCTTCATGATGATCATCCGCGGCGCGATCCGGGCTCCCCTCATGCTGATCTTCTCCATCGTCATGGGGTTCTATATGGGCGGACCTCTCGCCGGGACCTTCGTCGTCGTCATTCCCGTGCTGGCCTTCGGGCTGATCCTCATCGCGAAGAAGGCCATGCCCACCTTCCGCGCCGTCTTCCGCAAATACGACCGGCTGAACCAGTCCATCGAGGAAAACGTCATGGCGATGCGGACGGTCAAAGGCTTCGTACGGGAGAACTATGAAAAAGAGAAGTTCGGCGCGGCCGCGGAGGATATCCGGCGCGACTTTACGAAGGCCGAGCAGATCGTCGCGTGGAACAATCCCCTCATGCAGATCTGCCTTTACTTCAACATGATCTTCATCATGCTCGTGGGTTCGAAGCTGATCGTGGCGAACCGCGGGACCCTGATCGACGTAGGCCAGCTCTCGGCGATGCTCACCTACGGCTTCCAGATCCTCATGTCCCTCATGATGCTCTCCATGATCTACGTCATGATCACGATCTCCGCCGAGTCCGTGCGCCGCATCGGGGAAGTCCTCACCGAGGTCCCCGCCCTCGCCGATCCCGCCGAACCCGTGACCGAGATCCCGGACGGCTCCGTCGAATTCCGGGGCGTGTCCTTCAAGTATTCCGCGGAGGCCGAGAAATTCGCCCTTGAAGGGATCAACCTCAAGATCGGCTCCGGCGAGACCATCGGCATCATCGGCGGCACGGGATCCTCGAAATCCACCCTCGTCCAGCTCATTCCCCGGCTCTACGACGCCACGGAGGGAACGGTCCTCCTCGGCGGCCGGGACGTGAAGGAATACGGCCTCGAAGCCCTGCGCGGCGCGGTGTCGATGGTGCTCCAGAAGAACATGCTCTTCGCCGGGACCATCCGCGAAAACCTCCGCTGGGGCAACGAGAACGCCACGGATGAGGAGATCGAGGAGGCGTGCCGTCTGGCTCAGGCCCACGATTTCGTCATGTCCTTCCCGGACGGATACGACTCCATGATCGAACAGGGCGGGACCAATGTCTCCGGCGGTCAGAAACAGCGGCTCTGCATCGCCCGGGCCCTGCTCAAAAAGCCGAAAGTCCTGATCCTCGACGACTCCACCAGCGCCGTGGACACCAAGACCGACGCCCTCATCCGCCGGGGATTCGCCTCCTACATCCCCGAGACCACCAAGATCATCATCGCCCAGCGCATTTCCTCCGTCGAGGACGCCGACCGCATCGTCGTGATGGACGGCGGGAAGATCTCGGCGGTGGGGACCCACGAAGAACTGCTCCGATCCAGCGTCATTTACCGGGAAGTCTACGAGCAGCAGACGAAGGGAGGCGGAACCGATGCCGCGTGAATCCGCGAAAAAAGGCGTGCTCGGACGGGTGCTCCGCACGCTGTTTGAATCCTATCCGGTCCTCGCGCCCGTCGTGGCCTTCGGACTGGTGTTCTCCTCCGTCGTCTCCTCCATCCCGGCCCTCTTCCAGCAGAGGATCATCGCCATTGTCGAGATCTACGTGGACTCCGGCGACTGGACCGCGGCGAAGGCGGAGATCATGCCCCTGATCGTCACCCTGATCGTGCTGTATTTCTTCTCGATCTCCCTGATGATCGCGGGTCAGCTCATCCTCGCCTACATGACCCAGGGCTATCTCTGCAAGATGCGCCGGAAGATGTTCGAGCACATGCAGGACCTCCCGATCCGCTATTTCGACACCCACCGGGCGGGCGACGTCATGAGCTACTACACAAATGACATCGACACCCTGCGCCAGCTCGTCTCCCAGGCCCTGCCCCAGATCGTCCGCTCCGGCGCGATCCTCGCGACCATCCTCGGCATCATGATCTGGTACTGCGGCTGGCTGACGATCCTCATCCTCCTCGGCGTCTGCGCCATGATTTTTGTGACGAAGATCTTCGGCGGCGGCTCCGCCCGGTATTTCAAGCGTCAGCAGCAGACGATGGGGAAGACCGAGGGGTATATCCAGGAAATGATGAACGGCCAGAAGGTCGTCAAGGTCTTCTGCCGGGAAAAGGAGAGCATGGCCGCCTTCGAGAAGATCAACGGCGAACTCTGCGAGGACAGCTTCCGGGCCAACGCCTACGCGAACTGCCTCGCCCCGATCATCGGCAACATCGGCAACGTGCTCTACGTGCTCACCGCCATCGTGGGGGGGACCCTGCTCGTCACCGGAGCGCCGAATTTCTCGCTGTCGGGCCTGCCCGTGAGCATTTCCATCGTGGTGCCCTTCCTCAATATGGCAAAGCAGTTCACCGGCAACGTCAACAACCTCTCCCAGCAGGTCAACGCCATCGTCATGGGCATGGCCGGCGCGGAACGCATCTTCGCCCTGATCGACGAGGAGCCCGAAACCGACGAGGGATACGTCACCCTCGTCAACGCGAAGACAGAAGCGGACGGATCCGTCACCGAGACCGAAGAGCGCACCGGCCGATGGGCCTGGAAGCATCCCCACGGCGACGGGACCGTGACCTATACGCCCCTCGCGGGAGACGTGCGCCTCTTCGACGTGGATTTCTCCTACGACGGCGAAAAACAGGTCCTCACCGACGTCACCGTCTACGCTGAGCCCGGACAGAAAGTCGCCTTCGTCGGCGCGACCGGAGCGGGGAAGACCACCATCACCAACCTCATCAACCGGTTCTACGACATCGCCGACGGCAAGATCCGCTACGACGGCATCAACATCAACAAGATCAAAAAAGCCGACCTCCGCCGCTCGCTGGGGATCGTACTTCAGGATACCAGCCTCTTCACCGGGACCGTCCTCGAAAACATCCGCTACGGCAGACTGGACGCCACGGACGAGGAGTGCGAGAACGCCGCGAAACTCGTCGGAGCGGACGACTTCATCTCCCGTCTGCCCGGCGGGTACGGGACCGAACTCACCGGCAACGGCGCGAATCTCTCCCAGGGCCAGCGTCAGCTGATCGCCATCGCCCGGGCGGCCGTCGCGGATCCCCCGGTGTTGATCATGGACGAGGCCACATCTTCCGTCGACACGCGCACCGAGGCCATCGTCTCCCGGGGCATGGACAAGCTGATGGAGGGCAGAACGGTCTTCGTCATCGCCCACCGGCTGTCCACCGTCATGAACTCCGACGTCATCATGGTGCTCGACCACGGAAGGATCATCGAGCGCGGCAGCCACGACAAGCTCATAGCGGAGCGCGGCACCTACTGGCAGCTCTACACCGGCGCCTTCGAACTGGAATAAGAATAAGCACTGAAAGGAGTCCCCTCATGAAACTGATCTCATGGAACGTCAACGGCTTCCGCTCCGTCCTCGGGAAGGGCTTCGGCGATTTCTTCGACGCGGCGGACGCGGATATCTTCGCCCTGCAGGAGACCAAAATGCAGCCCGGCCAGGCCGAATTCGAACGGGAGGGCTACGCCTCCTTCTGGTCGAGCGCGGTGAAGAAGGGGTATTCCGGGACCGCTGTCTTCACCCGCCGGGAACCTCTCTCCGTGCGGTACGGCATCGGGGAGGAGCAGAAATACAGCGACGAAGGGCGGCTCATCACCCTCGAATTCGAAGACTTCTTCTTCGTCGATTCCTACAGCCCGAACGTCCAGCGGGAGCTCACCCGGATGGACTACCGCATGGGATTCGAGGACGACCTCAGAGCTTATCTCTCGGGGCTCGACCGGGAAAAGCCCGTGGTGCTCTGCGGGGACCTCAACGTCGCCCACGAGCCCATTGACCTGAAGAACGCCAAGAGCAACGAGGGCAACGCCGGATACACCCTCGAGGAGAGGGGCAAAATGACCGAACTGCTCGCGGCAGGATTCGCCGACTCTTTCCGGTATCTCTACCCCGACCGGAAGGACGCCTACACCTGGTGGTCCTATATGTTCAAAGCCCGGGAGCGCAACACGGGATGGCGCATCGACTATTTCATCGTCTCGAACCGCCTGGCCCCCCGGGTCCGGGATTCGCTGATCTTCGCCGAGACCACGGGAAGCGACCACTGCCCCGTCGGGCTGGATCTGGACCTCGGCTGAACCCGTCCCCCAGGACCGTTCACAAATTATTTACATCTTTTTCTGCAGGTTTTTTCCGAAAACCTGTAACAATCCGCTCCGAAAAACGTCTTATAGGATAGAGGGTCCGGGAGAGGGTTTTCCCCCGTCCTGCCGCGCCCCCCATCCCGGTTCCGGACGGCTGCTGGCCCGTCCCGTTGACCGGAGTTTGCGGGGAACCTTTGACGGAGAGAGCGGATCGGCGTTGTGCGGACGTCGAAGCTCCCGCGCATGGGATGGGATCCCCTCGAACGGAAACGAAAAAACCGGTCTTTTTCCGAGGCCGGTCTTTTCTTGCGCGATCCCTTCTCGAAGGGAAAGTTTGAATTCTTAATTCTTCATTCTGAATTCTGAATTCATTCCTCATTTCTGCCCCGCGAAGACGGATTCGCCGAACAGCTTTTCCGCGGTCTCCTCCGGTGAGACGGAAATATTGAAGAGATAACGGTCCAGGGCTTCCCGGGCGGTCCCGCTCAGATACAGCAGGCCGGACGGGGTGTCGAAGAACTCCGCGAACCGCTCTTCCAGCGCGAGGATCTCCTCTCTTCTGTCCGGCGGGATCGGACCCGGACCGTAAGCCGGATCAAACCCGTACCGGTCGAATCCCGGGAAGAGCGGAGCCGGGAGGACGCGGAGATTGTAGCGGTTTTCCTCCGACGTCAGCCGGGCAAGGAATGCGAGGGCTTCTTCCTTCCGCGGCGAATGCGGGTTGACGATCCAGAAACCGGAGACCGTGATCCCGAGGGGCATCCTCTCTTCGGCCGGGACCGCTTCCTCTCCCTCATCCGACCGGGAAGGGAGCCAGCTGCCGAAGGAGAATCCGGTCCCATAAGCCGCGGCCCAGGGTTCTCCCGTGACCGAGACCGTGTACAGCGTGTTCGTCTCCTTCCCGGACAGCAGACGCGCTATGTACTGTTCCCGGAAGAAGCCGAGCAGCCGGGCCGCGGTCTCTTCCGCCTTTTCCCGTCCGTCCGGTTCCGCGCCGACCGCGTTTTCGAGGAATTTGAAGAGGCAGGTTTCAAGAACGGACTGGGATCCCGGCGGTCCGAGACAGATCAGCCTGCGGTCGGGATCCTCTTCGGCCATCTTATCGAAAACGGACCGGAAATCCTCCTCCGTCCAGCGGAACAGAGGCTTGTCGGCGAGGGCGGGAAAAGCGGGATTTTTGTCGGCCGCCGTGACCGAATAGCTGTCCGGGAGACAGACGACCGCTCCGTCCGGAAGCGTGACCCGGGAGAGCAGGGCGGGGAACATGGCCGAGAGATTTTCCGAGAGGGCGGGTGAGGAGCAGAGGTCCGTATAGAAGCCCTCCTTCACGATCAGGGAAAGAAAATCTTCTCCGCCCGCGTAGGAAGCGTCCTTCGGGTTGACATAGGCGAGGTCGAAGTCTTCGCCGCCGAGGAAAAGCCGGACGCGGAGGTCGTGGAGAAAGGCGCCGCGGCTCACCTGTTCGAACTTGCAGTTTTCCGCGCCCGCAAGACCGGAGGCGGTTCTCAGGCGGATCGCGTCGTTGTTGTCGCAGAGGATGCGGAGCATGTCCTCCGGGTTTCTCCGCGGATGGAGGGTCAGGGTGTTGGCGTCGGAGCGGAACATCAGCGCGGCGTTTTCGTCCACCGCGACGAGGGAGCCCGACGTCGGATGATAAAGGAACTCTGAAGGAAGATTCTGCCCTGCCGAACCGGTGACGAACGCGGACTGTGAGGGCTTCACGGGGAAGATCTGCACGACTTCGGGCGATTTGCCGGGCAGAGTCCGGAACAGCTCCCCGGAGACGGGATCCGAGGACCACAGGGCTCCGTCGTGCCAGAAAAGACCGGTTTTCACCGCCTCGGGCCAGATTTTCACCCGCCCTCCCCATCTGTCAAAAAGGACCACGGAAGCCATATAGGAACTGAAGTCCGTGATGAGGGAGACGTAGATATGGTTCCGGTCCGCCACCGCGATCTCGTCGACGCATATAAAATCGAGGCCCGTGAGGTTGAAGCGGGTCTGCTTTCCGTCGGATCTGCGGATCATGACGATCTCGTCCCGCGACGCCGCCAGAAGGATCCCGTCCCCGCAGGCGATGCCCCATTGTGCCGCGAAGGGCAGGGGATACCGGGCGATCACCGAGCCGTCTTCGTAGGACAGTTCCTCCACGGCCGTCCAGGCTTCGCAGAGGACGATCAGCGCATCGGCGTCGGCGCAGAGGGAGTCCGCAAGGATGTCCGGGGCGAAGACCGCCTCCTCCCCGGTTTCCAGATCGGCGGAGAAGATCATGGGGTCCGTGACGGAGGCAAATTCGGGGGTGCTGCGCCCGTACTGCGTGCAGGTCGTATAGTAGAGGACCCCTTCGTGGACGGCGCAGGAAGCGAGGATCCCGCTCACATCCCCGAACGGGGACAGATCCCCGGCGGCGGCGAGGGCGGAGAGGGAGAGTTCCCTTGTCTCCGGGGTGAAAGGCAGTCCGACCCGGTTCAGCTTCGGCGGATCCTTCGAACAGGACGCGAGGGCGAGAACGGCCGCCAGAAAGAGGACCGCGAGGACGGGGAGAAAGACGCGCTTTTTCATGCCGTTCCTTTCGATTGCCCGATGATTTTATATCTGTCTGATTATACCCGATCCTTCCGGGTTTGTCAAGTCCTTTCGCGCCGAACAGAAAAAGCCCGCCCGGGAGTGGATCCCGAACGGACCGATTTCTTTTGTCTGTGACCGTCAGCCCGCTTACTCGAGCCCGACGAAGCTGTGTTCCTCGCCGAGGATGATGTTTTTCTCCCTCTTGTCCCCGATAGAGAGGGGATTGCAGAAGGAGAAGCGGGAGAGGTCTTCGCATTCGTAGAGGACTCCGTTGTACCGCTGGGCGTTGACGATCGTGACCCCGCTCCCGTCCGTCTTCACGAGGGGAGCCTTGTCGCCGATGTTGTCCCCGCCGAGGTTCACCACCAGCACGTCCGAGGAGTTTTTCACCTCGAGCACCGTCATGACCCCGTAGGCGAAGTAGTTGAGGACCTGCTCGCCCTCAGCCCCGTCCAGCGTAAGGAAGGTGCTCCGGGACCGCAGGATCGGGAAGAGCTTCTCGAAGACCTGACTCTCGGGGATCCAGTGTTCGAGGAAGTCCAGCCCCTGCCGCATCATGACCGTCGCGTTCTGGAGGCATCCTTCGACGGAGCCGCCCTTACCGCCTGCCCGGATCCCCCGGTCGTAGCAGCAGGCCGTGACCTTCTTCACAAAATGCCCGTCGCATCCGGAAAAGTCCACCCCGGATCCCGCGGCGGCGACGGCCACGTTCACGCAGTAGACCCCGGATCCCGCGCCCCGGATCACATAGGGCGTCGTCATAGCGGCGGAGGGACCGTTCTTCGGGTAGACGAAGCGGACCCCGCTCACACCGGCGTTCTTCGAGAGGGTGATGAGAGCCGGCGCGTCCTCCCCGAGCCCGAGACCGTAGGAGGTGGAGATCAGCGTCCCCTTCGACCAGTTGGACTGCCCCCGGGTCGCCACGGAGGATGCCCCGCGCAGCTCCACACCCTCCGGGACCGTCACGGGTTTTTCGAGCCGGTAGATCCCCGCCGGGAGGTAGAGCACGCCGCCCGTTTTCCCGACCTCGTTCAGCGCGTCCTGCAAATCTGCCGACACGTCGACGGAATTGTCCGCGTCGAGGGGGGCCGTGTACGCTTCCCGGGCCGGGAGAACGTGGGTCCGGGCGTAGTCGTAAGCGAAGGGGGAGAGATCGCCCTCCGCCCGGCGCACCATCCCGCTCACCTCCGCGTCCGCCGGGGAGAGGGTCACGTCCGTCAGCTTGATGAGCCCGGAGGTCTTGTTGCGGATGGCGGTCTCACAGTCCTCGAACCGGGACCGCGCGATATTCATGCCCCAGCGGCTGTCCATGTCCTCGCAGAGCAGGCCGGTCCCGCAGCGGCGCACGGTCAGATCCGCCATTTCGCCGTTGAAGGTCACCCGGGTCCCCTCCACCGTGCGGACTCCGACGAGGCAGTCTTCCACCGTGATGTCGGCGAACTGGTCCCATTCGAGATCCCCGAGCACAAGGCCGTCCGCGTTTTTGCGGGTCCATCCGGCGATCTGCTCCCGGCCCGGGGAATGCGGGAAGGGGGAGGAGGCCCAGTAGTCCGGCGAGACCCGGATCCCGCGCCAGGTGCCGACGTCCGCCTCGTTGCAGGACTTCACCGCGTGGCAGAGGAAGGTGCCGCGGAAGTTCTCGATGGTCGTCTGCTCGTGGGCATTGTTCTCGGTGACGCAGGCCCCGATGCCGACCCAGCCGTTCACCACGACCACGTCCTTCACCGTCTGGAGCATGTATCCGCCCTGCCCGTTGCCGGTGACGTAGAAGGTGTAGGGATAGGGGACGGGGGAGACGGCGGACTGCTCGGGATACCATACCGTCAGCCCCACGACGCCGCAGCTGCCCCGGAGCACGAACAGGGAGTCGGAGGTCTCCTCGCCGCTCTCCACCCGGGCCTCGATGACGGTGCCGCATTCCTCCTCGGTGGCCGGGATCTCCGCCGGAGCCTCGCCCATGAGGGTCACGAAGGCCGGGATCTCCACGGTGGAGGAGAGGACATACCGCCCCGCCGGAAGCCATACCGTGCCGCCGCCGAGATCCGCGCAAGCCGAGAGGGCTTTTTTCAGGGCGGAGGTGCTGTCCTTCTTCCCGGTGGGATCCGCGCCGTAGGCCCCGTCGGTCGCCACGATATCCGCGATCACGATCTCATCCGTCGGGCGGACCGTTTCGATCAGCGCCGGGCGGGTGGACGCGGACAGCCGGAGAACCTCGACGGGCTTGCCGACTCCGGAACTCCGCCCCTCCGCCGGAACGGTGACGGTGCCCTTGCCGAGCCAGTTTTCGGAGAAATCCTCCGCCGCGGCCCGCATCGCTTTTCCGTCCGTCGCCTGAAAACAGATCTTGTTTCCGATTTCCACGATCAGATATCCTCCGTTTGATGAAAGATCCGCGCCCTCCGCCGTCCGGGATTCTTCAAATAGACGGAGGCTTTCCGCGCTTTCCGGCCGGTTCGTCGCGCCCACCAGCAGCTCGAGGGCTTCGGGATCCGCCTCGGACGCGCCGTCGCTTTTGAGACTGAATTTCTTGCCGGTCTTCTGATTGATCGCCTTGACGAGGATCGACGCGCAGGCCTCGGTGTCGGGATCCGCGTCCTCGGGCCGGATCACCGTGAATTTCGGCTTGCCCTTCGATCCGAAGAGGGAGATCACCTCGGGTTCAGCGGGTCTGTCCGCCTCCGCCGCCTGTTCCCGGTCCGATCCGTCCGTCACGACGATCCCGCCGGGGGTGGAATCGGACGTACTCCCTCCCGCCTGCGGGGAATCCGGGAGCGGGAGATCTCCCCCCACGTGGACGCCCCCTCTGCCGCATCCCGCGAGGACGGAAACGAGGGCGAGGAGGACGATGAGGAGGGCGGCGGTTCTCTGTTTTGCTGTCATGGTCTGGCTTCCTTCCGGTTTTGAAAAGCCGCGCAGCCCGTGTGAGGGAGACTGCGCGGCAGGGCTGGATCTGAATTTGTCGGTCGATATGGGATCAGGCCTTCTTGCGGGTGAAGGTCACGCCGAGCAGGGCCGTCACCGCGATGAGGGCGATGAAGAACGAGACGTCGAAGGTGTTCGGCGCGGTCTCGGGCTCTTCCTCCGCCGTCGGGACGAAGACCGCCTCCTCGACTGCGGGCTCTTCGACCGGCTCCGGTTCGGGTTCCGGTTCGGGTTCCGGTTCGGGCTCGGGTTCCGGCTCCGGCTCCGCGGCAGGCTCTTCCGGTTGATCTTCTGCGGGTTCATCCGCCGGCTCTTCGAGTGGTTCTTCGGCAGGTTCGAGCTCCTTCGGGATCACGAGATAGGCCGGGAGGGCGGTCCCGAATGCATCGTTCTCGCCGCCGAAGCCCACGTAGTCCAGTTCCAGCGTCAGCGGGCCGTCCGTGAACATGTAGAGCCGGAAGAAATTGATCGCCTCCGCGTTGAAATCGGCGTCGTAGGCGTCCGGGGCGTACATGTCGAGCTTGAGTTCGTTCCAGCCGTCCTGGAGATCGAGGCCGGAGGCGAGCCAGTGGACCTCCTGCTGGTCGGGGTTGAGCTTCGAGGTGAGTTCGAGCTGGCCGTCCCCGTTGAAGTGTTCGACGCCCTCGACGTAAAGACGGATGAACGCATAGTCGTAGTCCGCGGCGTTGACGGGGGTGAGTTCCATGGCGGCCTGCACGCTGATCGCGCCTACGTCGCCGGTCCCCTCCCGCTTCACGTCGTCCTTCGACACGTGCTCTTCCCGCTTGACCTCGCCGAGCTCCGTGGCGGCCTCCGAGAAATCCTCGCCGTCCCCGCCGAATCCGACGTAGTCCAGCGCGACGAGGTTTTCGTCGTCGGTGAAGAAGTAGACGCGGAAGTAGTTGATCTTGTCAAATTCGGGCATCCCGCCGGTCTCGCGGCCTTCGAAGATGTCCACCTGCCATTCGTTCCAGCCGGGCTCCATGGGCATGGTGCTGAGATCCCAGTTGTATTCCTGCGCGTCGCAGGTGCCGGATGAGGTGATCTCGATCTGGCCCGCGCCCGCGTACAGGTCGGGGTTCTCGATGTAGTAGCGGATGTAGAGATAATCCGCGTCGTCGAGGTTGTAGGGCTCCGGGAATTTCAGCTCCAGCACAAGGGCCCCGGACTGGCCGTTCTTGAAGAAATTGTTCGCGCCTCCGTCCTGGAACATCAGCGTGCCCGCGCTGGCCGAGACCGCGAGGAGGATGGCAAGAGCGGCGAACAGCACGATCAGCGAAATCCTTTTCATGTTCACACCCATCCTTTCATGATTCGTTCATATTTTTTCAATCTTATTATAACGGATCCGGCCCCTCTTGTCAACGGGTTTTGCGAAAAAATCCCGGCCGGAACGAAGCCTGCGCGCGGACAAAGACGGACGGAAGAAAATTAACTTTTTGTTCACAAAGACATACCAGGCCTGCAATATCCGGCGCGTATAATCAAAACCGACGGTGAAATCCCTGCCGGTAATCATCATTGAAAGGAATTCTGAATCATGAGCAAGAAATGGATATCCCTCCTCCTTTCGGCCCTGCTGCTTCTCGCCTCCTGCTCCGGCGGCGCGGACACGGGAACGGAAGGCGGGACCCCGGCGAACGAACCGGGCGGCACCTCCGGCCAGACGACCGAAGCGGAAGCCCCCGAAACCGAACCCGCTCCCGAAACCGAGGACCCCGCGACCCTCTTCGATCTCGAAGTCAAGGACTACGGCGGAAAGAACGTCGGCATCCTCGGCACCAACTGGTACAACATCGCCTCCAACTGGACCTCCCCCGAACTGAAAGTCACGGAGCTCACCGGCGAGGCCATGAACGACGCGGTCTTCCAGCGGAATTCGAACATCGAATCGAAGTACAACGTCAAGCTCGTCGCCACCGACGGCGGCGCGTACCTGAAAACCCCGATCCAGAACGAGATCGTCGCCGGGACCAACGCCTACGACATCGCATTTCCCCGGATCTCCGAAATGAACGAGGTCGCCACCGCCGACTGCGCCTTCGACATGAACAAGATCGAAAGCCTCGACCTCTCGAAGACCTGGTGGAGCCAGTTCGCCCGGGAATCCCTCACCGTCCACGACGCCATCCTGTTCATCTCCGGCGACATGAACTTCATGGACAAGTGGACCGCGGTCTGCATGTTCTTCAACAAGAACGTGGCGGCCGGGTACAGCATCACCGCCGAGGAGCTCTATGACCTCGTCGACGAGGGCAAGTGGACCATCGACAAGTTCGCCGAGTACACCAACGCCGTGACCAACGACTCCAACGGCGACGGCACCCTCGACCAGAAGGACACCTGGGGATGCACGGCCAACGCCTCCTACCTCGGCAATTTCCTCCACGCCTGGGACGATCCCTACACGAAGGTCGTGGACGGCGAGCTCGTCTTCAACCTCAACACCGAATTCACCTTCTCCGCCATTGACCGGATCATCGAAGTCATGAAGGACAACGTGATCTTCGCGGGGGCCTGGGACGTGGCGGAACCCGTCTTCACCGCCGGACGCGCGCTCTTCTTCATCGAAGTCACCCAGAAGCTCGCCAACTTCCGCACGCTGGAATACGACTTCGGCGTCCTCCCGCTCGTGAAGTACGACGAAAGCCAGCAGGACTACCGCACCACCTGCGCCACCCTCGCCCAGATGATCTGCATCCCGAAGACCACCGCGGACAAGGAGTTTGCCGGGTACATGCTGCAGGCGATGGGCTATGAGTCCAGCCTCACCATCGCGCCCGCCTATATCGAGAACGCGCTGGAATCCAAGTTCGCCCGCGACGAGAGGACCGCCGATCAGCTCGGCTACATCTTCCGCGGCATGACCTACGATATCGGCTATCAGACCGGCATCGGAAGCATCAGCGGTTCGGTGGATTCGATGATCTCCGCCCGGGAGAACACCGCTTCCTCCAAGTTCGCCTCCGCA
Source organism: uncultured Ruminococcus sp. (assembly GCA_902782445.1). GTDB lineage: Bacteria > Bacillota > Clostridia > Oscillospirales > CAG-272 > UMGS1696. Next base: position 26,730 of record CACZNC010000036.1, read on the forward strand.
AACAAGGTCGTGACAAAGATGCTCGAAAAGGTCAACGAAGCGTATAAGAACGCCGAATAAGGGCCCCGCCGGGATCTGACGGAAAACCGGAAAAAACATCAGCCTCCGCAGAAAGGGACATTCTCCCGGTCCGCGGAGGTTTTTCATCCGGAGCCGTTTCCCGGAAATATCGCGCAGGACGTTTTATCCGCCTCCGAACCGGATATCCTGAACCTTGAAAAAACCGTTTCAAGGAGGATCGAAGATGCACTGGCTGTCGTTCATCGGAGGGATGTTTGTCGGAGGATTCCTGGGAGTGCTCGTCATGGCGCTCTGCGTCGCCGCCGGAAGGGAAGAGCGCGCCGCCGAAATGCGCATCCCGCCGGAGGAGAAGTGAATCTCCCCCCAATAAAAGAACCCCGCCCGGAAAAACGGACGGGGATTTTTGCGCCTGCGGGATTTATTCCGCCGGGATCAGCCCTTTCGCTCTTTTTCTGCGGATCCGGCCTTCGCGGATGGCGAGAATCAGGGCGGCCAGATCGGCGGCGGCTTCGAGGAACATGCAGACCGCGGCAAGCTGGTCCACCGTCAGAAACGGGATCAGTTCTCCCGTCTGATTCACCGCCACGAGGACGCCGAAGACGATCGCGAGGATCGCGGAGACGAGGAGCATCACCGAAACCGGGCGGTCCGCCTTTTTCGCCGAGAAGAACATCTGCGCCTCGTACAGCCCCGCCACAAAGAAGATCAGCGCGTAGAGGATCGCCACGTAGTGAAGGAGCATCCCCTGGGTCGACGGGATCAGCGAAAAGACCCCGACCCCCAGCGCGGCGACGCCCACCATGCAGACCAGAAAACCGCCGAATCCCTCCGGCTTTTCCTTGAAGAAGCGGACGAGATTCATCCCGCCGATCACCACCATCACGATCCCGAACAGGAAGAGAACCGCCGCGGCCACCCCTCCGGGACTCCACAGGAGCAGGATCCCCGCCGCGATTTCAAACAGGATCAGCAGGGAAAGCGCAGCATACTGCCGAAAAATTCTCATATTTGCCTCCGATCCGTGATTTCATCCATATTATACCCGATTTTCCCGCGGATTGCAAGACGGAGCGGTCTTTTCACGCGAAAAAATGCCCGGATCCTTTTCGGGGACCCGGGCGGGTACGCAGTTTGAACGGTTTTTCAGCGTTCAGGCTTTTCGCTTATTTTCTCTTCGAGATCCAGGCGGAGCCGAGGATGGCCGCAAGGACGATCAGGCCGCCGCCGATGAAGGAGCCGCAGCCGGACTTCTTCGCGACGTCGGAGGCCGCGTTGGAAACGGCTTCCGCCGCGTTTTCGACAGCTTCGGCCGCATTCTCGGCAGCCTCGCCCACCGCTTCGCCGACAGCTTCCGCCGTGTTCTCCACGACTTCCGCGGCGGTCGGTTCGGGTTCCGGT
>CACZNC010000037.1 GCA_902782445.1 uncultured Ruminococcus sp.
GAAATGGATAGGGACAGGCTACATCAATAATGTGAAGTTGATGCCTTGACACACCAATATAGTCATCCAACCATATCAGGGTTATCCTTCGCGAGCTCATGGCAAGGCCGTTCGCATTCTACGGAGAGCGATCAAAACCCATGAAGACAGCTTTATAGAAGGAATATAGTATAAAAACTCCGCGGACCGGAAAACGATCTGCGGAGCTTGTTTTTTGTTCTGGAGAGCGAGGCGGGGCAAAACCCGGATTACTCTTCCTCTTCCATATTGGCCTTCGCGTCGGCGATGACCTTCTGAGCGACGGCGCCCGGGACCTCTTCGTAGCGGTCGACCGCAAACTCGAAGGAGCCGCGGCCCTGGGACATCGCGCGGAGGTCGATCACGTAGTTCAGCATTTCGGCCTTCGGAACGGACGCTTCGATGACGGTGTAGCCGCTCTTGCGCTCGTGGGGGTTCATGCCGAGCACGGAGCCGCGTCTCTTGTTGAGGTCGCCCATGACGTCGCCCACGAGGGATTCGGGGACGCAGACTTTCAGGGTTCCGACGGGCTCGAGAAGGATCGGCTTCGCCTGGGGCAGACCGGCCTTGTAAGCCAGACGCGCGGCGAGCTTGAAGGAGATTTCGTTGGAGTCGACCGGATGGTAGGAACCGTCGTACAGGTCGGCCTGGAGGTTGACGACCGGATAGCCGGCGAGAACGCCCTTCTGCATGGCTTCCTGGAGGCCCTTTTCAACGGCGGGATAGAAGTTCTTCGGGACGGTGCCGCCGACGACGGAGGTGATAAAGGTCAGGCCGTCCGCCTCGCCGTGGGAGAAGCGGATCTTGACGTCGCCGAACTGGCCGGAACCGCCGGACTGCTTCTTGTGGCGGCCCTGCACGTCGGAATTGCCCTTGATGGTCTCACGGTACGGAACTCTGGGAGTCTCGAGCAGGACGGAGGTCTTGTAGCGGTCCTTCATGCGGGACACGACGACCGCGAGGTGCATGTCGCCGAGGCCGGAGATCGTCATCTGCTTGGTCTCGGGGTTGTTCTCGTAGACGAGGGTGGGATCTTCTTCCAGCAGTCTCGCAAGGCCCGTGGAGATCTTGTCTTCGTCGCCCTTCGCGGCGGGGAGGATCGCCATGGTGTAGTAGGGATGCGGGAAGGAGATCTTCTCGTAGGAAACGTCGGTGGACTGGGTGAGGGTGTCGCAGGTGTTGGTGTTCACGAGCTTCGTGATCATGCCGATATCGCCGCAGCAGAGGGAGGTGACTTCGGTCTGCTTGTTGCCGCGGAGGGTGTAGATATGGCCGAACTTTTCGACGGCTCCAGTGGAGCGGTTCACGAGGGAGAGATCGTTCGTGAGCGTGCCGTTCATGACCTTGAAGAGGGTCTGCTTGCCGAAGGAATCGGAGATGGACTTGAAGACGAAGATCCTGCATTCGCCGTTCGGATCCACGTCCACTTCCTTGACGCCGTCGCCGTCGATGATCTTTTCCTTGCCGGTGGAGAGAGGAGTCGGGAAGGAGGTGCAGATGGTGTCGAGCAGGTAGGTCACGCCCCAGAGGTTGGTGACGGAGCCGGAGAACACGGGAACGATGGAGCCGTCGACGATGCCGTGATGGAGGGCTTCCACCGCGTCTTCGTGGCTGATCTCGCCTTCCTCGAAGTACTTCTCCATCAGTTCTTCGCTGGTGGCGGCGAGCGCTTCGTTGAGGGCTTCCTTATACTGATCCGCAACGGCCTGTTCGGCGGCGTTCAGCGCGTTCTCGGTGCGGGCGCCCTTCGCGTCGAACACGTAGGACTTCATCTCGATGAGGTTGATGAAGGAGAGCTTGCCGCCGTCCTTGTGGGGAACGAGGATCGGGCAGACTTCCGCGCCGAACTGTTCCTGGAGGGAGGTGAACACTCTGTCGAAATTGGCTTCGGGATCGTCGCACTTGTTGATGAAGAAGACGCGCGGGAGACCGGCTTCGGAAGCTCTGTCCCATGCGAGTTCGGTGCCGACTTCGATGCCCGCCTTGCCGTCGAGGGTGATGATCGCGGAGTCCGCCACGCGGAGACCGGAGTACACGTCGCCCTGGAAATCAAGGAAGCCGGGGGTGTCGATGAAGTTGATCTTGCAGTCCTTCCACATCACGGGGGCGAGGGAGAGGTTCAGGGAGAAGCCGCGCTTCTTTTCCTCGGGATCGTAGTCGCAGGCCGTGTTGCCGTCGGTGATCCTGCCGAGACGGTCGGTGCCCTTCGAAAGGAAGAGGGCCGCTTCCGCGAGGGAAGTCTTGCCGGATCCGCCGTGACCCATCAGGATGATATTGCGAATGCCGCTGGTTGTGATTTCCGCCATTTTGTTCTCCTTTTATATACTTGTAAAAATCGCACCTGAAAAGAGGAACGCGCTCCGTGCGCAGTCCCACCCCTTTATTATACACGAAGAAATCCCGGATTGCAAGAGTATTCGGGAAATAACGCTGTGCGAATCGGGAGAAAAACGCTCCGCCGCTTTGTGCAAACTGCCGGGCAGCTCCGTTTTTTATTCCTTTGTCAGGATCTCTTCGATTTCGCAGACGTAGACCGTATGGAAGTCGTCCTTCGGGTAGCAGGCCCGGGCGTCGGGATCGAGGAAGGCCCCGGCTTCGAAGGGTTTCGCGTAGAGCTTGCGGGTCTTCAGAACGAGCTTCGCCTCTTCGAACCAGACGGCTCTTCCGTGGGCGTCGGCGTCGGAGACCGGGGTGAGGCCGCATTCCTTCGCCTTGTCGTACTCCCTGCCGCTCTTCGATCCGCAGAAATTCAGGGCGGCGCGGTACTCCGGCCCGAAGAAGGACAGGGTCAGGCGGTCGTTGCGCTCGGTAAAAGTAAAAGTATGCCGTTCTGGACGGACGAAGACGAACGCAACGGGCTTGCTCCAGAGGATCCCCATCCCGCCCCAGGACGCGGTCATGGTGTTGTAGTTTTTCCCGCCGTCAAAGCCCTCTCCGGGATCGGCGGAGGTGACGAGCATCCAGTCGCTGCCGATCAGGGCAAAGGGATTCCCGGAAAGCTCCTCCGGGCGGATGGATCGGAATTCGTTCATGGCGCGCTCCTTTCAGAAATTGCCGCCGTTCCAGCCCCACTTGTCGTACTCGGTGTACTTGACGTAGATCCGGTCCGCGGGGATGCCGCACGCTTCCGCGATGAGATCCGTGACGGCGGCGGTCATTTTGCCGTAGTTCTTTTGGGTCTGGGGGCCGAAGATCGACACGTCGACCATCGCGCAGGGATCGGCGGATCCGGCGAAATACATGTCTTCCCCGCCGCTGAATTTCAGCATGAGCCAGTTTTCGGTCTTTCCGGGGAAGGAATCGGCGAGGACCCGGGCGATTTCGGATTTCAGCTCCGCCGTCTTTTCCCGGGACAGATCGGTGTTCGCGTGGATGTCGATATAAGGCATGATTCGTTTCCTTTCCGCGCCTCAGAGGCACGCATACAGTATATTCCGCAGGCGGGGCGATATGAAAGGTTCCTGATTGTTCAGCATGTGCTGGGTGTAGACGAGGGCGACCCTGTTGTCGGGATCGAGGATGACCCACACCCCCGCGGCCCCTCCCCATCCGAATTCGCCGACCGGGCCGAGGGAACCGCCCCCTGCCGGATCGACCATCGTGCGGACGCCGAAGCCGTAGCCGTAGCCTGCGAGCTGGGGCCAGTTGTAGCTCTCTCTTTCGGAAGGAGTCAGGGTGTCCCTGCGCCAGAGTTCCACCGAGGCCGGGGAGAGATAGCGGTAGCCGTCCGCGGAGGTCCCGCCGTTCGCCACGGTATCGGCGAATTTCATGTAGTCCGCGCAGGTGCTCACCACGCCCGCGCCGCCGGAATCGTAGTCAGGGCCGAGGATGTGGCCGCAGGTGTTGTTCGTCGGGAGGTATTTCCCGAGGTCGTCCCTCCAGTTGTACTGCACCGCCATCCGCTCCATCTTCGCGGGATCGGGCAGGTTGTAGCAGGTGTCGTCCATCCCGAGGGGATCGAAGAGGACTTCGCGGGCATAATCCCGCAGTCTCTTTCCGGCGATCACTTCGATGAACGCGCCGAGGACGTCGTGGCAGAGGGAATACTGCCATCTCTCGCCGGGCTCGAAGCAGAGGGGGGATTCGGCGATCGCCCGGGCGACTTCCCGCGTGGGGCACCGTCCGCCGGTCTTCTTCCGCACTTCCTCCACCGCCGGGGTGCCGAAATTGTAGTCGAATCCGGCGGTCATATTGAAGAGGTTGCGCACGAGGATCGGCCTCTTGGCGTCCGCGATCTCATCCCGCCCGTCGACCCGGACCCGCACCTTCATATCGCGGAACTCCGGCATGTACGCCGCGACGGGATCGTTCATCGTGAACAGCCCCTGTTCGTGGAGCTTCATCCCCAGGGAGGTGGTGATGACCTTCGAGGCGGACCAGAAATAATAGAGCTCGTCCCCCCGCATCGGCCGCCCTGCTTCCCTGTCCGCCCAGCCCGTATAATACCGGTACACGGGTTCGTGATCCACGGTCACCATGCAGTCGTTGCCGGGGATCCGCCATCCCGCCAGATAATCCTGAAACCGTTTCAGAGCCGAAAAATCCATGTCACGTCTCCTTTTCCGTCCTCAGTCGAGGAAATAGACGACCATGTCGTAGATATACCCTTCCTGACTCATCAGCGGGTAGTTCGGGTCGGTGTAGTCCATCCAGATATCCACCTGCCAGGGATCCAGCCGCTCGCCAGTATCCTGCACTTCGCAGACGCCGAAGTCGTAGCGGTCGTTGCGGAGGTAGATCCTCGTGCCGAGGGGGATGTTGTCGAAGCTGGCCGCCGCCGTTCCGGGACCCGCGTAGTTCCCAAGCCACGTGAGGCTCGGGTCGCTGTAGGTGGTCGCGGGGCACACTCTGCGCCACGAATAGGTGTAGTACTGTCCGTCCCGTCCGACGAGACTCCCGCCCACGCCGACGTAGACCTGTTCGTTCACGGGCTCCGCGGTCACTTCCTCCCGGTCGAGGTGGCGGTCGAATTCCACGCCATTGCGGAAGGCGACGACGGTATGGACCGTCTTTTCGCCGTCCTTCCCCTCCTGGATCAGGCTGGTGGAGCCCCGGGGGATGGTGTCGACGCCGATCTCCTCGCGCTCGAAGGGCACGGCGACGGTTTCGGTGAAGTCCTTGTATTCGTACCGGTCCACGGTGACGGTGGTGTTTTCGGAGATCCGCTCGCTCTGGCTGACGGAGGGCATTTCCCCTTCCGCGAGGGTGATGCCGCGGTCGGAGAGGATCTCCCCGAGGGTCTTCGGCTCGGTCTCCACCTCGAAGGGCTCCCGTCCAAAGAACTCGAACCGGACCGTGATCTTCTTTCCGGTCGGAACGGGTTCCTTAACGGGTTCCTCGGGTTCCGGATCCTTTGTGCCGGTGTCCTCCGTCTTACCGGGATCCGGGGTCTCGGAGGGTCCTTCCGGCTCCGTTCCTGCAGGTTCCGTTCCGGAGGGTTGATCCGCGGGATTTTCCTCCCCGGACTGCACGTCGGTTTCCCCGGTCCCGGGATCATCTTCGCCGTTTTCCGGGGGATTTTCGCCATCCCCGCTCTGAGGCTCGGTCCCGGGATTGTCCTCACCCGGATTTTCAGCCGGATCCCCGGTGTGCTCCGATTCGTTCTCCGTGTTTTCCCCGTTCTCCGCGTTTTCGCCGGTCTGCGCTTCCGTTCCGCCGCCGGACACGCCCTGATCTGCCGTGACGGGTTCCTCAGAAACGGCGGGATCGGCGGTCTTCGTGTCCGCGGGCTTGTTCCGGTTCGCTATGGAAACGGCAGCCCAGACTCCGGCCAGAAGCAGGGCGATCACGCACACTGCGACGATCCCGGTGGTCAGACGCTTTCTCTTCGCCCGGGCTTGTGCCTCTTTCGCCCTCCGTTCCGCTTCTTCCGCGGCCGCCTGACGCTCGGCTTCGAGAGCTTCCCTCTCCTGCCGGGACACGAAGGGCGGTCTGCGGCGTTTCGATCCGGGATTCACGGGCTGTACATCCGGCGCGTTTCCGGGCAATCCCGCATTCGGCTGGGGGGATGGGACAGAAGAAACTCCCGGATCCGGACCGGCGGGATTCCCGGCCTGATCCGAAACGGGTCCCGGCGTCACGGCAGGCACCGCGGGGGGAAGGATCGCCGCGGAGGTGCCGTCCTTCGGCTGCTCTTCGGGCGTCCGCTGCTTGTCCCGCTCTCCCCGGGTGCGGATGGGAGCGGCGGTGGAGGCCTTCGAATGGCGCGCCCCGAGGATCCTCTCCGCGATCTCCGCGAGATTTTCGGGCTTTTCTTCCGCGCCGTACCCGTCCTCCTCCGCGTAATAGTCGGAGGGATCCTGATCCTCGTCGTATCCGGCGAATTCCGGTTCCTCTTCCGGGCCGTATGCCGCAGGGTCTTCTTCCGGGGATTCCTCTTCCGATCCCGCGCCTTCCGCGAAACCGTCGTATTCCCCGGTGACCTCGTATTCGCTGTATCCTTCGTATAATCCGTCGGGCGGGGGGACCGCGGGTTCATCCGTTCCGTCCGGGTCCTTCCGTTCTTCTTCGCTTTCTTTGCCGTCTTCCGGCTCCCTGTATGACGAGGCCGGGGATGACGACGCTTCTTCTGCCGCGGCCTGAGCTTCCGCCTCGCGCTTTTCCTGCTCGTCCGCCTCCCGGTCGTATTCCGCCCAGCTCTTCTCTTCCTCCGGTTTTTCGGGAGCGATCCCGTCGCCGCCCTGATCCCGGAGCAATCCGTTGTCCTTCATGGAAGACCAGTCCTTTCCCGCAGTCCGCCCCGAAAAAGGAGGACCGCGCAGAGATTTCCTTTTTATAGTATACCACAGAACCGAAGAAAACGCAAGAGCCGGCGCACCCCGGGGAGGCGTCATTTGTTGAACTCTCTGCAAACTTTTTTCGGGCAAAATCGCCGTCTCCCCTTGACACCGTCCGCCCCGATCCTGTATGATAGATTTCGGAAATCTTTTCTCCCGCGGCTCCCCCGGCGGATCCCGGAAGAGACGAAAGAAGGAACCGAACCGTGAACTACGACGAACTGAACGCCGCCCTTTCCTCCCTGACCGCGGACGTGCCCCATCCCCTCGCCAATCTTTCGAACGCCGCCGCCCTTCTCTGGCAGGAGATGAAGGACGTCAACTGGGCGGGATTCTATCTGCTGGCGGATCCCGCGCTTCTGGTCCTCGGGCCGTTTCAGGGCAAGCCCGCCTGCATCGAGATCCCCGTCGGACGCGGAGTCTGCGGGACGGCCGCCGCAAGAGGGGAGACCGTCGTAGTCCCGGACGTGCATCTCTTCCCCGGCCATATCGCCTGCGACGCCGCGTCCGAATCCGAGATCGTGGTCCCTCTGAAAATCGGCGGACGCCTCGTCGGGGTCCTCGATATCGACAGCCCGAAAAAGCACACCTTCGGGGAGGACGACCGCGCGGGGCTGGAACGCTTCGCCGAGATCCTCTCCTCCGCTCTGCCCGGAGACTTCCCGGCTTCCCTGCTCTGAACTTTTCCATCTTTTTCAACAGGAGGCAGTTTCATGAATCCGATCGTATTCGAAAACGAGCTCTGCGTCCTCAAAATCGGGGAAGACGCCATAGCGAAGAGCGTGTTCCTCAAATCCGCCGGACGGGAATGTCTCTCCCCGGCGGAGTATGTGCCGTTTTTCTCGGTGGAGCAGCCCCGGCCTTTCAACAACGAGATCAAGCTCGCCCATCCCAACCGCCGCACCGTCTATCCCGCCTGCCGCCTCCGCGTCGAGAGCGAAGTAACGGGACCGGACGGCATCCGGCGGATCACCCTTGCCGCGGGATTCCGGCTCGCGCCCTATGAGGCCCTGATCGAGGCCGACGTGGCGCCGCGGTATTTCGCCTTCCGGCTGAAGGGATTCCGCGTTCCCCCCGAGGCTTATCCGGGCCTGAAAATGGACACGCCCCCGGTATCGGCCTTCACCCTCGCGGCGCTTCCCCTTCCCGCCCTCGACTGCTTCGGCGAATGGCTCAACGTCAGCCACGACGCCGTCTCCTCCGTCGCTCTGATCGCGGGAGATCCGACGGTGTGGGCGGAAAACGAGGCCCATGATACGCCGTCCGGGACGTACCGGGTCCTCACGGCGAAGGTGCGGAAGGAGACCGGGCTTTATGACAGACCCGCCGTTCTCCTCGCCGCCCCGACGGACAGCTTTCTCGACGCCATGGACGACGCGGAGCGGGATCTCGGACTGCCCCCGGGAGCCGCAAGCCGCCGGAGCAACGCCCTCAACGCCTCGACCTACTGGACGGCGGACTGTACCCCGGCGAACGTGGACGAGCACATCCGGTTCGCCAAGGAGGGCGGATTCCGGCTGATGCTGCTCTACTACACCTCCTTCTTCCGGGAGCGGGGCTATACCCTGAACGGCAATTACGACTGGCGGGACGAATATCCGAGGGGCAAAGAGGACGCCCGCGCGATGGTCGAGAAGATCCGGGCGGCGGGGATCACCCCGGGCCTGCACTTCCTCCAGACCCACATCGGGCTCTCCAGCCGCTACTGCACCCCCACGGCGGACGCGAGGCTGAATCTGACCCGCCGCTTCACCCTCTCCGAAGAGGTCGGCCCGGACGCGGGGGAGATCCCGGTGGACGAAGATCCCGCAGGCAGCGCGCTGGCGGACGGGACCCGGATCCTCTCCTTCGGCGGGGAGCTGATCGCCTACGGGGGCTTCACGTCGGAACGGCCCTTCCGCTTCACCGGGTGCGAACGCGGGCACCGGGGCACTGTTGTCCGCAGTCATCCGAAAGGCGAGCGGGGCGGGATCCTCGACGTCAGCGAATTCGGCGCCATGTCCTGCTACATCGACCAGAACACCTCCCTGCAGGACGAGATCGCCGACAAGATCGCAGATCTGTACAACGTGGGGTTCCGCTTCTGCTACTTCGACGGCTCGGAGGGAGCGGGACCGCCCTATGAGATCTGGATCCCGCTGGCGCAGTACCGGGTCTGGAAGAAGCTCTCCCCCGCTCCTCTCTTCACGGAAGGCGCGGCGAAGGCCCATTTCAGCTGGCATCACCTGTCCGGCGGCAACGCCTTCGATATCTTCCCGCCGGATATTTTCAAGGACATGATCCGCAAATATCCCGCCGAGGAAGCGCCCCGGATGCGGCAGGACTTCACGCGGCTGGACTTCGGCTGGTGGGGCTTCTGGCTCCCGGAGGGCAGAAAGGACGGCGGGACCCAGGCGGATCTCGTCGAATTCGGATCCAGCCGGGCGGCGGCGTGGGACTGCCCCGTCACGATCCAGACCAATCTCGCAGGCTTCCGGGCTCATCCCCGGATCCGGGACATTCTCGCGGTCTTCCGCCGCTGGGAAGAGGTCCGCGCCGCGAAATGGCTGACGGGGGAGCAGAAGGAAATGCTCCGGGACACCGGACGGGAACACATCCTTCTCAAAAACGGGGAGAGCGGCTTCGAGCTGCTTCCATACGAACAGATCCCGACGGGGGATCCGTCGATCCGGGCCTTCTTCTTCCGGCGGAGGGGGAAGAACTGCGCCGTCTTCTGGCATCTGTACGGGGAGGGGATCTTGGATCTGCCCCTGCCGTCGGACTGCGCCGTGACCCGGACGGAAGACGGGGATCCCCTTCCCGTCGAACGGGACGGAAACAGGCTCCGCATCCCCGTCGGAGACCGTCTCTGGCTCTCGACCGAAGCGGGGGAGGAGGAACTCCGGCTCGCGTTCGCGGAGGGGACCTGCGGATAAGCGGACTTCCGAGGCGTCTCCCTGTTCCGGAAGCCGTTTCCGCTGTAAGGCATATCGTAAATCCGATGAAAATACCGCTGACAGAACGAAAAAACGCAAAGGGAAAGAGGGGTTTCGCCGCCCCTCTTCTCTTTATGCCGTTGTTTCGGTTTCCGGTTTCTTGCAGAGCCCTTATTTCAATCCCAGCACGATGACGTCGTCGTCTTCGGAGAGGCTGATCTCGTCGTCCAGCCGCAGATCGTACCTGCTCCGCTTTTCGGCTCCGATGTAGCAGCCTAAAAGGATGTAGCCCCGGCGGAGAAGGGTCCGGCGGAGTTCCCGGACGGTGCAGGCGCCGGTCAGCCGGTTCGTCCCGGCGTTTTTCAGATAGAGTTCGTTCCCCTCGTTCGAAAGGATCTCCCGGAAGACGTCGATCAGTTCCGGGTTTTCCGCGAGCTGGGCGAGGAAGAGGGACGCCATGCTGGAGGAGACGAGGAAGTCCGTCTGGTCCTTCGAATCCACGAGATTCTGGTTGTGCTCCTTCTGCATCTCGACGGTGATGTTGAAGGACATGCCGAAGCGCTGGCGGATATCCCGCAGGTTCAGAAGGCGGAACATCGTGTCCATATCCGCCGCCTCCGGGTCGACTGCGTGATCGGTCAGGAGGATGATGTGCTCGGCCGTCTGGGCAAGCGCGCGCAGTGCCCTTTCCGAATTGACCTCCCCGCCGTGGTATTCCACTTCCAGCCCCCGGGCATGGGCGATCCGGCGCAGTTCTTCCTTTCCCTCCTCCGGCAGATCCGCCCCGGCCAGCGTCACGCAGGTCACGTTTTCGGGGAGCTCGCGCAGGATGATCCCGACGGATTCGTTGCAGCCTATGAGGACGGCGGCGGCGTTGTCTTCTTTGTAGATCCGGCGTTCGTCCCCTTCGGCGGCGGGAGGGTTGGATCCTTCCCGGTCGAGGACCGCCGATCCGCTGTTCTCCGAAAAGACGAGGATCCGGTCGCCCTCCCGGATCTCGAACGCGGCGGGGGGATTGACGGTCATTTTCCCGTCCCGGAGCACCCCGGCGGGAACGGCCCGGTCCATCTTCGTCATGAGCCGCTCGAAGGTCCAGCCCGTGATATCCTCCAAATCGATCAGGTAAAATTCCGATCCCTCGAAGTTGAACACTTCCTTGAAGGTCTCCGAGATCCCCATCTGCGTGCAGGAATGGGCGATCATCTTGGCGAGGATGTCGTTCGTCTGCAGGGAGCAGATATTGTGCGCTTCGGCGAGGGAGGGCGGGAACCGGTAGTCGTTCCGGGAGACGATGGCGTTGATGCGGACCCCCTCCGCCCCTTTCTCCTGCAGGAGCGCGGAGACGGCAAGAACCGCCTTCACGGTCCTCGTGTCGTCCATCGGGCTGACGATCACCGTGCGGCAGGTTTCGACGGAACATTTTTCGATGGAGGCGGGGTCCGTGATGTCGACGGTCCGGGTGATGATCCGCACGTTTTTCGGAACGTCGAGATTCTCTTTCAGGTCGTGCTCCATCTCCTCCCGGTCCAGATCCTCCCCGAGCACGATGCAGACCGGATCCCCGGCAGCCGCGAGGATGAGCTGGCGCAGAAGGGTGAATTCGCCGTCGGGCAGACCCAGCACCACGATGTGATCCTGTTCCGGGACGAAGGAATTGCCGCGGCGGAGATCGGAGATCTTGTCCTCGATCGCGCTCGTCACAATGCCGATCAGCACGCTCGTGAAGAGCACGCCCGCGATGGCGGTGACGGACATGAGGAGCAGATACCCGAGACTCCCCTCGTCCCAGTACGGCATCCAGGCGTTGATGACCGTCGCGATGCTGTCCCAGATCACGGCCGCGGGCTCGCTGTCTTCCTGGAATCCGAACAGAAGGATCAGTCCGGCGATGAGGACCGCCATGACGAGGGAAGCCGCGATCAGAGCCCGGATCAGGCCGAGGGAGCCGTTTGCGATCCGGTTGTCGAACCAGTACTGTATGCGCTTCTTCAAAGAGAAGCCGTCTTTCTTTTTCTTCTTCATCTCGTTCCTCCGGGAAGCATCCGGGAATCCCCCGCGGATCCGGCCGAAACCGTTTGACCCATTATATCAGATTTCAACGGAAAACGCAAGGGCCGCACAGGCAAAAAAGCCGCCTCCCGACACGGAGGTTTTCCATGCGGGAGACGGAATTATCGGTTTCGTATCGGATCCGCGGCGCGGGGAACGGGATCCGCATCCGCTTATTCAAAATCTTTCGTGACCTTCTCGTAATACTTCTCCGTGACCTTCTGCACGGATTTCAGCTTGGAGGCGAGGTCCGTGCTCTTCGAGGTGATGAGGTTGACGAGGATGTCGCGGTTGATGGTCGGGTCGTAAACGTAGCCGAAGTTGAAGACGCGCCCCTCGCGCACCAGATCCAGCATCTTCGGCATGGTCTCGTCCTGAGCGAATTTGGTCTGGATCGCCACCTCGTAGTAGGCCGGAATGACGTCGTTGAAGGCGGAGGCGGAGAAGGCCTCGATCATCGTGCCGACAAAGTCCCGGTCGTCCTCGGAGAGCGTCACGGGGAGAGCCATGACGGAGGCGTGACCGTCCACCAGCGTCAGGTATTTTTCCTGTAGCGCGTCGTACTTCGGATAGGGCACGAGGCCGTAGCTCAGATCCTTGTCCCGGTTGACTTCCACGTCCCGGACCATCATGGATTCGAACAGCGCCTGCCCGTTCCAGAAGATCATTTTCGTGCCGCTCGTCTGATCCATCCACGCGATGTTGTCCTCCACCAGCAGGGCGTACATTTTCTGGAATACGTCGAAGGTCTTTTCGGTGTTCATGGCGAAATAGGGCTTGCCCGTGTCGTCGAAGCGGGAAATGCTCTCGCCGCAGGCCCACCAGTAGTTCGAGACGGAGGCCAGCCACGGGGAGCCGTAGGAGTTGATCCCGTAGGTGTCCTTGACCGTCATTTTCCCGTCGCCGTCGCTGTCGTTCGAGACGCCCTTGACCATATTGTAGTAGGAGTCGATGGTCCAGTCCCCCTCTTCCACCAGGTCGTAGGGCGTTTTTTCGATCATGAGGTCCGTCATCATCTGCTTGTTGAAGATCAGGCACCAGGTCATTTCAAAGGTGTTCATGCAGTAGTCGGACGCCGTGACGTACATGATGCCGTTGACGGTCAGTTCCCTGACGGAGGAGGTCCACCAGGGCTTTTCGAAATTCAGGTGCGGCATGGAATACCAGTTGAGGGTGACGCCTGCCGCCGCGAGGGAGGCTGTCAGGATCATGTGCTGGAACCCGACGTCGAAGGACCGGTCCCCGGCGGACACCGCGTTCGAGAAGGTGTTGTTCAGATTCCCCTCGGAGACGGGAAGCAGGCCCAGTTCCATATTGAACCGGTTCTGAAGATTGACGGTCCGGTTGAACACCGCGTCGTTGATGACGTCCCCGGTGAGCTCCTCCGCCGTGATCTCGCGCAGATGCTCGGCCTCGTCCCGGTAGAGCACCGTGTAGATCCGCCCGCCGAAATCGGGATTGCCGAGCTCGTCCGACACGGCTGTCGTCTCCTCAGGTTCGGCTTCGAGGGCTTCGTCGGGGGTACTCACTTCGCTGCTTCCGGCCGGTTTTTCGGCGGGATCCGCGTTTTCGGCGCTTTCGCCGCACGCCGCGAGGGACGGGACGAGGAGCAGGCACGCGAGCAGCAGGGAAAGGATTCCTTTTGCGTTTACGGTTCTGATTCTCATTGACTTGCCTCCTTCCGGGGTCATTCCGTGTTTTCGGTCCGCTTTTTCCTGTTCATTATACATCGGATCCCTGCGGATTGCAAGAGCTTTGCGCTCCGGGATCTTCTCTTCCGGTTCCGTTTTTATCCGCGCGGTCCGGTCCGCCGCTCCGTTTTGCCGGGAGCTTGACGGTTCCCCCGCACCCGGCGCATTCCGCGCAGTTCCCGGAACAGCAGGAGCCGTGGCATCCGCCGGACGATCTTCTCCGCCGGAGAATCATGAAGAGCACGACCCCCGCCACGGCTGCGAGGATCGCGATATCCCATCCGTTCATGGACGCGCCTCCTTTGGTTTTGATTCCGCGCTCACATCCCGAGAGCCAGCCCGACGAGCCTCACGATCAGGGCGGCGATCCACGCGATCCCGCACTGCCATAGCACGACGCAGAACGCCCATTTCCGCCCGAGCTCCCGCCGGATCGAAGCGACTGCCGCGACGCAGGGGGTGTAAAGCAGGCTGAACACCAGCATGGACGCGGCGCCGAGGGTCCCGATCTCGTTCACGCCGGAGCGGAAGAGAGTCTCCATCGCCGAAACGACGCTCTCCTTCGCCAGAAACCCGCTGATGAGGGAGGTGACGATCCGCCAGTCCCCGAGGCCGACGGGTTTCATCACCGGCACCAGCAGTCCGGACACGGCGGCGAGAATGCTGTCCCGGGAGTCCTCCACGAGGTTGAAGGAGAAATCGAAGCTCTTGAAGAACCAGACGACGATCGTGGCGATCAGGATGATGGAAAACGCCCGTTCGAGGAAGTCCTTCGATTTCTCCCAGAGCAGCTGGAGCACGTTCTTGATCCCCGGGATCCGGTAGTTCGGCAGTTCCATGACGAAGGGGACCGCCTCGCCCCGGAAGAGGGTGTTCTTGAAGATCAGCGCGGCGAGCACCCCCGTGACGATGCCGAGGAGGTAGATCCCCGTGATGATGATCCAGCTTTTGTCCGGGAAGAAGATGTGGACGAAGAAGCCGTAGATCGGGAGCTTTGCCGTGCAGGACATGAAGGGGGTGAGAAGGATCGTCATTTTCCGGTCCCGCTCGCTCGGCAGGGTCCGGGTCGCCATCACCGCGGGGACCGTGCATCCGAAGCCGATCAGCATGGGGACGATGCTCCGCCCGGAGAGGCCGATCCGCCGGAGAAGGCTGTCCATCACGAAGGCGACCCGGGCGATGTACCCGCTGTCTTCGAGCATCGAGAGGAAGAAGAACAGGATCAGAATGACCGGCAGAAAGCTCACGACGGTCCCCACGCCTTCGAAGATCCCCTCGAGGATCAGGCTCTGGATGACGGGGTTCACCGCGGCCGCCTCCATCCCCCTCCGCGTCAGATCCGCAAAGGCGTCGATCCCGCTCTGCAAGAGATCCTGGAAGAAGGGCCCGACGAGGAAGAAGGTGAGGTAGAACACCAGCGCCATGATGCCGACAAACACCGGGATCGCCGTGTATTTCCCCGTCAGGACCCGGTCGATCCGGCGGCTCCGGATGTGCTCCCGGCTCTCCTTCGGCTTGATGACGCAGGAGAGGCAGACCTTCGAGATGAAGTCGAACCGCATATCCGCCATCGCCGCGCTCCGGTCCATGCCACGCTCCCGCTCCATCTGGAGGACGATGTGGTCGAGCATTTCCTTTTCGTTCTCCTCGAGCCCGAGGCGTTCCGCGATCAGGGCGTCCCCCTCGATCAGCTTGCAGGCGGTGAAGCGGACGGGAAGACCCGCGCTCTGCGCATGATCCTCGATCAGGTGGCTGACCGCGTGGATCGCCCGGTGGACCGCTCCGCCGTGATCCTCCGCCCCGCAGAAGTCCTGCCGCGCCGGGCGTTCCTGATACCGGGCGATGTGGACCGCGTGCCGCACGAGCTCGTCCACGCCCTCGTTCTTCGCCGCGGAGATCGGGACGACGGGGACGCCGAGCATGGCTTCCATTTCGTTGACGTTCACGGTGCCGCCGTTGCCCCGCAGTTCGTCCATCATGTTGAGGGCGACCACCATCGGGATGTTCAGTTCCAAAAGCTGCATCGTGAGGTAGAGGTTCCGCTCGATGTTCGTAGCGTCAAGGATGTTGATGATCGCCCGGGGATGTTCGGCCAGCACGAAATCCCGGGAGACGAGCTCCTCGCTGGAATAGGGCGACATGGAATAGATCCCGGGCAGGTCGGTGATCTTCGTGTCCGCGTGCCCCCGGATCACGCCGTCCTTGCGGTCGACCGTCACGCCGGGGAAATTGCCGACGTGCTGGTTGGCTCCGGTGAGCTGGTTGAAGAGGGTGGTCTTTCCGCAGTTCTGGTTGCCGACGAGAGCGAAGGTCAGTTCCGTCCCCTCGGGCAAAGGATCCCCGCTCCCCTTCGGATGGAATTTCCCTTCTTCGCCGAGACCGGGGTGGGCGGTCCTTGCGCTCTCCGGCCGTTCCGCTTCCGCCTCGGATTCCTCCTCCGCCGGGGTGACTCCGATCTTTTCGGCGTCCGCGAGCCGCAGCGTCAGTTCGTATCCGTGCAGGCGCACCTCGATCGGATCTCCCATCGGAGCCGCCTGGACGACGGTGATCCTGGCGCCGGGGATCACGCCCATGTCGAGCAGGTGCTGACGCAGCGCGCCCTCCCCGCCCACTTCCCGGATCCGGGCGGACTGACCCGGTTTCAGCATGTTCAGCTTCATTTCGGTTCCTCTTTTTTCTGTCAAGATCCCGTTCCTACCGGCTGTTCCCCAATGCGGCGGAGCACCGGCCGGCGATGTCGTATCCGCGCCCCCATTATAGCACACCCCGGGCCCGAGGTCAAGGACGCGGCTTCTTTTTCCGCTCTTGCTTTTTTGGCCCGGACGCGGTATAATGGGGGAAAGACTGCCGGGAGACGGAGGAGATCCCGCTCCCCCGAGGAAGAAACGGAGACGCATCATGATCCCTGCCCCTCTTTTCCGCGATCCGATCTACGACGGAGCCGCCGACCCCATGGTGATCCGCAAGGAATCGGACGGACTGTTCTATATGTTTTACACCCAGAGGCGCGCCAATCAAACGGTCGCCGGGGTGTCCTACTGCTACGGAAGCAGGATCGGCGTCGCGGAATCCGAAAACGGACGCGACTGGCACTACCGCGGCGCGCTGGATCTGGAATTCGAATTCGGGCAGAACACCTTCTGGGCCCCGGAGATCGTGTACTGCCGGGCGGACGGACGCTATCACATGTTCGTCTCCTACATCCGGGGGATCTACTTCGACTGGGGCGGGGACGCGCGGATCGAGCACTATGTCTCCGAAGACCTGTTCCGCTGGACCCGGATGGGCAGTCTCGCGTTCGGCTCCGCCCGGATCATCGACCCCTGCCTGTTCGAGCTCCCCGGCGGCGGCTGGCGGATGTGGTACAAGGACGAGCGGCAGGACTCCTTCACCTGCTATGCCGACAGCCCGGATCTCTATGAATGGGAGTACCGGGGCCGGGCGGCGGAAGATCAGGCCGAGGAGGGTCCGAACGTCTTCTCCTTCGGCGGGACCTGCTGGATGATCGCCGACGTCTGGGACGGGCTGGCGGTCTACCGCTCCGACGACTGCGAACACTTCGTCCGCCAGAAGGAAAACATCCTGCGGGAAAGCGGGACCCGGCGCGACGATCAGGGCCGAGGAGCCCACGCGGACGTGTTCGTGACGGGAGGGAGAGCCTTCGTCGTCTATTTCACCCACCCGGAGAACACGCCCCGGAGCGCGGTCCAGATGGCGGAGCTGAAAATCGAAGACGGAAAACTGATCTGCGACCGGAACGCGGAGTTCGACGCGGACTGGCGCGCGGAGTGAGAGGAGAGCCCATGAAAACCATCGTCGTTTACTATTCCCTCGAAGGCAACACGGCTTTCGCGGCGGAGCAGATCGCAAAAGAGCTGGGGGCGGATACCCTGCGGCTGGAACCGGAGAAAGCGTACCCGTCGGAGGGATTCCGCAAATTCTTCTGGGGCGGCAAGAGCGCGGTGATGGCGGAAAAGCCAAAGCTCGTCCCCTATTTCTTCGACGGGGCCCTGTATGAGAGGATCGTCTTCGGATTCCCCGTGTGGGCCGGAAACGTGACGCCTCCGCTCCGCACCTTTATCCGGGACGAAAATCTCGCCGGAAAACGGTTCGCGGCCTTCGCGTGCGAGAGCGGGTCGGGAGCGGAAAAGGCCTTCGAAAAGCTGAAAGCGGCCCTCGGGATCGACGCCTTCGACGCGGAGCTCGTTCTGATCGACCCGAAGAGCAGGCCCGATCCCGCAAACGGAGAGAAGATCCGGGCGTTCTGCGGCAAACTCGGACAAAAATAACGGAACAGAAAAGGGAGGTCAAACCCCATGAAAGAACACATTTTCACGATCCGGGAACCCGCGAAGGCGACGCCCTCCACCGCTCTCCCGGACGGACTGATCGCAGGCAACGGAGACGTCACCGTGACCCTCGAGGGAAGCGCGGACCGGGTGCGGCTCTGGATCGGCAAGGCGGATTTCTGGAAAGCGGACGGCAGGGTCTACACGGAGAACCGCGGCGGGATCGCTCCCCTCGGGCTGGCGGAGATCCTTCTGCCCCAGCTGGCCTACGCGGACTACTTTGCCGAAGAGGATCTCGACCGGGCTGAGATCCGGGTGAGGCTGAAAGACGGGCCTCTCTCGGCATCCTTGAAAATCACGGTCTGCGCGTCGGAGAACACGGTTTTAATCGAGCTCGACCGCACAAAGCCCGCCGTCTCCGCTTCCCTGAACCTCCTCCCGCTCCCGGGATCTGAGGCGGAGGCGGAATGCGGGGAGGACGGGGAGATCGTCTATTCCGTGCGGGGATTCGACACGCCTTATTGCCGCTTCCCGTCGTGGGGGATCTGCGCCGCGAGGATGATCTCCCGGACGGCGGCGGAGGGGCGCGAGAAGATCCTCTGGGCAATCGGGATCGCCACGAACCACGACACGGCCGCCTACCGCTCCCAGACACTCGAAAGGATCCGTTCCCTGGACGCGGAGACCTGCGGGAGACTGCTTGCGGAGCACCGGCGGTGGTGGGCGGACTTCTGGTCGAAGAGCGGCGTCTGCCTCCCGGACGAAGAGCTGGAGCTCTGGTGGTATTCCGGGATCTACGCCGTGGCCTGCTGCGCCCGGAACGAGAAATTCCCGCCCGGTCTCTGGGGGGCTTACTCCACGGCGGACGGGATGGGCTGGTTCGGCGACTACCACCTCAACTACAATTTCGAGGCTCCCTTCTACGCACTGACCGCCTCGAACCACCCGGAGCTCCTCCGCTGCTATTTCGCCCCGCTGAACGACTTTCTGCCGATCGCGAAACGGTATGCCCGGGACTTCCTCGGGGTGCGCGGCGCGTATTTCCCGGTGGGGATCGGCCCCCTCGGGATGGAGACCGACGTCCGGCCCGACACGAAGGAGCACGGCCACCTCTTCCTCGGCCAGAAGAGCAACGGAGCTTATGCCGCGGTGGTCCCGATGATGCACTGGTACGCCACCCGGGACGTCGATTTCGCCCGACGGGAGTACTACGATTTCCTCCGCTCCGTCGCCGAATTCTGGGAGGACTATCTGGTCCTCGAAGACGGGGTCTATCAGATCTACAACGACGCGCTGAACGAGGTCGGATGGTATGCCGGACCCGATCACATGCCCTCGGGACACGACGACAAAAATCCCGTGGTCTCGAAGGGGCTGGTGCGGATGCTCATGAAATTGATGATCGACCTCTCCTCCGCCCTCGGGGTCGACGCGGACCGGGTGCCGAAGTGGAAGGAGATCCTGGAAAAGCTCCCGGGAGCCGATATCTTCGAGAGCGACGGAGAGAAGATCCTCAGGGGGATCGACGGGAGCGATGCGGTCCGGGAGCTCGCCCTCGAATACATCTTCCCGGCAAACGGCGTCGGGAAAACGAGCGATCCGGAACTCTACGAAGCGGCGCGGAACACCCACCGGCGGCTCTCGATCTGGGACAGCCACAACCGGTTCTGCTCCTACTACCCGATGGCGGTGCGGCTCGGATTCCCGCCGGAAGAGATCGTCGGGCACATCCGCGAGGTCATTGCGAACCGCGGCCTGCCGAACGGCATGATCCGGTACGCCGGCGGCGGGATCGAAAACAGCGCGGGCATCCCCGGCACCGTCAACGAAATGCTGCTCCAGAGCTATGAAGACATCCTCCGGCTCTTCCCGGCGTGGGACCGGTCGGCGGACGCGTCCTTCCACGGGCTCCGGGCGTTCGGCGCCTTCGTCGTGGACGGGGAGATCGCGGGCGGGACGATCCGGGCGGAAATCCTCAGCGAAAAGGGGACCGAACTCCGCCTCGAGAAGCCCGGGGACGGGTACTGCGCGGTGAAGAACGGGGAGAAGATTCCCCTGACCGACGAAATCACCGTCATTCCCACCTCCCCCGGCGAGATCCTGACGGTGCAGAAGGCGGACTGACGGAAAAAAACTTCTGCTTCGCGGCATGACGGTATGCGGGCGGGGCAGCGGAAATGGAAAAAGCCGTTCGGAATGAGGACTTCGGTTCCCCTCCGGACGGTTTTTGGTTGCTTTTCAGGCCGGGCGGATGCGGAACGGCGCTTCGTCCGGTTTTCTACTTCTTCCCCCTGCGGCTGAGCCACGAGAACAGACCCTTTTTCGGGCGCGGTCCGGCGTAGACGCTTCGGATCCCGGCTTCCGGCGCGGGCTTCGGCTCCTCCGGCGGCTCCGGTTTTTCCTCCCGGGGAAGAGGAGGACCGGCGTAGACTTCGCGGAGTTCTGCGTCCTTCCTCCGGATCTCTGCCCGCGGCGGAGGTCCGGCGTACACGCGCTCCATGCGGGGACCGGTCTTCTCCGCCTGATTCCACGGATAGGGCTTCCGCGGCTCGGGCTTCTGCGGATCGGAGGGCTTTTCACGGTCGCGGACCGGCATCTGCCCCGGCCCCGCGTATACGGCTTCAAACTGATTTCTGCGCTTCATCCGGCTCTCCTCCTTCTCAATACCGGGGGGATCCTCTGTTCCCGCCCTGCCTTTTGGGGAACCGCATGGGTCTTATCCCGCATACGGCTCTGTTCCTGTCCGCGCCTCCGTTTCACTCACAGATCCGTCCGACGACTGCCGGGCTTTGCGGAATCGGCACGCTTCCGCCCTTATTATATCAGATCCGGTGCGGGAACGCAAGCGTCTCTGTACGATTCCCGTTTTTTCTGCCGATCCTTCCCGCCGCCGGGCCCCCGTTCTCCCGCCCTTCCCCCGCAGAATTTTCAAAAAAGCTCTTGCGTTCCGGGCAGCGGCATGCTATGATGGAAGCAGGATCCAAAAACTCGTTAAGGAGACGCCATCATGAAAAAACGGAGCCTGTCCATCCTTCTCGCCCTCCTTCTTCTCTTCTCCGCCTCCTGTGCCCAGAGCGCGGAAAACAGCGGGGACGAGACCTCTGCCCCGACGGAAGATCCCGCGGCCGAACAGCCCGCCGACGCCGGATCCGATGAGGACGATTTTTCTTCCTACATGCCCTCCGGGGATTACGACGGGTATGAATTCCGCATCCTGAAATCGCCCGATATCAGCTGGTGTCTGGACGAGGTCTGGGCGGAAGGGATCACCGGCGAGGCCTACATCGACGCCATCTACAACCGGAACTCCCGCATCGAGGATCTTTTGAACGTCTCCATCACGCAGGTCGACGGGAACGTGGATGCGGATATCAAGTCCTCCGTAACCGCGGGGGACGACACATACGGCGTCGCCTATCCGACCCTTTCCTCCGCGTCCAGCCTCGGGGGCCAGAATCTGCTCGTCGATCTGAAAAACCTGCCGGAATTCCACCTCGACATGCCCTGGTGGGATCAGGCCGCGTCCGACTACCTGACCATCGCGAACCGCCTGTTCTTTGCCGAGAACGAGATCAACATCCAGTACGACGAGGCGACCTGGGTCCTCTACTTCAACAAGGATCTTGTGACCCTCTACGGCATGGAAAGCCCCTACGAGCTCGTCCGCGAAAACGAATGGACGATGGATAAAATGCACGAAATGATGACGACCGTCGCCCACGACGAGGACGGAAACGGGGTGCTCAACGCTCCGGAGGACTATTTCGGATTCTCGACCCACTGGGGCTCCTATGTCGGGATGCTGTCCGGCGCGGGCGAATCCCTCGTGGTCCCCGACGGGGAAGGCTCCTTTGTCTCCAACCTCGGCACGGAGCGGATGGTGACGATTGCGGAGAAGATCGGCTCGATTCTGAACGACAACACCGCGACGGTACTTCCCGACCGTTTTCAGGGAGCCGCGACGAGCAACAACCAGTGGGCAATCAACACCTTCTATAACGGCCACAGCCTCTTTTACGGCGAAGTGATCGGCAAATTTGCTGACCTCCGGGAAATGGAAAACGATTTCGGCCTGCTCCCCTTCCCGAAGTTTGAGGACGCGCAGGAATTCTATACCTGCGAAGTGCTGAGCTCCGCCCTCGCGTTCGTGATCCCGCGTTCCGTCGCCGACAAGAGCCGTTCCGCGACGATCTCGGAAGCTCTTGCCATCGACAGCCACAGCGACTTCATGAACGCCTATCTCGACACCACCATCACCGGCAAGTCGATCCGCGACGAAGACAGCCGCGAAATGCTCGAAATCATCTTCGAGTACCGCGTCTACGACCTCGGCGATATCTTCGGCTGGGGCGGGATCTCCGGCGCGTTCCAGAACGCGGTCAACGCCGGGGCCGAGAACTTCGCCTCCTCCGCCAAAAAGATCGAAAAGATCTTCAACAAAGCAGTCGAAAAATCCCTGAAAGCCTACGAGGAAGCCGACGGCATGTGAGCGCGGCCGACCGACTCCCGCCGGGAAATCAGGGATCGGGAATCCGCCGGGAACGTCCCCGGATCAAAACAACACAGAAAAGGGCAGCCGCAGATCCCCCCCGGAAAGGAGACCGCGGCCGCCCGGTTTTTGTGTTCAGAGGGAGAGGGTCTTCCTCAATCCATTTTCGCGTACTTCTCCACCATCTTGTCGAGGGTCTTCGTGGCGACCTTTTCGTTCTTCTTGAAGTAGGACGCGACTTCGTTGTTTCCCGTCACGCAGCCGTCCACGATGTTGTTGTAGGTGAGCTGATAGGTGTAGGAGAAGCTGATGGTCCGCGTCTCGGCGATGATCGTGAGCATTTCCGTGTCGTCCGGCGCGTCGGCGGTGCGGGCCTTGATGGCGGTCTCGTAATAGGCCGGGAGCACGTTGTTGTAGTTGTAGCAGCTCATGGCCTCGGAGACCGTGCCGATCAGGTCGAGCTGAGTGGGGGTGACGTTCTTCGGGATGCCCCAGGGCACGTCGGTGCAGCAGTTGATGTAGTCTTTCTGCGCCTCGTCGAGCTTCGGCGTGGGGAGGAAGCCGTAGCGGATCTCGCTGATGCGGTAGGTGTCGTAGGCATCCCCCACCTGCGTATAGGCGAAAAGGGCCTTGTCGTTCTTGAACTGGTCGATGCCGAAGTCGCCGCTGGCCACGTAGTCCGGCCCGGTGATCAGCAGGCGCATGATATCGACGTATTTCGTGACCCGGTCCACGTCGATGTCGAGATAGGGGATCCCCTCCGCGTCGTGGCGGTAGACCGGAATGTCGGCGGCCTCCTGCATACAGTACCAGGTCTGAGTGCCCGAGGTGAAGGCGACGCGGTCCTTCGCCGTGATCTTTCCGTTGCCGTCCAGGTCCTGGGACACGCCCTCGGTGAGCTCGTACAGGCGGTCGAGGGTCCACTTGCCCTCCCGGACCTCGTCGTAGAGGCTGCTGTACCCGAGATCCTCCGCGAAGTCCTTGTTGAAGGTGATGACGCGGGTCCAGTGCAGGCCGCAGTAGGAGAGATAGCTGGACGCGGCGTACATCTTGTCCCCGACCCGGAGGGATTCCACGGTGTTCTTCGGCCACCAGGGCTTGTCGAAATTGAACTGTTCCACCGCCATGAGGTTGTAGAGGTACCCGTCCTTGCCGAGGCCGAAGGTGTTGGTGTCGTGGCCGATGAGGATATCGAAGGAGTCGTCCCCCGCGGTGACCGCTTTTTTCACGGCGTTCATGCCCGCGGTGGTGTCCCCGGTCTCGATCCAGCGGACTCCGATGTTGAACCGGTTCTGGATGTAATCCCGGGAGGCGTAAAGCACGTCGTCCACCGGATCCCCCGTGATCTCGTCGAAGGTGATGTAGGTGGCGAGCTCCTTGTCATAGAAATAGCAGGAGAGGATGCGGAAGTCGTACCCGTCGTAGTCGGCGTCCGGCAGATCGTCGGAAACATATACGTCCTCTTCCGCCTCTTCCTCCAGGATCTCGGGTTCCGCGGAGGGTGCCGGGGCGGTGGGGGAGGGGTTCTCCTCCGAAGTCGTCGCGGTGGAGCACCCGGCGAGGAGGCCGAGAAGCATTGCGAGGATCAGGACCCATGCGGTGTTTTTGCGTGTCGTCATGACCGTTCTCCTTTTCGGACCGCGGGCTGTCCGGGACCGGTGCGGATCCCCCGGGGACATGCCCTGAATATGGTCGCAAGGTTATTGCATATAGTTTAACATATTTTCCGCCGTCCCGCAAGGGGAAAGAGGGAGATTTCAACAAAAAAAGTTGAAGATTTTCACCATCTTCCCCCCTCCCGCCCCTCACCCCGCTCTTGCATAAGCCGGAAGTTTATGCTATACTGGATCCGGAAAAGAACCGGAATCAGCCGCAAAGGAGAGAACCTATGAACATGACCCCCGCCTCCTATGTCAATCCGTACATCGGCACCATCGGCCATCTGCTGACCTCGACCCGCCCCATCGCCGCGCTCCCCCACAGCTATGCGACTTCCTTCCCCACCGTGACGCCGAACGTCATGGACTACTACATCGCCGAAAAGATCGCGTCCTTTCCCATCGGCACCCTCCGCGCCGTTTTCGCCCCCGCCGGAGCTGAGAATCCCGCGAAAGCCGTGTCCCGCTTCGACATGAGCGCGGTGAGCTCCCATCCCTACGGATACGCGGTCTTCCTCGAGGATTCCGGGATCGCGGTGGACGCCACGACAGCCGCCCACTCCTTCGTCTACCGTTCGGAAGGGGCGGGGGCGATCTTCCTCGCGGCGGACCACGCTTCCTTCTCCGCCGGGGAGGATTTTGTCCTCGTCGAAAAGCCCGAGGGCAGGCATTCCCCGCGGCGGTCCTTCACCTTCGTCCGGCTCTCGAAGCCCTTCCGCGCCGAGATCCGGGATGGATTCGTCCTTCTGACAGGATTCGAAGGCACGGTGGAGCTCTCGGCATCCCTCTCCTATATCTCCGCGGACAAGGCCCGGGAGATTTACGGAATCGAGCTGGAAGGCCGGGATTTCGACGCCGTTCAGGCCGCCTCGAAAGCCGTCTGGGAGGACCTGCTCGGGAGGGTGAAGATCCGCGGCGGCACGGAGGACCAAAAGACGGTCTACTACACCGCCCTCTACCGCTCCTTCGGGAAGATGTACGACTACGGCGAGTACGGAAACTATTACTCCGGCTACGACAACGCCGTGCACGCGGGGGACAGCTTCTACACGGTGGATCAGCTCTGGGACAGCTTCCGCTCGATGCACCCCCTCCAGCTGCTCCTCGAACCGAAGCGGCACGAAAAGATGCTCGCAAGCTACGTGGAGATGTACCGCCAGTCCGGCGCGATGCCCTCCTTCCCCTCCGCCGACGGGGACCGGCCCTGCATGCTCGGATTCCACGCGGCCTCCCTTTTCGCCGACGCTCTCTCCAAGGGGATCCCGGCGGACTACGGGACGGCCTACAGCGGGATGAAGCGCAACGCGACGGAGATCACCATGCTCCCGTGGGTGGCGGACAAGCCCGCGAACGAGCTGGACCGGTGCTATTACGAAAACGGATTCTTCCCCGCCCTCGATCCGGGGGAGGAGGAGTGGATCCCCGAGGCCGACTCCTTCGAACGCCGTCAATCCGTCGCCGTCACGCTGGAGCACGCCTACGACGACTGGTGCGCCGCGCAGGTGGCAAAGCACCTCGGACTGGAGGAAGACTACGCCTTCTTCATGCGCCGCGGGAAGAACTACGAGAAGGTCTACAACAAAGAGACCGGATTCATGACCGCCCGGAACCTGAAAGGCGAATGGGTCTGCGATTTCGACCCCATGCGGGGAGGAGGACAGGGAGGGCGCGCGTGGTTCGCCGAATGCAACGCCTACACCTTCAATTTCTCCGTCTGGCACGATATCGAAGGGCTGGCTTCCCTGATGGGAGGACCCGCCGCGATGGCCGACCGGCTGGACGAGCTCTTCACAATGCCCGCCCCCGGGAAATACGGCTTCCTGAATCAGTTCCCGGATTCCACGGGGCTCATGGGGATGTTCTGCATGGGCAACGAGCCGTCCTTCCACATCCCGTATTTCTACAACTATATCGGAAAGCCGTGGATGACCCAGCGCAGGCTCCGCACGATCATGGATCTCTGGTTCACCAATTCCCCCCTCGGGATCTGCGGGGACGAAGACAGCGGCGCCATGTCCTCCTGGCTGGCTTTCTCCGCGCTGGGGCTCTATCCCGTCTGCCCCGGAAAGCCGGAATACGCCCTCTCCTCCCCCCTCTTCGACGAGATCGAACTCTCCCTCGGGGAGAAGACCTTCACGATCCGGGCGGAAGGCGCGGGGGACGGTCTGCGCTACATCCGCTCGGCGAAGCTCAACGGGAAGAACTACGACCGGGCGTTCCTCGATCACCGGGACCTCACGGCGGGCGGAGAGCTCGTCCTCGAAATGAGCGCCCGTCCGAATCCCGCGTGGGGGCTCTCGAAGGAATGACGGCCTGACGCAAAAAAGGCGGTTCTGCTTGCCCGGCAGGATCGCCTTTCTATTTATGTGATACTAAATCCCTTCTAAGGGGTTACGCGGCTTCTTGAAAGAAGCCTGGCAAGAACTTCTGAAATGGATAGGGACAGGCTACATCAATAATGTGAA
>CACZNC010000038.1 GCA_902782445.1 uncultured Ruminococcus sp.
GTTATTGGTCTAGCCTGTCCTTTTCCCATTTCAGAAGTTCTTGCCAGGCTTCTTTCAAGAAGCCGCGTTTTCCCTTTTAGTTTGAGATTAGTATCAGAAAAAACCGTCAGGGTCGAACAGGAAGTTCTTCTCCGACGGTTTTTGTTTCACGTGAAACAATGCGGAAAAACGGATGGGGAAAGCCCCTTTTCCATGCGCGCCTGAATCTCCGGCGGAGCCCAGCACGACTGCGTCGGTGAGCACGACTGCGTCGGTGAGCACGACTGCGTCGGTGCGTGGAACATTGTTCCGTGCACGGGTTCGACTGCACGCCGGAGACCGCGCGGGGTTATCCCCCATGTTCCGGCTCGTTCATCCTGCAATCTGCATGAGCCCGCGGGGATCGGCGGATTCACCGGCTGAAAGACCGCGCGTCCGACGCCGATTCCTTTTCCAACCCATGACTCCCGGAAATCCAAAGCCGGACGAAATCCCGATCCGGCCGAAACTCCGTCTCAGCCCAAAACCAGAAGAAGGGAAATTTACCGATCCTCCCGGAAATAAGCCAACCCGAGGGAGGCCGGCGGCTGGGATTCGCGTCTCCTTCTCAGACTCACCGCCACGAGGACCACCACCGTCACGACGTAGGGCAGCATCTGATACAGGCTCGCCGTCCGCTCGTTGTTCGTCGCCCCCAGGAGCTTCGGCAGGAAATTGTACAGCCAGTACAGCGTCCCGAAGAGATAGGCCCCCCAGATCGCGTTCAGCGGCCTCCAGGTCGTGAAGATCACCAGCGCGACCGCCAGCCAGCCGAGGGCCGCGATCTCGTCCGTCGTCGCCCAGATCCCGTCGTTGTAGGTGACGACGTAGTAGAGCCCGCCCATGCCGGAGAGCCCCGCCCCGATCACCGTCGCCAGGTATTTGTGCCGCGTCACGTTGATCCCGGCAGCGTCCGCCGTCGCGGGATTTTCGCCCACCGCCCGGAGGTTCAGCCCCGCCCGGGTCTTCGTGACGTAGAGGTGCATGACGATCGCCGCCGCGATGGCCAGGTATACGAGGAAGTCGTAGGAGAAGAAGATCTGCCCCACGATCCCGAGCCTGTCCGAGAGGAAGGGGATCTTCGTCTTGAAGGCGGCATTGGCGAATCCGGCCTTCGCGTAGACCCCGGGGAAGAGGTAGGTGCACATGAAGTTGGCGACCCCGGTGCCGAAGGTCGTGAGGGCGAGACCCGTGACGTTCTGATTCGCCCGGAGCGTGATCGTCAGGAAGCTGTAGATCAGCCCGCCGAGAGCGGAGGCGAGGAACGCGAAGACGAGACCGATCAAAACGCAGACGAGGGCGTTCGGATTCTCGGTGCTCCGCTCGTACCGGAACACGGAGGCGAATCCCGCGAAGGCCCCGAGGTACATGATCCCGGGCACGCCGAGGTTGAGGTTGCCGGATTTCTCCGTCAAAATCTCCCCGAGGGAGCCGTACATGATGATGGTGCCGAACTGGACCGCCCGCACCAGCCACGCCAGAAGATTTTCCTGAATCATGTTCATTCCTCCCCTTTCCCGTTTTGATCCGCTTTATCCGACCGCCGCCGCGGGACCAGCCGGTACTGGATGAAGAACTCGCTGCCGAGGATGAAGAAGAGGATCATCCCGGAAATGATGCCCGCGATGTACTCGTTCAGGGCGTAGGCCGATGCGATCTCCCGGGCTCCCTTTTCGAGGAAGACCAGCAGAAAGGAGATCAGGGCCATGTAGAAGGTGTTGAACTTGGCGAGCCACGCCACGATGATGGCCGTGAATCCGTTGCCGCCCGCCGTGTTGGTGGCGAGGGTGTGCTTGTCCCCGGCGACGAGGATCAGGCCGCAGAGCCCGCAGAGAGCTCCGGAGATCAGCATCGTGCGCATCGTCACGCGCTTGACGTTGATGCCGGCGTATTTCGCGGTCCTCTCGCTCTCGCCGACCACCGCGATCTCGTACCCGTGCTTGGTGGAGCGCAGGTAGATGTACATGAGCACGGTGAGGACGGCGACGATCAGGATATTCAGGGTGTAGTTGTAGCCCCAGATATTCGGGAACCACCCGGCCTGATTGATGCTCCCGACGGAGGCCCGCTCGCCCCGCAGGATGTTGACGGTGTAGGCGACGATCTGGATCGCCACGTAGTTCATCATCAGGGTGAAGAGGGTCTCGTTGGTGTTCCAGTTCGCCTTGAAGAACGCGGGGATCAGGCCCCAGATTGCTCCGGCAAGCACGCTCGTCACGATCATCGCGAGGAACAAAAGCCCCGTGGGGATCTTGCCGCCCAGGTAGATCATGCACAGCGCGGTGGCGAATCCGCCCATCAGGACCTGCCCCTCCGCGCCGATATTCCAGAACCGCATCTTGAAGGCCGGAGCGAGGGCCACGCCGATGCAGAGCAGGGAGGTCAGGTCCCGCAGCAGCTGCATGAAGAGCATGGGCCGCGAAAAGCTGGCCGCGAAGATCCGGGCGTAGACCTCGAAGGGGTTGAGCTTCGTCACGATGACGATGAAGACCGCGTTCAGGATCATGGCGCAGAGGATGGCGGCCGCCCGGATGAAGATCTTTTTGCCGATGGAGACGCTGTCCCGCTTGGCGATGTGGACGAGGGGCTCGCCGCGGGATTTCAGGACTTTCGGTTCGGTTTTCGTCATGCCTTCTCTCCTCCCTTCTCTTCCGCGCCGTTTTCATTCTCCGCCTGCATGGGATCCGTGAGCTTGGTCATGAGCAGGCCGATACCTTCCTTGGTGGCCTCCCGCCCGTCGACGATCCCGGTGATCTGCCCGGCGCAGAGGACGAGGATCCGGTCGCAGAGGGCCACGAGGACGTCGAGATCCTCCCCCACGTAGAGCACGGCGACGCCCTTCTTCTTCTGCTCGTTTAAGAGCCGGTAGATCTGGTAGGAGGTGCCGATATCCAGCCCGCGGACGGCGTAGGCGGTCATGAGGACTTCGGGAGCCGACGCGATCTCGCGGCCCACGAGGACCTTCTGGACGTTGCCGCCCGACAGTCTCCGCACGGGGGTGGAGAGGGACGGCGTGACCACTCCGAAGTCGTCCTTCACGTCCTCCGCCAGCTTCTTCGGGGACTGGGTGTCGGTGAAGAAGGACTTTCCCTTTTCGTAGGATTTCAGCATCATGTTCCCGGTCATGCCCATGGAACCCACGAGCCCCATGCCGAGCCGGTCTTCCGGGACGAAGGACAGGTGCACGCCCAGTTCCTTGATCTGCCGCGGGGTGAGTCCGATGAGGGAGACGCCCTCCTTCCCCGCCGATCCGTCCGAGGGATGGAACCGGACTTCGGAGCCCTCCGCCGGGGTCTGCAGTCCCGCGATGGCTTCGAGGAGCTCCTTCGAGCCGCACCCGGAGACGCCCGCGATGCCGAGGATCTCCCCGCCGTAGAGGTCGAACGCGGCGTCCTTGAGAGCGGGAACGCCCTCCGCGCCGTAGACGGTGAGGTTCTTGACGGAGAGGCGCAGGGAGGGATTGACGGGTTCGGGCCGTTCGATGTCGAGGGCGACCTTCTTGCCGACCATCATTTCGGTGAGGGAGAGCTCGGTGGCCTCGGAGGTCTTCACGTCCCCGATGTACTCGCCCTTGCGCAGGATGGCGACCCGGTCGGAGATCGAAAGGACCTCGTGGAGCTTGTGGGTGATGATGACGACGGCGCATCCGTCCTTTTTCATTTCCCGCATGACGCCGAAGAGCTTTTCGGTCTCCTGGGGGGTGAGGACGGCGGTGGGCTCGTCGAGGATGAGGATGTCCGCGCCACGGTAGAGGACCTTGACGATCTCGAGGGTCTGCTTCTGGGAGACGGTCATTTCGTAGACCTTCTGATCCGGTTCGATATCGAAGCCGTAGCGGGCGCAGATCTCCCGGACCCGGCGCGCGACGGCCTTCATGTCGAGGCGGCGTCCCCCGTCCTCTTCCGGCGGGATCCCGAGGACGATGTTTTCGGCGGCGGTGAAGACGTCCACCAGTTTGAAATGCTGATGGATCATGCCGATCCCGAGGCGGAGGGCGTCCCGGGGCGAAGCGATGGAGACCTCCTCCCCGCCGACGAAGATCTGGCCCTCGTCGGGGTAGTAGATGCCGGAGAGGATGTTCATGAGGGTGGTCTTCCCGCTGCCGTTTTCGCCGAGCACCGAGAGGATCTCGCCCCGGTTGATCGTCAGCGATACGTTTTTGTTCGCCACGACTTTGGTGCCGAAGGCCTTGGTGATGCCGACCAGCCGTACCGCGGCGGAAGTTGCGATTTCAGACATGAAAGAGAATACCTTTCTGAGTTTGCTGGTTACGGAAAATGAGTGAGGAGTGAGGAGTTAGGAGTGAATGAGGAATTAGGAATGAGGAATGAAATTCAGAATTCAGAATGAAGAATTAAGAATTGTTTCACGTGAAACATTTGCTCGCCGGGACCTCATGTTTAGGCCAAACGGTTTTCGTTCGCGCGGTTCTGTCTGCATACTGATCTGAATCTGAGCATGTGCGCGAAGACAGAGAAACGGTTTTCGATTCAGCGATGCGCGTCTTGTGTAATGTGCGCCTGAAACGCTGGCGGAGCCCACGGAACTTGTTCCGTGCATGGGTTCAACTGCACGAACACAGACCGCGCGAGGACGTGGGATGCAGATTCGATTTTAGATTCAGGTGCGAGCTGTACGGTTATGCCATACGGCCAAGGGACCCTCGGGAGGGGCCTTCGGCCTGAGATGGTCCCTCCCGGCGCCCGTCCCGCGTAGGGACATTAAATCCGAAACGCAGCGTTTCATACCTTTTTTCCCTTCGGGAAGGGATGAACAAATTCTTCTCCGCCGACGGTCAGGGACCGTCGATGCTGATTTCGAAAGGCGGAGTCTTTCGTGGGGGCTGGGGGGCTCCTCCGAAAATAGCGAAGGGAGGAAGCTCACGGGAAGCCTCCT
Organism: uncultured Ruminococcus sp.; assembly: GCA_902782445.1. Lineage (GTDB taxonomy): Bacteria > Bacillota > Clostridia > Oscillospirales > CAG-272 > UMGS1696. The sequence continues at coordinate 4,915 of CACZNC010000038.1, forward strand.
CCCCCTTCTGGGATCAAGGTCTGATTATTTCTCGATGATGCCGTCGATGCGGACGGAGAAGTAGGGCGCGCTGCGGAAGGTGCTCTCGTCGAAGTAGCCGTCCTTGATGCACTCGACGGTCTCGCCTTCGTAGATGGGCGTCATGGTGCTCCAGTCCATATAGGACATGTTGACCTTGCAGGAGGTCAGGTGTCCGTTCGCGTCGGTGAGGACGTCGCAGGTCGTCTGCTCGTTCGTCACGGTGAAGGTGCTGGTGTCGAAGACATGGAGGGTGCCGTTCTTGAGCTCGGTCTCGACTTCGGCGACCTTCTCGGCGGTGCCGGGAGCGCAGGACGGGCCGAGGGCGGTGATGGCGACGCCGTTATCGTTGTAACCCTTAGCAACGTCGAAGGGCTGTTCCTTGCCGTCCATGACGTTCTTCATGAGGTCCTTGTAGAATTCGGACCAGGTGTTGGTCGGGGAGGTCAGAGCGGCGGTGGGGGCGGCGGAGAGCATGTCCACGTTGTAGCCGACGGAGTAGCAGATCTTGCCTTCGCCGAGCATTCTCTCGCAGGCGGAGGGAGCGCCGGTGGAGTCCGCGTGCTGGCCGATGATGACGCAGCCGTTGGCGACGAGAGCCTCAGCGGCGGCGGCTTCCTTGGCGATATCGAACCAGGAGGAGGTGTAGTTCACTTCCATCACGGCGTTCGGGACGATGGAGCGCAGGCCGAGGAAGAAGGCGGTGTAGCCGGAGACCACTTCCGCGTAGTTGAAGGCGCCGACGTAGCCGATCTTGACGTTGCCGTCCGCGTCAAAGGAGTTCGGGGTGGCGGAGGGGGAGACGGTGCCGTTGTCCAGGAGTTCCTTGAGCTTCATGCCGCCGACGACGCCGGAGACATAGCGGGACTCGAAGACCTTGGTGAAGCCGTTCTTGAGGTTCGGGATGCCGGAGATGGACGCGAAGTCGCCGGTCATGGAGACGAAGGTGACCTCGGGATGTTCCTTCGCGGCCTGGGCCATGAAGTCCTGATGGCCGTAGGAGTTGGAGATGATGAGCTGGCATCCGCGCCCGACGAGCTCGGTGGCGGCGTCGTAGCAGTCGGAGTTCTCTTCGATCTTGTACTTCCAGATGATCTGGCTGTCCGCGATGCCGAGGGACTTCGCGGCTTCCTTGATGCCGTTCATGTGGGCGAGGGTGTAGCCTTCGGTCTCGTCGCCGACCATGATGCAGCCGATGGTGATGGAGCCTGCGTTTCCGCCGCTGCACGACGAGAGGATCGCGGTCATGCCGAGAAGCATGAGGACCGCCATTGCCAGCGCGGCAATTTTCTTGAACATGGGTCTTGTTCCTCCTGATTATAAATTAGTACATATATCTCAGGCCCGAAGGCGGGAGAACGGGGGAGTAATACCTTCCCGAAGGTATTGGAAGGGCCGAAAGACTTCGCCTTTCGAAATCAGCAACGACGGTCCCGGTGACTGCGTCGACCGATCCGTCGGCGGAGAAAAGCATACCTTCAACGAAGGTAAATAAGGAATGAAAGGCTTCGCCTTTCGGATTTATGTCCCTGCGCGGGACGGCGGCACGGGGGACCATCTCAGGCCGAAGGCCCCCTGTGCGGGTCCCTTGGCCGGAGAGCATAACCTGTCCTCTCACATCGGAATCGAAATTCGATCTTGCATCCCACGTCCTCGCGCGGTCTGTGTTCGTGCAGCTGGAATGGTGCGCAGACAAGTCTGCGGCCTTACGGCAGCGATTCAGGCGCGCATTACACGGAACGCGCGGACGGGATGTTGAAGCTGTTCCTTTATCTTCGCGCACATTCTAAGATTCAGACAGACGTGCAGGCCGAACCGTGCGCTCGAAAACCGTTAGGGCGAAGCGTGGAGTTTCGGCGGAGAGACGGATGTTTCACGTGAAACTTTATAACTCCTCGCTCCTAGTTCCTAACTCTTCATTCCTCCCTCACAAACTTCACGCCGTCTTCGTCCATCGAGGCGATGCGGGCGAGGGATTCGACTCTCAGGCCCTGGGCGCGGACGATCTCGCCTCCGTGCTGGTAGGCTTTTTCGATGACGATCCCGGCTCCGGCGGCGGTGGCTCCCGCGTCGTGGACGATCTTGAGCAGGGCGAGGAGCGCGCTGCCCTTCGCGAGGAAGTCGTCGATGATGAGGACCCGGTCGTCCGGCCCGAGGAAATCCCGGGAAAGGCGGATGCCGTAGGTGCGTTCGTGGGTGTAGCTGTAAACCTCGGCGGTGTAGACGTCGCCTGATATGTTGTTGGTGGGGGTCTTCTTGGCGAAAACGACGGGGACGCCGAAATGAGCAGCCGTCAGACACGCGATCCCGATCCCGGAAGCCTCGATGGTGAGGATTTTGGTGATCCCCTCGTCCTTATAGAGCCGGTGGAATTCCCGCCCCAGTTCCGAGAGGAAGGGCACGTCGATCTGGTGGTTCAGGAAGCTGTCCACCTTGAGCACGTTGCCCGCCCCGATCTTGCCGTCTTTCAGGATCCTGTCTTCCAGCAGCTTCATGCGGAATACCCCCGTCAGGAAAAAATAATGTCGCGCATGGGACGCGATTTCGGAAAATATGGAGAAAAAGCGCTGATTTTAGACTGTTTCCATTATACACGCAAACGCCCGAAAATGCAAGCAATCATTGGTAAAAAATCCGTCGGCCGCTACGCGGGAAAACTGTGGAAAATCACGATGGAAGGGAGGAGGAGTGAGGAGTCGGGCCGGCCGGGTTGTGCGGGATTTTCGTTTTTTGTATGGGAGCGCTTCCGCTGGGATTCAAGGGGACGCGCGGTCGTTCAGCCGGGGGATGAAGCGATCCTCGCGGACTTTTGCAGATTCAGACGGACGAGCCTGAACATGGAGTCAACCGGGCTTGATCGCCGAAAGTGCAGTTGAACCCATGCTCGGAGCAAGCTCCTCGGCCTTGCGGCGGTGATTCAGTCGCGCATTGAAAGGGGACGGAGTGCGGGGCGGTCGGGATGATGTTTCACGTGAAACAATCGTGATTTCGCTGTTTTTCTGCTCGAAACGATTCTTCATTCAGGGCGATTACCCCCCATCGTTTCGCTTCTCTTTGTCATTCTGAGGAGCCTGCGACGAAGAATCTCCGCACGTGGAGGATGGGTTGGCCTTGAAGCTGGGAGATTCTTCGCTGACAGCACAACTGCGTCGGTGCGCACGACCGCGTCGGTGCGTCAGAATGACAAGCTGGAGGCGGAATGAAATGTGCAGCGGCCGATTTTTCGGGAGAATGTTCCACGTGAAACAATTCTTAATTCCTAATTCTGAATTTCATTCCTTATTCACTTCTAACTCCTCACTCCTAACTCGTTCTACTACCCACTAGCCCCTTCCAACTAGCCGCTTCCAAGCATATACTGTCCTGTCCGGCCGCGCGGATCCGGGAAAATCGGCGGGGGAAGCATAAGTGTCCCGCGGGGGGTGCATACTGTTTTCCGAAAGGTCCTCCCCGGTTCCGGGCACGAACGCCGGCGGCCGGAGGAAGTTATCGGAAAGGAATGAGGGAAATTGACAGTCAAACGCGGCGACATTTACTACGCCGATCTCAGCCCGGTGGTGGGAAGCGAACAGGGGGGAGTGCGGCCCGTCCTCATCGTCCAGAACGACGTGGGGAACCGGTACAGCCCGACGGTCATCGCCGCCGCCATCACCTCCCGGCTGGGGAAGAACCGCCTCCCCACCCACATCGACGTCTCCGCGGAGCGGGTGGGCCTGACGAAGGACTCGGTGATCCTCCTCGAACAGATGCGCACCATCGACAAGAAGCGGCTGGGCGAGAAGATGGGCCACCTGGACCCCGAAACCATGACGGCGGTGGACAACGCGATCTCCGTGAGCCTCGGCCTCGAAAACGGCGTCCGGGCGGAGTGAGCTGATCCCAAACGAAAGGGGAAACGCGGCTTCTTTGAAAATGAAGCCCTGCTGAACAAGTTCAGCGGCAAGAAACTTCAATTGGGGCAGGATAGGGCTGACTCCATTTCGTTCAGTCTGGGTCCGCACACCAATTTAGTCATCCAACCCTTATCAGAGTTATCGTTCGTGAGCTCAATGTTACGGCTGACGTATGCGAGAATTCCCAAAGGGGATTCTCGGGGGTGGGATGGCCCGTGTCATGTTTGGATATATGGCATTCCCACCCCGTCGTTCGCATTCTACGGGGAGCGATCGAAACCCATATAGGCAGCGTCAAAGTGCGAGATCGGTCTTAACAGAAAATTCACAAAAATCCGCGCCGTCCCCCTTGCAAAATACCCCGGCAGGGTATATAATGGATCCGCAAGATACCCCGGGCGGGTATACGAACGAATCGGGAGGACGGCGCATGACAATGGAAGAGACAGCGGCGGCGGAGCGCGAAGAAGAAAAGCGGGAGTGCGGCTGCTGCGGGGAGAGCGGGGGATCCGCCGCCCCGGACGGGAGCCGGAAGACCGAGAGGCCGGAGGAATGCCGCCGGAAGCTGATCCACCGGCTGAACCGCATCGAGGGGCAGATCCGGGGGATCCGGCAGATGATCGAGAACGACGCCTACTGCAACGACGTTCTGACCCAGTCCGCCGCCGCGGGAGCCGCCCTGAACGCCTTCAACCGGGAACTGATCGCCGCCCATCTCCGCGGATGCGTCGCAAAGGACCTCCGCGAAGGCGACGAATCGGTGATCGAAGAACTCCTCGGGACTTTGCAGAAAATGATGAAGTGAGATGTCAGCGGGAAGGGGCTGGTGGATAGCAGAGGACGAGTTGGGAATGAGGAATGAAATTCAGAATTCAGAATGATGAATTCAGAATTGTTTCACGTGAAACATTCATCTGGAATTTCGGCCGATGCACGTCCCATTTCGTCCTCACATTGTCATTCTGACGCACCGACGCGGTCGTGCTGTCAGCGAAGAATCTTCGCACTGAAAAGGTCAAGCCGTAGTTCTAGTCGGAAAACAGTTTTCGTGACAAGCCCCTGAGAGAATCAGAAAAAAGTGGATCGGAGGACCGGACGGCCCGATCATCGACGGGAATCCTCCGACTATGACTGCGGCCATAGAATGAAGCGCAAAGAGTCTTCGTCGCAGGCTCCTCAGAATGACAACGAGAAGCGAAACGATGGGGTCAGCCGTCCGAACTCACGATTGTTTCACGTGAAACATTGAGCGGAAAACCGCACTCCGACCCCTTTCCAATGCGCGCCTGAATCTCCGCCGTGAGGCCGCAGGACTTGTCCTGCGCATGTTTCAGCTGCGCGTCGGCGATCAAGCCGGGTTGACGCTATGTTTCGGCTCGTCAACTCCGCATTCGGCAGGGGCCCGCGGGGACCGCTCCGGCATCCGGCTGCAGGTCCGCGCGTCCGACGCCGACTCCTTTTCTAAAAAATACATCCGAAAATCCCGCGCCTTACCCCATCCCGCCGCGGATTTCCTCCTCTGCTGACCGAGTCAAGCTGATAAAGAAAGGCAAAACATATCGTTTTTTGAAGCGTATGAAACAGTACAATGTTTCGGGCATGTCCTGCGCGGCGTGCAGCGCCCGGGTCGAGAAAGCCGTTTCGGCCGTGCCGGGGGTCACTTCCTGCGCGGTCTCCCTGCTCACCAATTCCATGGGCGTGGAGGGGTCCGCCGATCCCGCCGCCGTCGTCCGGGCCGTCGAGGATGCGGGGTACGGCGCGTCCCTCAAGGATGAGCGTTCCGCCGCCTCTTCCGGGAGATCCGGGGCCCCGGACTCTGATCCGTTGGCCGACCGGGAAACGCCCGTCCTGATCCGCAGACTGGCCGCCTCCGCCGGGTTTCTGTTGGTCCTCATGTATTTCTCGATGGGACACGCAATGTTCGGCTGGCCCGTTCCCGCCTTCTTCCACGAGAATCCCGCCGCGCTGGGGCTATTGCAATTACTCCTCGCCGCCGCGGTCATGGTCGTCAACCAGAAATTCTTCGTGAGCGGATTCCGGGGGGTCCTGCACGGCGCGCCGAATATGGACACCCTCGTGTCGATGGGCTCCGCCGCGGCCTTCGTCTACTCCTCGGTCATGCTCTTTGTCATGATCGGCAGATCCGGGGATACGGAGGCACAGCGGGAGATCCTGCACGGGCTCAGCTTCGAGTCCGCCGCCATGATCCTCTGCCTCATCACCGTCGGCAAGACCCTCGAAGCCCGCTCGAAGGGAAAAACCACCGACGCCCTCCGCTCCCTCATGAAGCTCGCCCCGAAAACCGCCCGGGTGATCCGGGAGGACGGGGGTGAAGAGCTCGTGCCGATCGCGTCCGTCCGGAAAGGCGATATCTTCGCCGTCAAACCCGGGGAGAACATCCCGGCGGACGGCGTGGTCCTCGAGGGCGAGAGCGCGGTGGACGAATCCGCCCTCACCGGCGAGAGCATCCCCGTCGATAAAAACCCCGGAAGCGAGGTTTCCTCCGCCGCAGTCAACCTGACGGGGTATCTGCGGTGCGAGGCCGTCCGGGTCGGGGAGGACACCACCCTGTCCCAGATCATCAAAATGGTCTCGGACGCCGCCGCCACCAAGGCCCCCATCGCCCGGATCGCGGACAGGGTCTCGGGGATCTTCGTCCCGACGGTCCTCGTCATCGCCGCGGTCACCGCCGCCGTATGGCTGGCCGTCGGTCAGACCGTGGGATTCGCTCTCTCCCGGGCGATCTCGGTCCTCGTCATCAGCTGTCCCTGCGCCCTCGGACTGGCGACCCCCGTTGCCATCATGGCGGGGAACGGCGTCGGCGCGAAAAAAGGCATCCTCTTCAAGACCTCCGCGGCCCTGGAGGAGTGCGGCCGGACCCGGATCGTGGCGCTGGACAAGACCGGCACCGTCACGAAGGGCGAGCCCGCGGTCACCGATCTCTGCCTGGCGGACGGCGTGACCCCCGAGAACCTGCTCCGGAAGGCTGCCGCCCTCGAAGAGCGGAGCGAACATCCTCTCGCCCGGGCCGTGCTGAAAAAAGCGGAGGCCGACGGGATCGGGACGGCGTCAAACCGGATCGAAGACTTCCGCGCCCTCCCCGGGAACGGACTGGAGGGGACCCTCGACGGGCACAGGATCGCCGGGGGAAGCCCGAAATTCGTCTCCTCCCTCCCGGGCGTTACGGCGGATTTCGAAAAGATCCGTCCCACCGCCGACCGGCTCTCCGGGGAGGGAAAGACCCCGCTCTTCTTCGCCGAATCCGAAGACGGGACCCGTTACCGGCTGCTGGGCCTCATCGCCGCGGCGGACGAAGTGCGTGAAGACAGCGCGGAGGCCGTCCGTCAGCTTCACGGCATGGGGATCCGCACCGTGCTTCTGACCGGGGACAACCCGAAGACCGCCCGGGCAGTCGCGAAGCAGGCCGGGATCGACGAAAATGACGTGGCGGCGGCGGTGCTCCCGGACGGCAAGGAAAAGACCGTCCGCCTGCTGGCCGAAAAGGGAAAGACCGCCATGGTCGGCGACGGCATCAACGACGCTCCGGCCCTCGCCCGCGCGGACGTGGGGATCGCCATAGGAGCCGGGACCGACGCGGCGATGGACGCGGGGGACGTGGTCCTCATGAAGAGCACCCTGCTCGACGCCGCCGCCGCGATCCGCCTCAGCCGCGCGACTTTGCGGATCATTCACGAAAATCTCTTCTGGGCGTTCTTCTACAACAGCATCGGGATCCCGCTGGCCGCCGGGGTCTTCATCCCGATCTTCGGCTGGGAGCTCCACCCGATGTTCGGCGCGGCGGCCATGAGCCTGTCCAGCTTCTGCGTCGTCACGAACGCCCTCCGGCTCAATCTCGTCAAAGTCCGGGATCCGTCGAAAGATAAAAAATGCAGAAATCCCGTCCCGGGTCCGCTCCTGCCGGAAGAAAGCGGGGCGCCCGGGCCGGCCGGAACCGAAAATCTTACCGCACAGGGGGAAAACGATATGAAAAAAGTCATGAAGATCGAAGGCATGATGTGCCCGCACTGCGAAGCGAGAGTGAAGAAGGCGCTCGAAGCGGTCGACGGGGTGATCTCCGCCGAACCGAGCCACGAAAAGGGCGAAGCGGTCCTCTCGCTGTCGAAGGACGTCGCCGCGGAAGCGCTGACGAAAGCCGTCGCCGACGCGGGGTACGAGGTGAAAGGGATCGCATAAATCCCCATGGATCCTCCCTCTCGAAAAACTGTCCGGGCAAAACATGAAGTCCCGGCGGCGATTGTTTCACGTGAAACATGGCAATGAAAATTTCAAAAAAGGAGAATTAAAAATGGCAGAACTCACCCTTACATCCGCCAATTTCGAAGCGGAGGTTTTGAACTCCCCGGTCCCGGTGGTCGTCGATTTCTGGGCGACCTGGTGCGGACCCTGCAAGATGCTCGCGCCCGTCGTGAAGAGCGTCGCGGAAAAGTATGAAGGCAAGATCAAGGTCGGCAAGGTCAACGTCGACGACGAAGGCGAACTGGCGGCGATCTACGGCGTCTCCGCCATCCCCACTGTCGTCCGCATCGACGGCGGCAAGGTCACGAAGACCTCCGTCGGTTTCGTCCCGCAGGCTCAACTGGAAGAAGCGCTGGGACTGGCGGAACTTTAAGGAAAGCGGGAGGCGAAAGAGGAGTCATACAAATTCCATTCTAAATCATAGATTTAGAATGTCCTGAAAGTCATTCTGACTTTCAGGATCACTCAAAACCATTGCAATGGTTTTGAGTGGAATTAGTATCAGGAGCGGCTGGCGGCTAGTGGTTAGCGGCTGGCAGACCGTCCTCGCGCTGTCACTCCGGGCGTCCGTGTAGAATCTTCGCGCTTGCTTTGACAGCCCAAGTTCCGGTGTGCGGATCTTTGCCGCATCCCGCCTCATAAAAACCAAAACCGTCAGGGTCGAACACGGAAGTTCTTCTCTGACGGCGTTTTTGTTTCACGTGGAACAATTTTCCGATATTTCGGACGCTGACCGTCCCATTCCGCCCTCACTTTGTCATTCTGAACGAAGTGAAGAATCTCCCAACTTCAAGGCCAACCCATCCTCCACGTGCGGAGATTCTTCGTCGCAGGCTCCTCAGAATGACAACGAGAAGCGAAACGATGGGGGTCAGCCGGCCTGAATGAAGAATCGTTTCGGAAAAACAGAATGAAATCACGGTTGTTTCACGTGAAACAATTCTTAATTCTTCATTCTGAATTCTGAATTTCACTCCTCACTCTTAACTCCTCACTCGTCTCTACTGCCCACTGGCCGCTGTCAACTAACCTCTATCTCCTCTCCGAGCACCGTCGAATAAATCACCGTGCGTTCGATCTCCTCGCCGAACATCGCGGAGCAGATCTCTTTGTAGTACGAGAGCTGGTTCCGGTGCCGGGCGAGGAGCTTTTTCGCGGCTTTTTCCGGGTGACGGCGTTCCTCCGCGGTGAGGGCGTCGGTCTTGTAGTCCACGAGGACGAGACCTCCCCCGTCGGGATCGCGGAACACGCAGTCCACCACGCCCTGCACCGTGATCTTCGCGCCTCGGGAGGCGAGGATCGAGGCGAATCCCGGGTCGGAGGTGAACCGTTCAGCCGGAAGCAGGGCGTTGAACCGGAATTCCCGCTTCACCATCGGGGAGCGCAGGAGCTTGTCGAGGAGGGCGCTGTCCCGGAACCGTTCCAGCTGGACTCTCCAAAACAGCCCCGCCGTCCGCTCCGAGACGTATTTCTCCCGGATCAGCCGCTCCGTCTCCGCCCGCACCCCGCGTTCGGCGAGCCGCTTGTAATCCACGAACTGCAGAAAGACGTGGGTCGCGCTCCCTCTTTCCGCCGCGGTGATGTCTTCGCCGTCTCCGGTCATGAAGGCGGGACGCTTCGGCGCAGGTTTCGATCCGGCCGCGGGAACCGGGATTCCGTTGTTCTCCGGCTCTTCCCCGTCGAGGTTCAGGGTCACGCCGCCGCCCTCCCCGTCGAGGATCTCGGGATTCAGCCGGGAGACCGTCAGCTTCGCCGGGATCCGCCCGAGGGGATCCTCGTACCGGAAGGCGAACCGCCGCAGGAATTCGGACGCGTCCGTTTCCGCGGGACCGGGCTCTCCGGGATCCTTTTCTCCGGGCTCCGGATCTGCACCGGGAACTGCGGCGGGTGCATCCGGTTCTTCCGGTTCCTCCTCCTTTTTCGCCGGGACCACGCGGATGCGGAATCCGGATTCGGGCAGGGGCACGCCGAGGTCCCCGTTTTTCGCCCGGGCCGCCGCTTCGAGGATCCAGGAGAGATAGCTCCCCGCGGCGAGGGCCCGGTATTCGTCGGGACAGCGTGCTTCGATCTCCGCCTCCGCCAGCAGGTCCTCGGGCTTCGATGCCTTGCCGGTGACGATCAGGCGTTCCCGGGCGCGGGTCATGGCCACGTAGAGCATCCGCATCTCCTCGGCCACGGACTCCCGGGCGGTCTTCGCGGCGATGGCCTGACGGGCGAAGGTGTCGCACCGGGCCAGTCCCCCCGGATCGGGCAGGGTCATCCCGAAGCCGAGGGATCCGTCGAAGAGGACCGTGCGCCGCTCGTCCTCCGCGTTCCGGGCTTTGGCGGTCTCGCAGAGGAAGACCACCGGGAATTCGAGGCCCTTCGAGGCGTGGATCGACATGACCGACACGGCGTCCCCCTGCTTTCCCGCCCCTTCGTCCCCGGGATCCGAGGCTTCCAGGAGATCGGGCAGAAGGGCCAGCAGACCGGACAGTCCGCCGCCGGACGAGGCTCCCGCGCTCTCGGCCCCCCGGACGGCCGCGCAGAACCGGTGAACGGCGTCCCGCTCCGCCCCGTTTTCCCGGATCCCGTCGAGGGCGTAGAAATCGGTGTCCCGGATCAGGAATTCGGTGTACCGGTCCGCCGCCATGCCCCGGGAGACGGTTTTGTGCCGTTTGAGCCAGTCCCGGATCTGACGGCAGGAAGCGCGGAGGGAGGAAGGAGAAGGGAGGAGTGAGGAGTTAGGAGTGAGAAGTGAAGAGTCGGGCGCGGGGTGTTCGTCGGGTGCGCCGGGGTCGAGAGAGTCTTCATCGGGCTCGTTTGCGAGCTTTTCGATGCCGGTGTAGAGGGGGAGGTCTCCGGCGGCTTCCCGGACGGCGATGAGGTCGGCGAGGGTGCAGGAAAAGACCGGGGATCTCAGGGCTCCCGCGGCATAGACGTCCCGCAGGGGATTGTCGACGAAATTGAGCAGGCAGGTGAGCAGCATGACCGAGGGATAGGAGCCGAGGGGCCTCGCGGCCTTGGTCGCGGCGGGGATCCCCCGTCTTTCGAGGGCGTCCCGGTAGGCTCCCGCCGAGCGGTTCGACCGGAGCAGGACGGCCACGTCCCCCGGCGAGAGGATCTTCCCCCCGAGGTACCGGCCCAGCATCCCGGCGATCTCGTCCGCCGCGAAGGCGACTTCGGGATCTTCTTCGGGCCCCCCGGATCCCGCTTCTCCGGCGTCTTCCGGCTCTTCGGCGTCCTTCAGCTTCCGGGGATTTTCGATCAGCGCGATCTCGACCCCGGGGAGGGCTTCGGCCTTTTCGTCCTCCGGCGGCGTCGGCTCTTCCCGGGCGTGGATCAGAAGATCTTCCTTTTCGAAGGGGATCCCGCCGTGGGGAAGGAGGTGGGCGGAAACGGCGTTCGCAAAGTCAACCACGGTCTCCGAGCACCGGAAATTCTCGCTCATGAAGAGGGACCGGCCCTCCTCCCCCATCAGGACGGAAAGATCCCCGCTCTCCGCCTCTTCGGGCCGGACGGCGGGCCATCTCCGGCGGTAGTCCGAGAACACCGAGGGATCCGCGCCCCGGAACCGGTAGATCGACTGCTTGATGTCCCCGACCATGAAGCGGTGCGCCTCCGGGGACAGCGCGCAGAAGATCCGGTCCTGGATCCCGTTCGTGTCCTGATATTCGTCGATGAAGAGGTATTTGATCCCCTCCCCGATCTCCCGGGCCGCGCGGGTCCTTGTGCCGTCGGGGTTTAAGAGCAGCTTCGAGGCGTAGAATTCCAGATCCCCGTAGTCGAGGGCCGCCATGCTCCGCTTCCGCGCTCCGAGCTTGTCCCGGAAGGCCGCGAGCACCCGGGCGGCGCAACGCAGGATCCGGGCAGTCCTGGCGGCGGTCTCCCGGATCTCCTCCTCCCCGAAGGAGAAGAAGTCCGTATTCAGAGCCGCCAGATCCTCCTTCATCCCCCCGCGGAACTGCCGGTAGGCCTCCCCCGCGTCCGTCAGGTCCTTCGCCCGCACCGTGGGGAGCCGCTGAAAAGCAGCGGAGCAGATCCGGTCCTTCAGGTCGGCATAGCCGGAGGAGGAAGCCGCGTCCGCCGTCCGGTCGAGAAAGAGAAGAAGCTCCTCAGCGTCCTGCAGATAGCGTTCCGCCTCCTTTTCGCCGAAGCCGTCCGTAGTGCCCCGGATCGCCGCGCGGTAGTGCTCCGAAAAGAGTTTTACCCGGCGGCGGACTTCCAGCCCGAGGGGGGTGGAGAGGGGATCGAGGGGGGGATCTTCCTCTCTGCCCGCCATCCGGTCCAGCAGGTCGGCGAAGCGCAGGAGGGAATCCGGTTCCAGCCCGGCGGAGGCGATCCGTTTGTCGAGCCAGAGAAGCTCCGCGTCGACGGAATCGGCGTCCCGGGCCTGCCCTACCACGTCCGCGAGCTCGGGGAAGGAGGCCTCTTTATCGGGATCCCGGTCTTTCGGGTCCGCGGCGAAAAAGTCGTCGGCCGTGTCCTTCATGGTCTCCTCCCGCAGGCTGTCGGCGGTCCGCTCTTCGAGGACGCCCGTCTCCGGGGACAGACCGAGGGCCGGGAAATAGGGCCGCATCGCCTGATAGAGGAAGGAATGGATGGTCGAGATCCGCGCCGCCGGGAGATCCGAAATCGCCCGGACCGCCCGGGAGAGTTTTTCCGGATCTTCGCAGCCCCGCGCCTCTTCGGCAGCCTCGGCGAGCCGCTTTCCGATCCGCTCCCGCATTTCCGCCGCCGCCGCCCGGGTGTAGGTCACGACGAGCATTTCGGAGAGCCGGGTGTCGGTTTCCGTCAGAAGCCGCGCGATCCGCCCCGTGAGAGCCGCAGTCTTCCCGCTCCCCGCCGCCGCGGAAAGAAGGAGATTGCCGGAGGCATACGTCACCGCCGCGCGCTGGGAGAGTGTGTAGGAAATAGACATGAGAGGCTCCTTGGAAGTTGTTGGTGGGTAGTGAGGAGTGAGGAGTGGGGGAACCGTTCTCCGGGATTCGGGATTGTCCGCGGCGGGGGGGTGTGCGGTGCGGGATATTCGTTTTTGGGGATGGGAGCGCTTCGCTGGGATTCAGGAGACGTGCGGTCTTGAAGCTGAAACACGGAGCGATTCCCGCGGGCTTTGACAGATTCAGACGGACGAGCCGGAGAATGAAGCCAACCTCGCGCGGTCTGTGTTCGTGCAGTTGAAACATGCGCAGGATAAATCCTGCGACCTCCGGCGGTGATTCAGGCGCGCATTGGAAGAGGGACAAAGTGCGGGCGGTCGGAATGATGTTTCACGTGAAACAATCGCGGTTTCGGACGGCTGACCCCCATCGTTCCGCTTCTCGTTGTCATTCTGAGGAGCCTGCGACGAAGAATCTCCGCACATGGAGGATGGGTTGGCCTTGAAGTTGGGAGATTCTTCGCTTCGCTCAGAATGACAAGCTGGAGGCGGAATGGGACGTGCGGCGGCCGAAATTACGGAAGAATGTTTCACGTGAAACAATTCCTCATTCCTAATTTCGTGAGGACGGTCTACTAGCCACTAGCCGCTAGCCACTCCTAACTCTCGTCTCTACTAGCCGCTAGCCTCTCTCATCTAGCAACTCTCCTGCACACGTACCGATTGCCGCAGGTGTCGCAGGGATCCGAGGCGGTGCCGCCCGCGTAGGTACGTCGGGGTCTTGCTTCCGCCGCGCCGGAGGACATTTCGCCGGCGATCTTCCCGACGGTCCGGGCGATCTCGTCGTAGAGGGTCCCGAATTCCTCGAGGCTCACGAGGGTGGTCTTGCCCCGGCCCGCGAACTCCCCGTCCTTCCCGCGCCGGATATCGACGTATTTCCCGCCGAGCTCCGCGTCCATCGCCCGGAGGACTTCTTCCTCGCCGAGCAGAACTCCCGCCCGCTCGATCTTCTTTTCGGCAAGCTCTTCCGCCTCCTCCGCCGTCAGCATCGCGTCCGCGGGGACGGGGGCGGGCTTCACCGTGAAGTACACCGCTCCGGCGGGGATCCGGTTTTTCGCGCCGGATCTCGCTCCTCCTCCGTTCATGCCGTTCTTCCAGACCGAGAAGAGGTAGAGCAGAGCCTGCACGTCCAGACCCCGGCGGACCCGGTCGAGGGAGAAAGGCTTCGATCCCGTCTTGTAGTCCACCACCCGCAGGTACTGCTTCCCGTCGGGGGCGTTCCAGACGTCCACCCGGTCGGCGATCCCGTCGAGGGTCACTTCCGCCCCGTCGGGGGTCCTGAAGCGGATGGGATCGGCGGATTTCCCGTCCGGGGAGGGCAGGCCGATGGGCATCTCGAAGGCGGCGGGGGCGAAGGCGGACTGCTTCAGTTCCTCGGAGATCGCCCGGAGGAAGACGAGGGTGTGCCGCTCCAGCCGCCCGAACAGATAGGCCAGCCGCCCGTCGGAGATCCCGGAGGAGGAATCCCGGCTTGTAGCCCGTCCGAGCTCGTCCACGTAGTCCCTGACGATCTCCCGGGCGGCTTTTTTCATCTCCGCGTCCGGCAGGTCGGGGGAGCAGGAGGCGAAATACTGTTCGAGGACGTGGTGCACGAAGATCCCGACGTCCGCCGCGGTGATCCCGGCCTTCGCCTCCTCCGCCAGCTTCATGCGGTAGCGGCAGGCGTAGCGGAAGGGACAGGTCAGGAAGGTGTCGATCCGGGACTGGGAGAGGCGCATCCGTTTTCCGGGTCCGTCCCCCGGGATCCGGTCGGCCTCCGCCGTCATGGGGACCCGGGCCGCCCCGCGCTTTTCGGTGATCCGGCGCAGAAGCTCCCGGTCTTTTTCTCCGGTCCGCCGCGCCAGAAGGTATTCCGCCGTCTCGGGGTGCCAGACGATCTCGGAGAGGGGCAGTTCCCCGAAGGAGACGGCGGTCCCCCCCGCGATCCCGGCGATCCTCGCGGCAGGGGCGGAGAGGGATTTCGAGCTCCGGGCATTCCCGAGGGGGGCCAGCAGAAAGAGCTTTTCCCCGGCGGACGCGGCGGCGCGGTAGAACATGAAGGCCTCCCGGGCGGTCTGCATAGCGGCGTCCGGGCCCCCGACGTTCAGTCCCACGGATTCGAGGGTCCGCTTGTCCCGGTCGTCGAAGAAATCCCCCGCCGAGACGGAGGTCCCCGGGAATTCCCCTTCGGCCGTCCCGAGCAGGATGACGACCTTCGCCCCGTCGAATCCGAACCGGATCCCCGACGCGCTCCCGAGCACCACCTCGTCGCAGCCGGTGGGGATGGTCCCCGTGTCCATCGCCGCGGCCAGCCGCCCGAAGAGACCGGAGAACCGGCCCGGATCGAGCAGGGTGTCCCCGAGGCTCTCCGCCATCCGGTCGAGGATTTTGCACACGGCGTCCCAGCTTGCCTCCGCCCGGGCGGCTTCCTTCGGCATCCCGACGGAGCGGTATTCGGTCCCCAGCGCGGCGAGCCTGTCCGTGAGGCCGTAGTCCTCCGCCAGCATCACGATCCCCCGGGCGATCTCCGTCACGGGAGCGGGACCCTCCCGGAAGACGTCGAGGAACCGGGCGAGGGGGGGCACGATCCGCCTTTTCACCGCGTTCGCCGCTTCGAGGACCGCCCGTCCCGCGTCGTCGATCTCGGCCCGGTATCCGGCAGGATTCATCGTCCAGTCCGATCCCGCGAACATGCGCCGCCCCCGGATGTTCCAGGCCGCCGTGTAGGTCTCGAAGGCCTCTTCCGCAAAGGGGAGCAGGGAGGAGGACGTCTTTTCTTCCGGCTCCGGCGGCTCGATGTCGAAAAGGGAGAGCTGGACCGGCCCGGACCCCTCTTTCGGCTTTTCCGGCGCGGGGATGGGACCGGATTCCTCCTCGCCCGCGGGGGTCAGACCGGTTTTCAGAAGCCGGATCACGTCCCGCCTCTGCCATCCGTTGGCCCCCACCGCCAGAGCCGCCCCGACAAACCGGACCGCCGGGGAACGGGAGACCGCCGAGGACTCCGAGAGGAAGCAGGGGATCCCGTGGGCCCGCAGAACCGCGTCCGTCAGTCCCTCCCGTCCGGCGAAGGACCGGGCCGTCACCGCGATCTCCCGGCAGGAATAGCCCTCTCTGAGGAGCCGGTCGATGAGGGACGCGCAGGCCTCGGCCTCGTCGTAGAGATCGGCGCAGCGAAGGACCCTCACCTCTTCCCGGGGATTGCGGTTTTCCGCCTCTCCCTCCTCCGGCACGAACGGGACGGCGGGGACGGTCAGCCGGTACAGATCCCGCTCGATCCGGCACAGAAGCGGCGCGTCCCGGTGGCGGAGATTTTCCGAGAGGGGGATGAACTCCACCTCCCGCCCGGCCCGGACCGCAAGGCTCCGCGCGGTTTTGAGAAAGGCCCGGACCTCTCCGAACTGGGGCTCGTCGGCGGGATCCGGTTCCTCCTCAGAAGGGTCGGCGGCGTCTTTTTTCAGTACGGGCGGGGGGCAGGGAAAGCTGATCCAGACCTCGTCCGCCTGACGGAAGATCTCGAAAAGGATCCTTTCCTCCGGCGCGGTGAGGGAGAAGAAGGAGTCGATACAGACGGCCTTCCCCCGAAAATAGGGATGCAGCCGCAGGGACTCCGCCAGATTGTGCAAGAGATCCCCCCGGTCGATGGCCTCGCTGTGGAGAAGGGTCTCGTATGCGCCGTAGACCAGCGCGGCATCCCGGAGCCGGGAGAGAAGATCCCCCCCGCCGTTCTTTTCCGGGTCCGCCTCCCCTTCCTCCTCTTCCCGCAGGGCTTCGAGCTTCGAGAGGGCCGCTTCCGCCTCCGCCGGTGTGATCCCCGCCGCCTTGAGCTCGTCCACCGCCTCCGTCAGCGCGGGGAGATTCCGGTCTTCGCGTCCTTCCGCCGGGCCGGGGGTGCGGTAGACCGTCAGGCTGTCCCAGACCGAGAGCATCGCGCGCCAGACGAAGAGCATCCGGCTCCCCTCGTCCACCACCCGGTCCGCCAGCCCGCCGTATTCCCGGAACACCGCGTTCGCCAGCCGGGTAAAATTGGTGATCTCCAGCCGCAGATTGGCGGAGGGGGGCAGAGCCGCGGCCATCGCCGTTTCCCAGGCCACCGTCTGCTGTTCGGGCACGAGGATCACGACGTCCCGGGAGCTTTCGCGGATCTCGCGGACGACCTCCTCCCGGATGCGGGTGGTTTTGCCGCTCCCGCTCCGGCCTGTTACGAAATGAAGCATAGTCTCCTCCTCCCCGGATCTCTGCGACGTGACGGACGGATAAGAATGAAAACCGTCAGGGGGAAACACGGAGTCCTTGCCCTGACGGGGTTGTTGACAGTTCGCTGTAAGAGGACGGCGGAACGGGCTGGGAGTGAGAAGACGGCATTGTTTCACGTGAAACAATCACCGGAAAACCTCACATTGTCCCCTTTATATGCGCGATTGAATCTCCGCCGTGAGGCCGCAGGATTTATCCTGCGCATGTTTCGGCTGTCCGAACGAAGACCGCGCGGGGTTGACGCCATGTTCCGCCCGTCAGAGACGCAATCGGCAGGAGCGCGTGGGGATCGGCTCAAACTCCGGCTGCAAAAACGCGCGTCCTGTGCCGACTCCTTTTCCAAATCCGAAAACGCAGATCCCGCGCCGGGCTTCATTCGATGGCGCCCTCTCTCACAGCACCGTTCCGATCAGTCTGTCGATGAGCTCGGAATAGGATATCCCGTCGTTCACCATCATCTTCGGGTACATCGAGATCGGGGTGAAGCCGGGGAGGGTGTTGATCTCGTTGAACACGAATTCCCCCTCGGGGGTGAGGAAGAAGTCCACCCTGGCGAATCCGCGGCAGTCGAGGGCGCAGAAGATCGCCTCCGCGTACCGCCGGACTTCGTTCTGCTTCTCCTCGGGGATCCGGGCGGGCAGATAGAAGGACGACGCGTCGGTGACGTATTTCGTCATGTAGTCGTAGAATTCGGCGGATCCCGTGTCGATCTCGGCGGGATGGGCGACGGTGATCTCCCCCCGCTCCTCCAGCACCGCCACTTCGACCTCCCGCCCCCGGATCGCCTCTTCGACGAGGACTTTCGAATCCTCCGCCAGAGCCGCTTTCAGAGCCGGAAGGAAGGCTTCCGGGGTCTTGACCTTCGTCACGCCGACGGAAGAACCCGCGCGGGAGGGCTTGACGAACATCGGGTACCCGAACGCCCGCTCCGCTTCCTCGCGGAATTTCAGGATCTCGGCGTCCCCGCCCCGGACGGCCCGCGCCTTGACGACGACGGTCTTCGCCACCCGGACTCCCGTCTCGTGGGCCGCGATCTCCTTCGCCGCCGCCTTGTCCATGCAGACCGCGGAGGACTGGCAGTCGCATCCGACCACCGGGATCCCCGCCACGGCGAAGAGCCCCTGCATCGTCCCGTCCTCGCAGAATTTGCCGTGGATCATGGGCAGGACCGCGTCCGGGCGGAATTTTTCCCCTCCCGCAACAAGTGTCCCGTCGGAGAGATCGAGGGCGAGGGGCAGGCAGCCGTCTCCGAACCACGTGTCGGACGCGATGCGCGCCGGGTCGCCGCCGTAGAGGAACATCCGCCCTTCCCGGGTGATCCCGCATAGCCGGACGTCGTATTTGTCCCGGTCGATGTTGTCAAGAACCCCCGTCGCCGAGGAGAGGGAGACTTCGTATTCGGAGGACTTCCCCCCGAAAAGAATGAGGATGGTTTTTTTCATGGTTCGTCGATGGCCCTTTCGTTGAAGGAAGAGTGAGGAGTGAGGAGGTAGGAGTGGCTAGCGGCTAGTAGCTAGTGGCTAGTAGAACCGTCCTCGCGAAATTAGGAATGAGGAATTAGGAATGAGGAATGAAATTCAGAATTCAGAATGATGAATTATGAATTGTTTCACGTGGAACATTTCATTCCGTTTTTATCTTCGAGAAGGTATAGCGATCCTTCTCCGCAGACGGATCGGTCGACGCAGTCACCGGGACCGTCATTGCTGGTTTTGAAAGGCGGAGTCTTTCGTCTTTTTCCGGCTGTTCGCCAGAACATACTCGACGGAGTCTCTCAGCGCCTGCCAGCTGGCGTTGATGATGTCCGACGAGACGCCGACGGTGCGCCAGACCCTGCGGCCGTCCGTCGAACTGATGGCGACCCGGACCGCGGAGGCCGTCGCCTTCGAATCCAGCACCCGGACGCGGTAGTCCGTCAGACGGACGCTTTCGAGCTCGGGATAGAACCGCAGGAGCGCCCGGCGGAGAGCCCCGTCGATGGCGTTGACCGGACCGTTGCCCTCCCCCGCCGTCAGGTATTCCCGGTCCCCGACCCGGATCTTGATGACCGCCGAGGCCGAGAACCGCTCCGTGTCCGCTTCCGGTGTTCCGCTCGATTCGTCCACGAGGACTTTCAGGCTGAGGAGCTCGAAGAAATGCTCCCTGAGTCCGAGGGCTTCCTCGAGGGCGAGGGTCAGGGACGCGGAAGCCTCTTCGTAGTCGAATCCCGCCGCCTCCCGCTCCCGGATTGCCGCCGCAGCCCGGATCACCCGGGGATCGTCCTTCGAAAGGGGCTCCGATCCGCCTTCCGCCCCGGGGTCCGACCGGGAACAGGGATCCGTTTCCGGCAGAAGGGCCCGGATCCGGTCGAGAAGCGCGGCGCGTCCGCTGAGTCCGCTCACCACGGTGCTCCGGGCGTTCCCCACCGCCGCCGGGTCGATGTGCTCGAAGGACGCGGGATCCTTCCGCACGCCGTCGATGTGGGCTCCCGCCTTGTGGGTGAAGGCGTAGCCTCCGACAAAGGGCGCGCTCTCGTCGAAGGTCCGGTTCGCGGCGTCCGACACGGCCCGGGCAGTCTCGGTGAGCCGGGAGATCCGGGGCCCCGCGCAGTCGAAGCCGAGTTTCAGCTGCAAAACCGGGATCAGCGTGTCAAGATCCGCGTTTCCGCACCGCTCGCCCACGCCGCCCACCGTACCCTGCACGTGGCAGGCCCCCGAAAGGACCGCCGAGACCGTCGCCGCCTCCGCCATGCCCAGGTCGTTGTGACAGTGTATGCCGATCCCCCGCCCGGGGTGCCGCTTCGCCACGGCCTCCGTCACCATGCCGACGACGTCCGGGAGCATCCCGCCGTTGGTGTCGCAGAGGACGACCCGGGACGCGCCCGCTTCGAAAGCCTCGTCGACGGTTTGCATGGCGTAGGCCGGGGAATCCGCCCATCCGGCGAAGAAGTGCTCCGCGTCGAAGATCACTTCCTTCCCGGCGTCCCGGAGCATACGGATGCTCTCGCGGATCAGCCGGAGATTTTCCTCCGCCGTGGCCCCGAGAACTTCCGTGACCTGATAAAGCTGGGCCTTGCCGTAGATTACCGCCGCCGGGACGGGAGCGGCCGCGGCCAGCCGGAGGAGCTCGTCGTCCCGGGGATCGGTCCCCACGCGGGCAGTCCGGGTGAAGACCGCGAGTTTCGCGCATTCGAGCTCCAGGTCCCGGAGGGATTCGAAGAACGCGGCGTCCTGTTCGGAGGCGATCATCCCGGCCTCGATATAGGAGACGCCGAGCCGGTCCAGCGCGAGGATCACCCGCCGCCGGTCGTCCGGGGAGAACTCCACCCCCACCCCCTGCGCCCCGTCCCGGAGAGTGGTGTCTAGGATTTCGATTTTCATGATTACTCCGATGGAGGAAGAGGATAGTTGGGAGTGGCTAGTGGTTAGTAGAACCGTCAGCGGACACGGAATGAGGAATGAGGAATTGGCGGATGTTTCATGTGAAACAGACAGCTTTTTACTTCCATCCTTCGTTCTTGTGTGGCGCGACTCCCTCAGACGCTTCGCGCCAGCTCCCTCTGAGAGGGAGCCAATGAGTACAGGCCGTTCGATTGGTTGAAACTGTTCGTAAAGAAACGTCAAAGATAGGTTCGCTGTATGTCTGTCTCCCTGCCTCCCTCACCGAGGGACCGCTTGCGGTGGAGGGAGGCGCGCTTCAAGAAAAGGGAGGATGCAGCAACTGGCTGTATGTTTCACGTGAAACAAAGTTCAATTCCTCACTCCTAATTCGTCTACTAGCCGCTTCCAACTAGCTTCTAGCTTCTACTTGCATTTCTTTCCATTTATTGATCGCCCCGAGATAGGCTTTGATCGAGGCCTTGATGACGTCGGTGGACACGCCGCGGCCGGAGAAGATCGTTCCGGCGTCGAGGTCCCGGATCTTCACCTTCGCTTCGCCGAGGGCGTCGGTGCCTTCGGTGACGGCGGTGATGCCGTAGGACACGAGCTCCACCCGTTCGGCCCCCGCGATCCGGTTGATGGCGTTGAACGCCGCGTCGATCGGGCCTTCCCCGGGAGCCGCTTCCGCTGCCGTCCGCCTCTCCCCGGCCATGTCCGCCGCGGGATCCTTCACGAAGAGGGAGACGAGGGCCATCGCCCGGATGTGGTTGCCCGACTGGATCTGGAAGGTGTCGAGGTAGTAGGTTCCTTCGAGGGAGTCGAGGTATTCGCCCACGATGGCGCGGATGTCCTCGTCGGTGACGACCGATTTCTTGTCGGCGATCTCCTTGAACCGGGCGAATGCCGCGTCGATCCCCGCCGGGTCGAGGGAATATCCCAGCTGTGCGGCCCGGTCCGCGAAGGCGTGACGCCCGCTGAGCTTGCCGAGGACGATGGTGTTCGCGTTCAGTCCGATCTCCTCGGGCTTCATGATCTCGTAGGTCCCCCGGGCCTCCATGACCCCGTGCTGGTGGATCCCAGCGGCGTGGGAGAAGGCGTTCTGTCCGACGACGGCCTTGTTCGGCGCGACGGCGATCCCGGAAAGGGAGGACACGAGGCGGCTGGTCTCGGTGATCTCCTCCGTGCGGATCCGGCATCCGAGGGGCTCCGTCCCTTCCCCGTCCGGCGCGGTCCTGCGGATGGCGTCCCGGCGGATCTTGAGGGCCATGACGATCTCCTCCATGGCGGCGTTCCCGGCTCTTTCCCCGAGGCCGTTGACCGTGCATTCGATCTGTCCGGCTCCGCATTCGGCGGCGGCGAGGGAGTTGGCGGTGGCCATGCCGAGGTCGTTGTGGCAGTGGACGCTGAGGAGCCAGTCCCCGGGAACGGAGGCGCGCAGGTCGGAAAGGATCCGCCTGTACTCGGCGGGGGTGGTGTAGCCCACGGTGTCGGGGATGTTGACGATCCCGGCTCCGGCTTCCACGGCCCGGGAGACGGCGGAGCGCAGGAAATCGGGATCCGTGCGGGTGGCGTCCTCGGCGGAGAACTCGACCTCGTCGAAGGCGGGTTTTCCGTTCTCCCGTTTCAGGCATACGCCGTAGGCCACGACCTCGGAGATCGCGGCGAGGCATTCTTCCCGGGTGATTTTCAGCTTCCGTTCGAGGTGGATGTCGGAGGTGGCGATGAAGACGTGGAGCCGTGCGCGCCGGGCGTCTTTCAGGGCGGAGGCCGCGGCGTCGACGTCGTCCCTCCGCATCCGGGCGAGGGCGGAGACGGTCATGTCCCCGAGTTCCCCGTCCCCGGAAGCCGCGGCGATCCTTGCGACGGCGTCCATGTCCCCCTGGGAGGAGGCAGGGAATCCCGCTTCGAGGATATCGACTCCGGTTTTCGCGAGCCGCTTGGCGATATCGAGTTTCTGCCGCGCGCCGAAGTGGACCCCCGGGGTCTGCTCCCCGTCGCGGAGGGTGGTGTCGTAGATGGAAATGTAGGTCATGATGGCACTCCGGAGAGGTAGTTGTTAGTGGGGAGTGGGTAGTAGAGGACGAGTGAGGAGTTAGGAGTGAATGAGGAATGAGGAATTAGTAATGAAATTCAGAATTCAGAATGAAGAATTAAGAATTGTTTCACGTGAAACATTCTTCCGATATTCCGGCCGCCGCACATCAGATCCCGGCTGACGGTTCTACTGGCTGCTGGCCGCTTTCAACTGCCGACTAACCGGGCTTCCGCGCCTCTCGTCCGGCCTTCGCGGTCGAAGACGGGGGCGTAGTCGTATCCGAGGTCTTCCGCCATTTTCCGGACCTGCTCCCCCTGCTTCCAGCCGTGTTCGATCAGCATGACGCCGGATTCGGCGAGGCGGGAGCGGTAGAGCGAGAGGATCGCGCGGATCAGGGACAGGCCGTCTCCCTCGTCGGTGAGGGCGGCCCGGGGTTCCCGCTTCACTTCGGGGGCGAGGCCGTCCATTTCGTCGGCGGCGATATAGGGGGGATTGGCGGTGATGAGGTCGAAGGGCTCGGGGGGCAGGGGCAGGCCGGGATCTCTCAGGTCCCCGGTGAGAACGGCGCAGAACCGGTCAAATCCGAGGGCTTCGAGGTTTTCCCGGGCCAGATCCGCCGTTTTCGGGAAGAGCTCCACGGCCCAGCCCCGACCCGGGAGGATCTTTCCCCGGGCCAGATGGCAGACGGCGGCGGCGAGGCATCCCGATCCCGTGCAGAGGTCGAGGAAGCGTCCTCCGGGCGGGAGAAGCGCGGCGGCCCGTTCGGCGATGGGTTCGGTGTCGGGGCGGGGGACAAGGCAGTCTTCGGTGACCCGGATGGGCAGGCCGCAGAACTCCCATTCCCCGAGGATATACTGGAGGGGGCGGCGGTCCTTCCGTTCGGCGAGGGCTTTTTCCAGCGCGTCCGATTCGTATTCCGCCCGGATCCCCCTGTCCGCGAGGAGGCGGGCTTCGGAAAATCCGGTGAACCGGGCGGCGAGGAGGAGGGCTTCGGTCATGGGATCCTCGATCCCGGCGTCCGAAAGCTCCCGCGCGATCCCGTCAAGCGTCCGTTTCATCGGGATTGCCGGATCCGGCTTCCTGTTCTTCCGCTTCCGCCTCTGTCTGATCCGCTCGTTTCGCCTCCTCCGCGGCGGATTCGAAGGACTGGGTGGTCCCCTCGGGTCCGAGGATGCCGGACGGCTGGACGACGCCTCCGAATTCCGGCG
The DNA here is from genome assembly GCA_902782445.1 of uncultured Ruminococcus sp. Classification (GTDB taxonomy): domain Bacteria; phylum Bacillota; class Clostridia; order Oscillospirales; family CAG-272; genus UMGS1696. The sequence goes on from CACZNC010000038.1 coordinate 28,836, forward strand.
GGATGGCGTTTTTCAGGGCGGCGAGGGCGACTTCGAGCTGGCTGTCGTCCGGTTCCCGGGTGGTGATCCTCTGGAGCCAGAGACCGGGGGCGGAGACGATGCGGGTGAAGGGATTCGCGTGCGCTCCGGCGTAGCGGATGAATTCGAATCCGAGGCCCACGATCAGCGGGATGACGCAGAGCTTGGAGGCAAAGCGGATCCACACGTTGTCCCAGGACAGGAAGGAGTTGACGACGATGGAGAGCAGCAGCATCACGAAGATGAAACTCGTGCCGCAGCGGGGGTGGAAGCGGGTGCATCCCCGGGCGTTTTCGGGGGTGAGGTCCAGCCCTTTTTCGAAGCAGGCGACGGATTTGTGCTCCGCGCCGTGGTATTCGTAGGTCCGCCGGATATCGGGCATCAGGGAGACGGCCCAGACGTAGCCGACGAAGATCGCGATGCGGACGAGGCCTTCCACGAGGGAGCGCAGGACGGCGTGGGCCCCGACGAATCCGCCGGTGAGCCGGTCGATCCCCTTTGCGGCGAAGGTGGGGAGCATCAGAAAGAGCCCGATCCCCACCACCAGCCCGAGGACGGTGCCGATGCCGGTGACGACGTTCATCAGCTTGTCGCCGAATTTGTCGTTCAGCCATTTCTCGAATTTCGTCTCCGGCTCGTCCAGATCGAGGCCCTGCATTTCGGCGGACCGGGTCAGCATGTCCATCGAGAGTTTGAGCTGTTCGACGAAGGCGACGATGCCGCGGACGAGGGGGAGTCGCGCGATCTTGTGCTTCGACCGGAGGGAGGGTTTTACGGTATTATAGAGGGAGATCTGCCCGTCGGGGGTGCGCACGGCGAGGGAACAGCGGTCGCCGGATTTCATCATCACGCCCTCCAGCACCGCCTGCCCGCCCACGATCCCCATCCGGGGACTGCAGGATTTCGCTTTTCTGCTCATGTTCATTCCTTTTCGCCCCGGGTCGGGGGAAAAATCCCGTTCCGCCCGGGAGCATAGATAATCAATCTGTATTATACCACAATCCCGGGGAGATTGCAAGGGGCGGAGGGAGAGAGTTAGGAGTTAGGAGTTAGGAGTGAATTTGGGGCGTGAATTGTCCGCGGCGGGGGGCGTGCGGTGCGGGATTATCGGGTTTTTATATGGGAGCGCTTCGCTGGATTCGGGAGACGCGCGGTCTTGAAGCCGGAACATGGAGCGATCCCCGCGCGTTCCTTCTGATTCAACCCGGACGAGCTTGAACATGGAGCCAACCGCGCTTGATCGCCGGTCGTGCAGCCGAAACATGCGCAGAACAAGTTCTGCGGCCTTCGGCAGAGATTCAGGCGCGCATTGGGCACAGGACGCGCGTTCGGGTGTCCGGATCTGAAAGTCTGACCCCGCGCGGGTGAAGAAAGGCAATGGGTTTCGGGGTATTGTTTCACGTGAAACATTCTTCTGATATTTCGGCCGCTGCACGTCCCATTCCGCCCTCACTATGTCATTCTGACGCACCGACACAGTCGTGCGCACCAACGCAGTTGTGCTGTCAGCGAAGAATCTCCCAACTTCAAGGCCAACCCATCCTCCACGTGCGG
>CACZNC010000039.1 GCA_902782445.1 uncultured Ruminococcus sp.
TTCGACGATACGTTATTGGTCTAGCCTGTCCTTTTCCCATTTCAGAAGTTCTTGCCGCTGAACTTGTTCAGCAGGGCTTCATTTCAAGAAGCCGCGTTTTCCCTTTTAGTTTGAGATTAGTATAAAAAACCTTCTCTCCTGCTTTTGAAGTAAAGCCTCAACCTCCGTCCCGCACGTCATGCTTCTCCTCCTCCGGACCGCTGTGCCATCCAGAAGGCTGTCCTCCTTACAAGAAACGAAACGGTCTTCGCGGCCCTCGTCACCCTCTGCGCCGATATATGCCGCCGGAATGAGAAATCGAAGCTCCTCTGGATCCCGGACAAGAAAGCCTCGCTTCCCTACCGCCAGAGAGAGGACGAGATGCTTCTGACCGTCCACCGCTGGTTCGCCGACAAAAGCTGTCCCGGGACATGGCTGTACAACCGCCTCGGCGCGTAGCGGACGATCTGGTCCCTGAGCAGATAACCATGTTTCACGTAGAGCGGCTTTGCCTGCCAGTCATCTGTCCCGACCATCGCACATACACCGGAACTTTTGTGCAATCAGAAAAGCCCTCGCCTGCGTCCATGGCGTACAGCCCGGAGCGGCAAGGGCAATTTTACCTCATCCGGAAAACAGTCCCGGCGGCTTCTTCCCCGTCAAAACCGCGGCAGTTTGTCCAGCGTGACGGCATGTTCGTGACAATAGACGGCTTTCAGATTCTCCGGATCGTTCGCCTTGATGTGCATCGTGTGCCATACCATGAAGAAGAGCCAGAGGTCCCCGTCTTCGAGAAACTTTCCGATCGGCGGAACATTGCCGCACTCGTGGAAGCAGAGGGGCTTGTCCGTGACCTTTCTGCACCGGTTCCAGCCAGCGAGGTGGGTGGAGTTGTCATAGGTGTCCGAGCCCACAAGGTCGCAATATCCGTCCCCCGGATACCAGCCGTCCTTCACCTCGCCGCAGTATCCCAGGACCCAGATGAGGTTGTCTAGTCCCCATTCGGCGGTGAACCTGATATACATCATCCGCCAGAGCTTCACGAAGTTGTCCGCGCCGCCCTTGCCCCACCAGAACCACTGGCCGTCGAATTCGTGGAACGGACGCCAGAGCACGGGGACGTCCGCCTCCTTCAGCCGCTTCAGGGCTTCGGCACAACGATCCCAGCTTTTCATCATAGCCCTGTGTTCTTCGGCCGATGGATCGAAAAGACGGTCAAAATCCGGATTGTCGTCCAGCGATTCCCGGTAGCCGCTGCCGTTCACGCCCGTGTGCCAGCAGATCGTGACGATGCCGCCCTTTTTGTCCCAGGCCTTTGCCCGCTCGACGACGCCGTCGAAATCGTTGTTCATGAAATCGAGACCGCGGATGGCGGGCAGCTTCCCCGTCGTTTTTTCGATGTAATCCATCTCATAGTCGGGCGAGCCCATCCACGTGGATTCCATCTGCCCGGTCAGCATGACGTGCCCGAAGGAAGAGACGAGATATTCGTACAGCGCCCGGGTCCTCGCGCCCGCGTTCGGATTCGATAACGGCATTTGGTTTTCCTCCCGTTGTTCATTGTTTAGAAATTGTCGTTCCGCTTACGGCTCGTAATACGTCGCGATCTTCTCGATCGGCTTGTTCAGGCTCTTTTTCATCATTCCCCTTTGTCAATCAAGTCCGGGCACATCCTCGAGAGTCAGCACCCGCTCGTCGGAATACATCTTTTTGAGCTGCTCGTCGGAGGTCTTCGACACCATATCCATGCCGCGCCAGGTGACGATGTAGCTCCACCACGCCTGCTCCCTTGCGATATTGTCGATATCCGGCAGCCCGTCCGTCTCGGAAAGGGCGATGAGCTTCATGGTTCCGAGGCTCTTCAGCTCTTCCGCCAGCTGATAAAACTTCGCCTGCATGGAGCCGTGATCCGCGTTGCCGTAAATGTCAGAGCTGACAATGTCCACATATTCCTCTCCGGGGAACCAGTCCGCGCCCTCGCTGTTCCAGACCCAGATCAGGTTGTCCAGCCCGTATTCGTTCGTCAGGCGGTCGTACAGGGTGATATAGAGCTTCCTGCATGCTTCCGGTCCGTAGGCGCCCCACCAGAACCACCCGCCAGACGCCTCGTGCAGGGGGCGCCACAGGACGGGGATCCCCGCGTCCTTCAGCCGTTTCAGCTGTTCGGCGATGGCGTCGATATCCCGCATCAGAAGATCGTACCCCTCCGGATCCTCTCCGTTCATGATCTTTCGGAGATCGAATTTCGAGGCGTCCACCGCCGTCTGATAGAAACCGCTCCACCAGTCCTGACCGGACTGCAGCTTTCCCTGTCCCTGATCGATGAGGTAGGGCTCCGGGACATTCCAGTGCCAGTGGAAGGTGACGATCCCCTTTTGACCGTTCACCCATTCGAGGGCGTTGTCCACGGCGTCGGGTTTCGTGCCGTGGGCGCGGCGGGAGGGAGAATAGTCCATGAAATCAAATCCCATGATGGCGGGATAGGTCCCCGTCGCCTTTTTGATCGCGGGCATTTCCGGGTCGCTCAGCCTATCCGAGACCTGTCCGACGAGCACATGGTTTCCGTAGTTCTCCGTCAGAAACGACCAGAGCTTTTTCGCGCTCTCCCCGGCGTTCGGATTCGAGAGCTCCCGGTCAAATTCCAGCGCGGCGGCAAGGCGATCCTCGGATGGCTTGTCAAGACGGATATAATCGAGGGCGAACCACGTCCAGGACGGCAGAACGGCAACGGTGTTCTCCCCCGCGTTCAGGTAAACCTGCATCTCAACCTCGGAGGGCGTGCTTCCGCTCCTGACGGTGAACTCCCCCTGCTCCTTGCCGTTCACGGAGAGCTTTGCGATTTTCTCGCCCCAGATGCCGATCGAAGCGATATAAAGCTCATACAGTCCCTCTTCCGGGACCGTGACGGTGAATTCCGCCCTGCTGTCCGAGGATTCGAACCGTCCGACGTACCCCTTGCCGCTTATTCCGTTTGCTCCGCTTGTGAGGACGCTGTTCGACGTGAGATTTGCGTCCTCGGCTTCGTATTTATCGCGCCAGTTTTCGTTTTCCATCGGTTCACTCTCCTCTTCCGGAACGGCTTCTGACGGTTCCTCAGCTTCCGTCTCCTCCGGTTCTTCGCTCTGCTCCTGCTCCGGTTCCGCATCCTGCTCCGATCCTGCGTTCGGCTCGGTCACGGCGGACTGCGCCGGCTCCGGTTCGGACTGGGCTGCGTTCTCCCTCTCCGATCCGCAGGAGGTGAGGAGAAGAAGTGCGGCGAGAATCAGGGATATGCTCTTATACTTGCATTTTCTTCCGATCATGGAAACACCTCTGATGATTGACTTGAATTCCGTTCCTATTATATCCCTTTCCCTGCCTCTCTGTCTTGCAGAATCGGAACGAATGATTGCACTATCTTGACATTTCCTCCCGGATGTGCTAAAATTTTTCAAAGACGTCCGGAGGAGGATCGCCATGATCACGCTGAGAGAAAAAAAGGAGCACGGTACCCCGTCCGTTCCCGTCGTCCCCTACGAACCGTGGATGGGGAGGGAGCGGGGGCATCACGCGACGGTCGAAACGCACTGGCACGACGAATGGGAGATCTGCTACATCGAAACCGGGCGGATCGAATGTACGCTGAACGGGGAGAGCTGTCCGATGGAAGCGGGCGACGCCGTATTCATCCCCGGCGGAATCCTGCATTCCATGAAGCCGGTGGACGGCTGTCACTGGATCTTTGAATCCGTGGTCTTCAACCCGTCCCTTCTCGAACTGAATTCCGACATGTTCGGCGAGTCGAAATACATCGGACGGTTTCGGACGGAATCGAACCGGCGCGCCGCGATCTTCCGGGACGCCGCCTTCAACGAGCGGTATCTCCGGATGTACAGCGCTCTGAATGAGAAGGTGCCGTTTTACGAACTGCTCGTACGGGCAGGGCTGTTCGAGCTGACGGCATACTGGATGGAGCATTCCATGCAGGACGGGGAAACCGCCGTGAAAGAGACCAGGCAGGACGCGGTCAAACAGGCGCTCGATACCATCCACGGACATTACAGAGAAAAAATCACGCTGGAGAGACTCGCTGCGGATGCCGGTCTGAGCGTGGGGTACTTCATCCGCACATTCCGCCGGTATGTGGGGAAATCCCCGGCGGACTATATTCTGAATTACCGTCTGACCAAAGCCGCAGAGCTTCTGCGCACCACCGACCGGAAGATCCTATCCGTTGCTTTCGACACGGGGTTCAACAATGTCAGCTATTTCATCCGCACCTTCGGCAAAGCTTACCGCCGTCCCCCGACCGCGTACAGGGAGACATTCCGGCGGGAGAGCGCGGGAAGATGAGGTGAATGTGAATGCGAGTGTGCACGGTCCGACTTCGGTGCAGTCCCGGTGTGTTTCGCTGAGGACGGATCAGCCGCTTTATAGCTGTCCCTGACCTTATCGGAGATCTGACAGAGGGCAAAACAGAATAGAAAAAAGGCGGCGGGATCGCGTGAGGGTTTCCACAAAAATATGATTTTCCTTGTCAGTCAGAAGATGGCAATTCCACATGTTGCAGTTTACGGAGATATGGTCTCCGACGCCTCACGGAACAGGCTCGTCACACCTCGGCTTTCCACAATCCGTGGAGATTGCAGTAGTCTGCGGCAGGATAACGGTATATCGTTCAAAAAACCCGGACCCCTCCAGAACGGAAAGGATCCGGGAAACTGCGGTTCATTTGCCTTAGAAGATCTGACAGCCCTTCCGTCCCGCTTCCTTCACGCGGTACAGAGCGGTGTCCGCGTCCGTAAAGATGTCGCCCTGCGGGTTTTCGCGGTCGGAGAAGGCCACGCCGACGCTCAGGGACACCGGGGGCAGATTGTCCTTCGGATGCTGCAGAAGGTCGTTCGCCCGGGCGATCTTGTTCAGGACCAGGGGCCCCATGGAACTGTTGACACGGGTCATGACCACCGCGAACTCATCCCCGCCGAACCGGCACAGGATATCCACGGACCGGAAGCTGTGCCGCAGGATCTCCGCGACCCGCTTGAGCACCCGGTCGCCCATCGCGTGGCCGTAGGTGTCGTTGACCTGCTTGAAGTAGTCCACGTCGATCAGGATCAGGGCCATGTGCTCCGTGTCCGCGCTCTCGATCAGAAGGTCGTAAGCGCCGCGGTTGAAGAGGCCGGTCAGCGCGTCGTGGGAGGCTTCGTGGCTGAGCTTTTCCTGGGCCTGCTTGTTCTCCTTGAGGATCTGGTTGTAGGTCCGCGTGACAAACCGGAGCTCTTCCACGCCCATCGGAGGGATCGTCTCCTGCTTCTGCATCTTCTCCACCATCCTGGAAAGCGGCTTGCGGACCATCAGGGTGATGAGCACCACGATCCCCAGCACGATGAGAAGGAAGATGATCGTCATGGCCGTCTGCAGGTGCACGAGAAGGGAGAGCTTCGCCGAGGCGTTCTCCAGCTCCTGGCTGGACGAGCGGATCAGGAACTGGGTGCAGAGGCTCACGTTTTCCCGGATTCTGTCCTTCGCGTGCATATAGTTGTTGTCAAAGACCATCGTCTGCGCCTTCGCCCGCATTTCTTCGGCAGAGAGGGCTTTGTCCCCGTCCTCGAGGGTAATGGACGCGATGGCTTCGGGGATGTCTGCGGGTGTATAATCCCCGGCCTCCACAATCAGCCGCATGGCCTTTTTTTCCGTCACGACCAGATCGTTGGAAAGGGCAAGGGCGGTGTTCAGGCTGGAGAGAGCGCTGCTGTCATGATCGTCCGCGAGCAGAAGCGAGAGATTCTCCACAGCCTTGTCCCGGCGTCTCGTATTGTCCACCTCTTCAAAGAAGTCGTGCAGATATTCCACGTCGCCGGTGACGACGAAGCAGCGGACCCGGTCGGTCAGATAGTCGGAGCCGGATTCCATGTCGGTGGTCGCAAGCTGAGCGGCGATGTACCGATCACTCGCTTCCGCCATGCGCCTGTAACCGCTTGTGACGGACAGGTCGGAGAAGAGCAGAAGCGCGGAAGCAAGGAGGCCAAGCACCACGAAGAAAATCGACGCGGTCTTCAGTTGGAGCACGTTGTGGATGGGTTCCGATACCGCCGGTTCTCCCTCGGGCTCCTTATCCCGTTCCCCGGACGTTTCCATTCCCTCGCGGAGCAGCCGCAGACGGTCGTCGTCCCGGGGTTCCTGCTTATTCTCTCCTTCCTTTTTGTGCTCCTTTTCGGCGAGATCCGCCTCCTTCTTCTGGAGGATGAACGGCTCAAACTCGACCGCGGGCACGGGCTTTGAGAAGAAGTAGCCCTGCACAGTGTCGCATCCCAAAGATTTCAGGGTGTGGAGCTGCTCCTCCGTCTCGACCCCTTCTGCGATGACCGGCACGGCAAGATAGTTGGCCAGTTCTATGATGACCTCGAGCATGTGGGTGTTCCCGCCCTCCCGGAACGCGTCGCGAATGAAGTGCATATCCAGCTTCAGGGCGTCGATGGGAAGGGTGGAGAGCATATTGAGGGAGGAATAGCCGGTCCCGAAGTCGTCCATTTCGATCCGGAAGCCCATCTCTCTGAGTTTCGACACCGTCTCGATGATCTGGGTGGAATCCTGGGTGTAGGCGGATTCCGTGACCTCGAGAAGCATATCCCGACCTGTCAGGCCGTGTTTCTCCAGGATCTGGCTCAGGTTGTCCGAGAGCTTCGGGTCGTACATATCGATCCGGGACACATTGACGGAGATGGGGATCGAATAATCCATGCTGTCCTTCCACTCCCGGATCTGCCGCGCAGCCTCTTCCCAGACGTAGGTGTCCAGCATCTGAATCAGGCCGTTTTCCTCAAACAGGGGGATGAAAACGCCGGGGGAGATCATGCCGAGGGTCGGATGGAACCAGCGCACAAGGGCCTCCGCGCTGCTCAGGACCGGCGTGTCCGGCTTGACGTTGAATTTCGGCTGGTAGTAGACCTTGAACTGCTTTCCGGCAATGGCGGCCGGGAAATCCTCAATAAGCTGCTCCGCGAAAAGCTGTCTCTCGTGCAGGCTGTCGTCGTACAGGCCGATCTGCTTCGTGAAGCTCCCGCTGACGGTGTCAGCCGCCATTTTTGCCCGGTCGAACCGGCGCTCGATGTCGATGGTTTTGTCGGTATTTGCGTAGACGCCCATTCTCAGGCGTACCCGGTTTTCCGCGGAATCCTCCCCGGACAGGCGGATGGAGGCGTTTTCCAGCAGGGTGGAATAGTCCTCCCGGTGAGGGCAGTACATCATGAACGTGTCGGATTCCCTGCGGCAAACGATCCCTCCGTCCTCGTTCACCAGTTCCCGGAGCCGCTGGCCGATCCGCCGGAGCACTTCGTCGCCGTATGCTCTGCCGTACCGCTCGTTGATCATGCGGAAATGGTTGACGTCCACGACGATAGCGTCCGTCTCCGTCTCCCTGTGATGCTGGTCGTACTGCTCCGCGTACTTGAAGAAATATTCCTTGTTGTAAAGGCCGGTCAGTTCGTCCCGCTCCGTGGACTGGATGATCTCCCGGTCCTCGGAGAGTTCGATGATGCGCCGGACTCTGGCTTGGATCACGCCCACCGGAGGATACGGCTTGGGAACGAAATCCACCGCGCCGAGGTTGAGACTCTCGAGCTCCGTTTCCCGCTCCCCCGTTGTCACGATCACCGGAATACACGCCAGAGTCTCGTCTTCCTTCACAGCCTTCAGCACCTCGAGGCCGGACATGACCGGCATCAGGATGTCCAGAAGGATCAGCGACAGGGTGTCCCTGTACCGTCGGATGTTCTCCATTGCCTCCGCGCCGTCGCAGGCAAAAATCACCTCGTAGTCGCTTTTCAGCATCTCCCCGAGGATCTCGCGGTTGATCATCTCGTCTTCCGCGACCAGGATCTGCCGCTTGCCGTTCGCGGAGCGAAATTCTTCATCAGTTTTCATCATAATCCCTGTCCCCCTGTCCCACAGTTTCCGTTTGAGGGCTTTCATCATCAGAATTATACCATGGACGCCACAGTCCGTCAAGAGCCCGCTTCCCTGTTTTCAAAGGGTCGGACGGGCTCCCGGGGCAGTCCCCTGTCTCCCGATATACCTTCAAAAACCGTCGATCCCCACCCGGAGAGAAGTGACGAGCTTCCCGGGGGGTGGGGATCACATATCTTCAACCTTCGGCCGCAAAAGTCCGGACTGTGTGAATCCCCCTGTACCATATCACCTCTCCTTTCGCCTGATTTTTTGCTTTTTATGAAACCGATCAGCCTGTGACATGATCGGTCTTTTGTCCGGTCATTATTATATCACTTCCCCGCCCTTCCCGTCAATACTTATTCCTCCCGCCGAACGAAAAAGCCGCTCACCCGAAGGCGGACGACTTTTTTACGCGGGATATCAATCATCGTCTGGGCGGGGCGGGTACTCTCACGGATCAAACATGCCGATGCGATACGACCGATGTCTTGTCGGGAATCATATCCCATGATACGTCGGCAGCGATCAGTCCTTGACCCGCTCGAAATGAAATCCGGAGAAGTGAAGCAGTTCTTCGCCTTCCCCTCTGAAAACGAAGCAGAGATTGTGGGTGCCATAGCTGTTTTCAAGACGGCACGGGATCTCGCCGGATTCCTCTGTGACCTTGCAGAATCCGAGCACCGGACCGAAGGGGCTGTTTTCCCGGATCTCGACGGAGCATGCGCTTCCGGGAGCTTTTGTCCCGCTGACGTACAGAAGCGCGTTCTGCCGCATCCCCGCGACGTTGGGGTAGTAGAGATACGACCCGTCCCGGATGCCCCGCATCTCGAAGCCGTCCGCAGTCTCCTTCTTGTAAAGCTCGTCCGACGCGGCGAAATACCAGACGCTTTTGATCTCGTCCCACCGGGCGTCATACTGCGCAACGCCCGCTTCCTTGATGAACGGATCCGCGGCGATCTCTCCGTTGTCCCGGTAATGCGCGTAGATGATCTTCGTCGTCCGGTAGAAGCGGTCCACCGGCTCCTCTCCCCAGTTTTCCGGCACGCCGTAGGTGAAATAGGTCTGGTTGTGATAGGTGAAGAAAGTCCCGTGATCGGAATAGGCGTCGCTCCAGAACCGTCCGCGGTAGGTGTACGGGCCGTAGATACTGTCCGACGTCGCGTAGTCGGATTCGTGGCTGTTCAGATAGTAGATCCCGTTCCGTTTCGTGACCCAGCAGGCGTCGTTCTCCCAGGTGTTCACGATCTCGATGGGACGCGGCTCTTCGGCAAGCGAGATCATGTCCTCGTTCAGCCGGGCGATGTAATACTTCTTGCCGATCACCGTAAACCCGAAGAGGAGGTACGGCGTCTTCGCCTCGTCGTCGTCGATGAAGACGGTCGGGTCGTAGCAGTAGGTGTCCACCATGCGGGGCGGGATCAGCGGCTTGCCCAGCGCGTCCCGGTAAGGACCTGCCGGACCGTTTTCGCTCACCGCGACGCCGATGCAGGACTGCGCCTGCGAGAAATAAAAGTAGTATTTCCCGTTTCTCTCCGCGGCGTCCGTGGCGTAGCACTCCTCGCATTTTCCGAGAAAGGTGTCCTCGGGGCGGAGGGTGTATTCGAGCTTCCAGTTCAGAAGATCGTCGGAGGAGTAGATCCTCCAGTCGTCCATGCGGAAGATTGGCTGACCCGGTCCGCGGTCGTGGGTGGAAAACATGTAGGCCTTTCCGTTGTAAATATGCACATGCGGGTCGCATACGCCCTGATTCGGAATGATTCTCATAAAGTTCTCCTCAATCCCATTCGTCGAACGATTCGATCAGCGTATCCAGTTTGCCCTGCGCGGCCTCCGCTTTTCCCTGATAATAGGACGTCACTTCTTTTCTGCCGACGATGAGTTCTTTCAGTGTGTTGTAATATTCCAGGCCATACTGCATCGCGAAGGAGATGGTGCGTCCGTCCGCGATGATCTGGAGCATTTCCGCGTCGTCGGGAGAATCCGCGATCCGGGCCTTCATGACCGTCTCGAAATAGACCGGAAGGACCCCCGCGTAATTCTTCGCGGAAAGCGCTTCCACCACGGTGCCGATGATATCGATCTGCGCGTCCGTCACGGTCTTCGGGATCGCCCACGGCAGATCGGTACAGCCGCTGATATAGTTCTTCTGGTTCTCGTCGTACTTCGGGCAGGGCAGGAAGCCGTAAGGGAATTCGCAGTCGCGGTAAACCTCGTAGGCGTCCGCGATCTGTCCGAGTACCATCATCGACACGTCGGTCTTGAAAATCTCGGAAGTAAAGGCGGAATCGCTCTTGTAGGTGAAACCGTCCGTCTTGTTGAGGTCCCGGAGCTTGTTCACAACGGAATCCATGCGCTCGATGTCGAAATCCATCGTGATGGTCCCGTCACTGTTCCTGTGGTAGGGGGAAATGTCCAGCGATTCCTGCAGGCAGTAGAACGTCTCGACGCCGGTGCAGAGCCCGATTTGATCCTTTATGTCCTTTTTCCCGTTGCCGTTGAGGTCGACGTAGGTGTTCTCCGTCATAGCGATCATCCTGTCGAACGTCCATGTCCCCTCGCGCACCGTTTCATAGGGGATCTCCACGCCGAGGTCGCCGAAGATGCGCTTGTTGGTCATCAGGGCTCTCGTCCAGTGCAGACCCGTATAGGAGAGGTAGGAGGAGGCGAGGTACATCTTCCCGTTGATTTCGAGTACCTTCGATGGCCCCCACCAGGGCTTGTCGAAATTGAACTGCGGGACTTTCTTGATGTTGTAGAACAATCCCTGATTCATCAGGTTTGTCATGGTCCCGTCGTGCCCGCCGACGATCTCAAAGGCATCGTCCCCGGCCTGAATGCTGTTCGTGACGTTCGCGGCGATATGCCAGACGTCTCCGCCTTCGATCATGCGGATCGTGCAGTTGAAGCGGTCCTCCACGCCGATGGTGGACTCTCGGAGCGCGTCGTTGATTGCGTCGCCCGTGAATTCGTCGGAAATCATGCGCGCCGCGGTTTCCACGCCGTCTGTCCAGAGCATGGAATAGATACGGAAATCGTAACCGGCAAGGTCGGTATCCGGCAGACCGTCGGAGAGCGGATCCTCTTCCGTTTCCGGCTCCGTTTCGGCGGAGGGACTCTGAACATCATTCCCGGAGGGAGAATTGTTTGATACATCGGCGTTTTCCCGGCTTTCGCCGCAGGCTGCCAGAAGCGGCAGCAGCAGGAACAGTGCGAGGATGAAGCAAAGAGTCTTTTTCATTTATAAGATATCCTTTCGCTGGATTGAACTGGAAAGTATTATAGCACACTCCGCAGCTCTTTACAATCCCCGGGGGTGAGAAAAATACAACTGCTCTGTAAGCGCGCACACCGGCGTTATGGACGGGCTTTCTCCGGGAGGGAGCCGTTGCCCTGCCTGACCGCGGATGCCCGCCGAATCGCCGAGACAAATCCGATGGGCAGACTGTCCCTCACCGCAGCATCCTGTGTCCGCGCTCCATGCGGAAAGTCCGGAAACAAAACTGTGACCGGATCGGACGGGAACAGGCACAATTCGGGAGGACGGAGCGACGGCGCGATAACGAAATCAAAACGAAATGACTGCGCAAAAAGCGAATCATTCTCCTTGACACATTTCGTTATATGTGCTATTATCATGGTCGGAGGCGAGGTCGATGAAGGGCATCGCCGCACGGGAGAACAGATAAGAGGATTTTCCGGACAGACAAATCGGGATCGATTGGGATGGTGAACATGGGTCTGCTTGATAAAATGATAAAAACATACGGGGGAGATCGGCGGTCGAGAGAAAAGATCGCGGCAGTGCAGAGGAAGCGGCTGCTGTCCCTCGTGAAATATGCCAGAGACAACAGTCCCTTTTATCGGAACCTGTATGCCGAAATCGGGAATGATTTTTCGCTGACCGATCTTCCGCCTGTCAGCAAACCTGAACTGATGGCAAATTTTGATGATGTGCTGACGGATCGCCGCATCACGATGGCGCAGATAGATGACTTCACACGGGATCTTGATCATATCGGCAGAATGATCGACAACAGGTATCTGATCTTCAAAACATCGGGATCCACGGGCAATCCAGCGGTCGTGCTGTATGATAAACGGAACATCGACGTTTCTTCCGCGGTCGCGGCCTTTCGGACATTCGCAAGGAAAGAGGATTTCCGGAAGTTCATGAACCACGGAAAGAAAACGGCCGGCGTATTTGCGGATTACGGCTTTTATCTTGCCTGCGGGATGTCCAGATATCTTCAGCTGAAAATGCCGCGTCGGAAGACAAAGATCACGGTCGACGTAAACGCTCCGGAATCGGATATTATCAAACAGTTGAATGATTTTCAGCCTTCCATGCTGAGCGGTTATCCTTCCAATCTTGCCCTGCTTGCCGATTTCGAGGAGCTCAGCATCCGTCCCGATGTTGTGATCACAGGCGGCGAGCTTCTCACCGATGACGTCCGCGGAAAACTTGAGCGCAGGTTTGGCTGCTATGTGCAGACACATTATTCCTGTACGGAGGGCGGAGAGATCGCCTGCGAGTGCGAAGAAAAGCATCTGCATATAAACGAGGACTGGGTGATCGTTGAGCCGGTGGATTCCGATCACAGTCCGGTGCCGTTCGGAAAGATGTCGGACAAGGTTCTTTTAACGAATCTGTCAAACTATATCCAGCCGTTCATACGCTACGAATTAACGGACAGAGTGATCGTTCATAACGAGAAATGCAAATGCGGCAGAAATACCCTGTGGCTGGAGATCGAAGGAAGAACCGACGATATTCTGGAATTTGAAAACGGCGTCCGCATCGCGCCGATGTCTTTATACAAGGTGCTGGAAGAAGTGAAATCCATACGCAGGTTCCAGCTTGTCCAGAGAGCGTCCGACAGGGTGGAACTGAGGATCACATCGGACGATCCCGAGGGGGCTTTTGATCGGGCAAAGCGTGATTTACAGGAATTTTTCGGCAGCAAAGGACTGAATGTGGAGATCGTTCCGTCCGATTTATCGCCCCAGGCCGATAAGACCAGCGGAAAATTCAAACATATATACAGGGATTTTGAATGACGGCATTCCATATTCATTGGATCCGCGGTAAAGCATGAGGAATACGGAGGTTTTTTATGGCTGACGATGATTACGTCCGGGGGGATATGCTGAAAATTACGGAATACACGCTGCTTGACAAGCTCCCCGATCCGTTTATCAGTCTTGACGGTCGGCGTATCGGCGATCCGGCTCAGTGGAGAGCGCGGCGGAGTGAAATAAGCAGAAGCGCGTGCGAATTGCTCTACGGCAAAAGGCCTCTCGAACCGGAGTTTCTTGAAACAGAAACGCTGTGCAATTACCGCTTCTCTCTTTCGCTCGTCTATCGGATCACGACGGGGCGCCGCCAGAAACCGATCCCTTTCCGGCTGAAGATCCTTTTACCGAACAGGATCGAGGGAAAATGCCCGATCATCGTCGACGGAGACGAATGCTTCGGGCGCAGCGAAGGCTACCTCGAAGCGGCGCTGTCAAGAGGCGTCGCCTGGGCGCTCTTTGACCGCACGGAGTTTGCCCATGATGTGCAGGCGGAAGAACGCGGGCGCGGAGCGGTCTATGAAACATATCCCGATCTCGACTGCGGCGCGCTTTCCTGCTGGGCCTGGGGATATTCCAGAGTCATTGACGCGCTGGAACGGCTCGATCTGCCTGTCGATCTCGACTGGATCGCCGTCACGGGTCATTCGCGGGGCGGGAAAACCGCTCTGCTTGCGGGCATGATGGATGAACGGGCCAGAGTCGTCAATTCCAACGAGTCGGGCGCGGGCGGCAGCGGATGTTATCGCCTGCGGGCAAAATACCTGTACAACAATGAGAATCCCGGACGGGGTGAAGAACTGCGGGACTCCCTTGAGCAGTTCCCCTACTGGTACGGCAAGGATATCGGACCGTATGCGGACAGGGAAGCAGATCTTCCGTTCGACCTTCACTTCATGAAGGCGATGGCGGCGCCCCGGACTCTGTTTATTTCGGAAGCGGCGGGAGATATGTGGTGCAATCCCGCAGGATCGTGGCAGACGACCATGGCGGCAAAAGAAGTGTACAAATTCCTGAACGCCGAAAACAATCTGTTCTGGTATTACCGCCCCGGTTTTCACGGACATCTGGCATTGGACGCGGAGATGCTTGTGAATGTGATTCTTCATCAGCGCGACGGCGTACCGCTGGATGACAGGATGTTCCGCCTGCCTTTTGAAAAGCCGGAGCTTGCCTTTGACTGGCGTGCTCCGGTAAAGTAAGACGTCTTCCGTTTTTTCGTGAAAGGCAGCGCAGATAAGGAATACGGACGGTTCCCCGCCCTCTCTGCGCGGAGGCATTCTTTGTCTATGCGGTGAAATTCCCGCGTTAAAAGCTCAGCTATCATTCACTTACATATAATTCCAATGTGCTCTGGAATCGTTTGCAGCAATCGTCCCAAGGTTTCTCTCCACGGATATAGGGAGAAATCTCTCTTTGCAGATATTCCTTTATGATCGGCGGAATGATCGTTGCCCGCGACGGAGAGATCAATATGCTATAAAGCGCGTCGGCATCTTTTTCGGTCACGATCTCGCCGTCCACATCCGGGTATTGTTGATTTGTACCGTATACTTTGCCGCGAAGCGCATTTTTGTTGACCGGCAAACCGATCCGCAGATTGCTCCCGGCTGTGCTCTCTCCCCCCTGTAATTCCTTGGAAAGCAGTACTGTCAGCAGTCTGTAAGCATTGAGCTTATTCTTCGCCCCCTCCGGAACTGCCGCGAAACTGCAAACCTGTGCAGTGACACCATCATACTGGTCCGGCATGGCGAAAAATACAGGAGTCTCTCCATAGGATCTCAATCCACGGATTTTCATATAAATATCCGTCGCCGCATTCAGCTCGTTGCAATATAATCCTTTTCTCTCTGCCAAAGCGCCTGAGATCATTGTCTGTAAATACAATGCGCGCTTATCCTGATAATAGAGCTTTGCGGCGTCTGCGATCTTTTCCAGCTTGTCCTTATCCACAGAAGCAGTTTCATTTATATAGTCAATCGCGTCAAAGTTTGTGTAAAGGAAAAGATCAAGCAAATCAGACTTGTTTTGAACGCCGCCCGGAGTCAGAAACATGTCTCCGCCCGGTGACCGTTCCTTATACCGGAGCAGGGTGTCGGTAAAGCTGTCCCAGCTTAACAGATCGTCCGCCGTAAAGCCCGCGTCATGAAGCGCTTCCTCGGTCGTTACCAATACAGGACATATATATTCCACAGGAACGAAATACCTGCTCCCCTCGAACAGACCGCAGTCCAGCACCCCTTCCACATAGTTGTCATGCGAAAAGGACGGATCATTCAAAAAATATGGGTTAAGATCCGTGAAAAGTCTTGTCTTGACGGTCTTATATATATCCGGCAAGTCGGTTCCATACGAGAACAGCAGATCCGGTCCCTGTCCGGCCGGGATTTCCGTACGAATAAGAGCTTCATACTCATCTTCGCCGAGCGTTTTCACGGTCACACGGACGCCCGGGTACATTTTTTCGAAGATTTCTACCGCGGGGGAAAGCGTCACTCCGAGCATAGCCGTCGTATATACCGTCAGTTCGTCCGTTTCCTTCGGCATCACGAAATCCGCATACTCCGTCTGTTTCGTTTCGGCAGGAGAGTCCTCCGGCTCTGGAACAGATATGTCATGCGGCTGGAGGACAGGGTTATCATTGAATTCAGGATCAGGCGATGAGAGGTCTGACTCCGATGTCTTTGCGCTGCTGCTTTCTGCATCGGACTTCGAAGCATTTTCCGCCGAACAGGAAAAGAGCGAGATGATCATGATCAGGGTCAGCAGCAATGACAGAAGCCGGATATTGCGTGTTTTCATGATCTGACGTCCTTTCTTCATCCGTTTGCATAAAGAGTCAGCGTATTCAATAAACGTCCGTAACACTCCTCCCATGTTTTTTCTCCCCGGATATAGGGCGTCATTTCGAGATACAGAGTTCTCATAATGACATTGGGGATCATGGAAGCACGGGTGACGGAAGTGCAGGTATCAATGAAGAGCCGGGCGTCTTCCGCGCTTTCCGCTATTCCCGAAAAGCAGGTGTCATACGCGGACATGGTGTTTCTGACGACAGCGGATTTGAGCACGGGAAACCCGGCATGGAGATCCTCAGCCCCGGTTCTGCACTGTCCGCTCTGAATCTCTTCAGACAGCAGGATGCAAAGGAGACGATAGGCATTCAGCTTATTCTGGGCAGAGCGCAGAATCGCCGCATAGCTCAAAACTTCAGCCGTTATTCCGCCGTCAACGTCATAAATCGGAAACAGACAGGGAGTTTCCCCTTTCCGCCTTGTGTCCTGCAACTCGCTCAGCACGACAACGGGATTTGAACCGGTGGATGACAAAAATGCATTTTTGATCGTGCTGTTCGTCTGTTTCTCGTTCACGCTGACGGTCTGCCCATTTTCGGAATGGAATGCCCGGCAGACGTCAAGAACAGTATGAAGTTCTTCCTCCCGTACGGTTACCCGGCCTGTTTCATAGTCAATGAACCGCATCCCGCTTGCAGATAAAAGCGCACGCAGATCATCGTCTTTATCCCCGGTCGAGAAGAGCATACCGTCAGGGTTTTCTTCATGATATCGGATGCAGGCAGAACAGAAGTCTTCAAAGGTCTGAATGATTCCGGAGGGCTCTTCCTGACCGGCTTCCGAAAGGTATTCTTTATATCTTCGCACGGCGTCCGGCATCACCGTTTCGGAAACGGCTTCAAGCGAAGTCTTATACAGAGGGATCTGAATTTCTACGGGAACAAGCTGCCGCTCGCCGTTCAAAACGCCGCAGTTCATGACTTCTCCGAGATAATTCTCGAAGCCGAAACCGGCGTCGTTTTCAAAATAAGGATCCAAGTCCTCAAAGAGCCGAACCGTCATTGCCCTGTACGGATCGGGGGTGTCCCGGGAAAGGCAGAACAGCAGATCCGGTCCCTTCCCTGCCGAAAGCTCGGTCGATATCCGCACATCGAATTCATCTTCCGACAGCCGCACGTAGTTCACGTCGACGTCCGGGTATTCCGCACGGAAAATGTCGACTGCCGGTGAGAGAACCGCTTCCAGCGTTTCGCATCCATAGACCGTCAGCGCGCCTGTATCGGCGGGCATCAAGAAATCAGAATCGTTCGATTCGGAAGACCTATCCTCCGACGGGAGCGGATACGTCCAGAAATTCCTGTTCCAGAGGGCCGCGAGCTCTTCGGATGTGGGTTCTGCCTTCTGTTTTTCCCAGTCGGGAACAGCCTGCCGTAAAACTTCCGCGGTTTTGTCATAGCCGAAACGATTGGTGGTAATATCCCGATATACCGCTTTCACATCCCTGCGGTTCAATCCGTCAGCGGAAAGTCCGTTCGTTTCAAAAAATGCCGCCGCCGTGTGATATTCCCTGATTTCGAGAGCAGCGGCAAACGCGGCAGAACCGAAAACGGCAAGCAACGCCAGACAGGCCGCCGCAACGCTCCGTCTGAAACGGCGTGTTTTTTCCCCGTGTGCTTTGACGGACAAAAGATCTTCTTTTGTTCTCCGATCCTTTTCGAGCGCGAAGACGGCCGCTTCCTCTATGTGTCTGTCGCCGATCTGATTGATGATCGCAGATACTTTTTCTTTTTTCATAAAGATACTCCCTCCTTCATCAGGTATTCCCGAAGAGATTTTCGGATCCTGGACAGGCGCACGGATATATTGTGCTTGCTTGTATGGAATAATTCCGCAAGATCCCCGATCGAGTCTGAATACCAATAACGCCTTACAAACAATATCCTGTTCTGCTGATCCAAAGCGTCGAGAAATCTGTCGATGATCCCGGCGATTTCCTTTGTTTCGATTTCGTCCTCAACGGAAACGGCGGAAGGGAAACACTCCGTGATTTCATCAAGAGCAATATCATACAGACTGTTCCTTTTCTTTGCCGTATTCTCATGGTATTTGTTGAGGGCTATATTGCGCACAATGCGGCAAACGTATCTTCCGAGAGAGTTCGGTCTCTGAGGCGGTACTGTATTCCAAACTCCAAGAAAAGCGTCGTTCATACATTCTTCGGAATCAAGCCGGTTGTTCAGGATATTGTTTGCGATCCGACTGCATACAGAGCCATATTTCTTTGATAGTTCGATGATTGCTTGCTCTGAGCGCTCAAAGAACAACTCAATGATCTTGCTATCGTCCAAGGGTTCACCTTCCTTTCTGCCTCACTCTATATAGTACGGATCCGGAGGATAATGTCTCATCTGTATCTCATTTTTTCTTTCAAATTGTGTTTTTCTGCTGCTCCCGGAAGCTAAAAAGAATCCCACCCGCATACATGCTCTGCAGACGGATGGGACGCGGACTATTCGTCCTTGTAGAGTTCGAGCGTGCTTTTCAGCTTCGCGAACAGCTTGTCGTAATTCGATCCGTCCGCGCTTGTGACGTACTCCCCCATGGTATTCAGCACATACTTCCGGACGACGGGCGGGAACAGGACGGCGTCGGAGAGGCGGTCCGCCAGACGGAGATAGGCATCGGCGGCGTCGGCAGTTTCGGGAAACCAGGAATTCAGATAGGCGTCGACCGTTTTTCGGAGCGATTCCTTCCTGACAGGATCCCCGACCGGGAACCCGTCGCCCGGCATTCCGTCCGCGTCCATCGGAGCCTGCACCTCGTCCGAAAGCAGGATCTTCACGAACCGCCATGCGTTGAGCTTGTTGGGAGAGGCTTCGGGCAAGGCGGCATAGGTGATGATATTTGCGCACACGCCGCCGTTTTCGTCCGGGATGCAGAACAGGAAGGGCGTCTCCCCGTACCAATCGATGAGGATAGCGCTGTCGTTCAGCAGCAGCATCGTACTCGCCGTTGTTTCGTTGGAGAACAGGCATTCTCTGTCGTGCACGCTGAGCGAGCCCTCTCCCCACTTCAGATCCGCCGGGACGGTCGGTGTACAGTAGAGGCGGCAAAGATCGACCATTTCCCGAAACCGCGCCTCGTCGAAGGAGACTTCGTTTTTCTCATAGTCGATCATGCGGAAGCCGCTCGAGTGAAACAGAAGGTACAGATAATACTCGTTCCTGTCGCATCCGACGTTGAACAGTCGTTTGCCGGGGTTGTTCTCAAGGAACCTCCTGCCGGCCGCGCAGAAGCCGTCCCAGGTCCCGAGGGAATCGGGCTCGATGCCGTTCTCTTCGAGCAGTTCCCGGGACGTGAGATAGACCCCCATCCCGAACGCGAGGGGAACGAGGAACTGCTTTCCCGCAAACTTCCCGCCGTTCAAAACGCCCTCGTAATACTCCCCGGGATCGAAGGCGGCGTCGTTTGCCATATACGGTCCGAAATCCGTAAAAATACCCGTGGACATGGACTTATAGATGTCGGGAAGCAGTCCTTCGCCCCCCAGAACGAGATCGGGACCGCCGCCCGCCGGAAGTTCCGCCCGGAGCCGATCCCTGTATTCGTCCTCGCCGAGAAGCTGATAGTCGACCTTCACGCCGGGGTATTGCCTTTGGAACAGGTCGATCGCCCTTTTGATCGTTCCGTTATAGAACCAATAGCCGTAAAGCGTCAGGCTGTCCGTTTCCCCGGGCATATCCTCCCATCCGGTTTCGGGGGCGTTCGGAGATTCGCTGTCGGCCGCGGTGTCGCCTGCCTCACTCTGCCCCGACGGATCGGAGGACGATCTGCCGCCGGACGCCGAAAGAGTTTCTTCTTTTTCCTCCGGTATCGGGCGAACCCGCGTCCCCGCTTCGATCCGGTCCAGCGCGGACAAAATGACCGAATGCCAGTAATTCACCGCGCCGCTTGAGAGCAATGTCAAGTCCTCCCCGGCCGCGAAGGGATTCCAGTCGTATGAAGCCGCGTCGTCCCCTTCCATGCTGAGATAGTCGTTTCCCTGTCGGATGTAGAGACCAATCTCCGGGTGATAGTCCTCCGGCGCGTAGTTCTCGATGGGGAACGGGCTCACGTTGATCCGCTCCGCGTCGTAGACCTCGCCGAACAGTCCGAGGCTGGACGTGGCGACGTAGACGTAGTATTGTTCGTAGGTGTACTCCGTCCCCTCTTCGTCGAAGAAAGAGCGGGTTTCGGACAGCACAGCTTTCCGCGGGACGGTGAGGACGTCGACCCACTCCTGTCCGAGGGCAAAGCTGTACTGCGTGGGCTGGACTGTCTCCACCTTCGGCTGGGTTACCGCGCGGATGGCAAACGACGCGACCGTGCAGGCGAGAAAGAGCCCGACAATAATCGACGTGAAAATGTTGAGGATCTTCTTTGATCTTGTCATGCCGTCCACCTCACTTCAGCGCCGAGTTTTCGATCCCGGTCATGAGCGCGTCCTTGAAGTGCAGGAAGAGCAGTAGGACGGGCAGCATGGCGAGGATCCCGCACACAAACGCCCGGCTCAGGTCGGCATTCTTGATCTGCGAGAGGAAGATCGACAGCGGGTATTTCAGTCTGTCCTTCAGGAACACCAGCGGCTGTTCCACCATGTTCCAGGTATCGATGAAGTTCAGGATGACGAGGGAGGCAATACCCGCTTTTGCTTGTGGAATGACCACCAGAAGCAAGGTTTTGAACTGATTCGCTCCGTCGAGCCGCGCGGCCTCCAGAACGGAATCCGGGATCGACTTGAAGGTCTGGGTCAGGAGGAATACGCCGAACGCCGAGCAGATCCCCGGCAGGATAATCGCCGAGTAGGAGCCGATCATGTTCAGCTTGTCCAACACGATGTAGTTCGGGACAAGCGTCACCTGTAAGGGGAGCATCATGAGCAGAACCATGAGAGCAAACAGCAGGTTCTTCCCCGGATATTTGAACTTGGCGAACCCGTACCCGCCGAGACAGGCAAGGAGCGTCTGCCCCGCGGTGATCGCCGCGCAGAGGCCGAGGGAAAGCCAGAATTTACCGAGGTAGTCCGGCGTCGCAAGGAACACGTCCCAATAGCCTTTCAAGGACGGCTCCCGGGGGATCAGATGCGCGTCGATCTCGATGGGCGTGTCGTCCTCGTCGTCTTTGGAGGAGGAGAGGATTTTTCCATAGCTTGCCGTCAGTTCGTTTCCGCTCATGAACGAGTGCGTGACCATGAACAGGACGGGCAGGATGACGACGACGGACATGAGAATTAGGACAATCAGGGTGATAAGATCGCCCGTTTTTCTGCGCTTTGCCATTATTCATGCCCCCCTTCGTCCTTGTCCCGGAGTCCCAGCAGCAGGCCCACCAACGCGAAAATCACGAGGAAGACCAGCGCGGCCCCGACCGACAGCCGGATATAGTTCAGGTTGATGAAATTGTTGTTCATGAAATGCTGGATCATGTAAATGCTCTGGTCCGGGTGGTCGCCGAAGAGGATGTACGCCTCGCGGAAGGACTTGAACAGGTTCACGATGGAGATCACGAGAATGAACCGGGTGTGCGGGGCAATCATCGGCAAAGTGATCCGCGTGAGCTTTTTCCACCAGCCCGCGCCGTCGAGGGAGGCCGCCTCGTACAGCTCCGGAGGCACGGAGTTCAGCGCGGCGAGGAAAAGCACCACGTTATAGCCCGTGTTCTTCCAGAGATACAGAATCAACAAGACCCAGAACGCCTGCTCCCCCGTCCAGTCCGCCGCGTGCATCCCGAGGTGTTCCAGCACGCCGTTCACCACGCCGAGGTCGGAGAAGACGATCTGGAAGAACAGGACGACCGAGGACACCGGGAGCACCAGCGGGAAGACGAAGAAGGTCCGGAAAATGTCGTACTTTTTCAGATTCCGGAACAGGAGCAGAGCGATCAGCAGCGACAGGATCAGAATGCACGGCAGGGCAACGCCGAAAAACTTGAACGTGTTCTTCGCCGCCAGCTTGAAGGCCGCGCTTTTCAAAACGTCCTGATAGTTTTTGAGTCCCACGAACTTCGACGACCCCATGCTCTCGGAGAGCGACATTTTCAGCGTGATCCCGAAGGGGACGACAAAGAACATCCCGAGGCCGACGAGCGCGGGGAGGGTGAAGAGGAAGCCGGTGAGGGCGTCCTTGGTGCGGAGAGATAAGTGTTTTTGTTTCATGTCATTCATCCTTATACAGTTCCAAGGTGCTCATAAACGAATTCCAGCAGTCATCCCAGCCCTTTTCGCCGTACACGTAGGGAAGCATGCACCGTTTGAGGTACCGGATGTACTCCTCCGGCACAATGACCGCGTCAGTGGGAGACTGCACGAGCTCGACAAAGCGGTCGAACTCCGGCCCGTCCGGGGTCATCTCCTCCCCGTGATCCATGACGGCCTTCGTCGCGGACAGGCGAACCGGATATCCAACCCGGAAATAGCTGGTATTCCAGTTATTCTCGTCGTGTCCGCCCTGGATCTCGTCGGACAGCAGGATCTTCAAGAGCTTCCAGGCGGCGGACTTGTTGGCGGCTCCCTTCGGAATGGCCGCGCCGAAAACCGTTTCCGCCGTCACGCCGTCACGCTGGTTCGATGGAAGGAAGAGTACGGGCTCTTCCCCGTCGGCCCCAAGGAAGGTCTTGCAGGTGACGTAGTTCATGTAGCTGTCGCCGCTGAAACTGTCATACGGGAAGAGCTTCAGGTGCAGTCCGCCCCCGGCTGCGTAATAGGGGATATCCCACACTGCATCCTCGTCCGTGTCGTAACCGGGATTGTAATAGAGCTTCGCAAGGTCCATGCACTGCCGGAACCGGGCTTCGTCCACGTCGATCTCCCCGGTCTCGTAGTTGATGAGGTTGAAACCGAAACTCCGGTACAGCGAGATCATATCGCTGACCGTCGGATCGATGCCGCCTATATCGAAGTACAGCGTCGAATCCGGGTGTTTCTCCTTGAAGCGGGCCGCGCCCTCGCAGAAGCCGTCGCAGGTTTTGAGGTCTTCCGCGGTCATGCCGATCTCGTCAAGGATCGACTGCGTCGTCATGAGGATCGGCAGTTTATAGTTCAGCGGCGCGAGGTAACGCTTTCCGTGCATCAGGCCCACGTCCATGACCGGCCTTATAAAATCGGAGAGCGCGATTTCTTCGTCCGTTCCGAAATAAGGGTTCAGGTCCTCGAAGAGACCGGTCGCCATGGTTTTGTAGACGTCCGGAAAGGTCGTGTCCATCATGAGCACAAGGTCCGGCCCCTTGCCCGCGGGGATCTCCGTGCGGATCCTCGTCTCGAATTCCTCATCGCTGAGGATCTCGTAGGAGACCTCGATATCGGGATAGAGCTGTTGGAAGATCCCGACGGCGGCGTTCAGAAGAGCGCTGTACATATTTCCGGGGGAGTAGAGCGTCAGCTTTCCGGTCTCCTCGGGCATGGTGAACCAAGAGTAATCCGGTTCGGTTTCGGTCTGTCCGTCCGGTTTTGCCGGGTCTTCGCTCCCGCCGCATCCCGCGAGGGCGGAGAGCAGCAGGGAGAGGGTGAGAAGAAGGGAGAGAATACGTTTTTTCATGATTACCTCCATAATTTGAGCTTATTCGTTTTCAGTCTTTTCCGCCGCGGCACGTTCCTGTACCCCTCCGGCATTCTTGAAGATCACCGTGCCGGTTTCGTCCGTCGAGAAGGTGTACTCCACCCATCCGTGATAGCCGTCGGGCAGGGGACGGTTCGCGGGCTCATAGCGGCGGAAGAGGCCGTTTGAAAGCGGGAAATACCCCTCGCCCGTCCCCCGGTATTCCGTCAGCTCCCACACGAACGGGCCTTTTCTCTCTTCGGCTTCGTCCTCCGCTGTTCCCAGCCGCAGGAATTTCACCAGTCCCACGCCCGGCGCGTACCAGAATTCCAGGTGACCGGACCAGTAGTCGTGTACACACTTGACCTCCGCCGTGATGTGACGGCAGTCCGGGAAGGTCCCGGCGGTGACAGTGACTGTTTCCTCCTCCCCGACGGAGAGCGCGGTCTCGGCCACGTGTCCCCGCTCCATGTGCTCCTTTTTCCCGGAGAAGCCCGGCTTCCACTCGTCGAACCAGATCCCGCCCCAAGCCGTTGCAGCGATCTCATAGAGGTAATTGTACAGGATCGCGTAGAATCCCGGTCCCCTGCCGCCCGTCTTCCATTCAAAGGCGTCCGTCCGGTTCACCGTGTCGAGGGAGACGCCCCAATCCGTCCGCGCGGCGGGGAGGAGCTTGAAGAAATTCCAGACGCCGAACTCCTTCCAGTCGGGATTGAATTCCGGATCCGTCGCAAGGATCCGACGCATGACGTTAACTGCCGCCGCGGTGTGCGCCTTCTCCCGGGACGTGACCGCCAGTTTTTCCATGCCGGAAAGATACGGCTCCACGTCCCGCAGTCCGTTCGGGCGGTAATAAAGACTTGCCGCCGCTTTCATGTTGCCGGTCCATGTTGCAGTATCGAAATGCTCCTCTGCATAAACCCGGACGCTGGCCGTGACCCGCTTTTCCGTGGCATAAACGATTTCAACGGTCTGCTCGTCCTGCCAGAGGATCCCCGCTTCTTCGGATTCCGCATGATAAGTCCACCGGTTCCCGGCCGCAAAGGGGATCCGGCCCGCCCCGCGCACCTCCGCCGAGGTCAGCACAAACCGGACGCCCTTGACGCGGTTTGTCTGCCGGACGATCCCGACGCCGGGGCAGACGACGGTCTCGATGTCGATGGGGTACATACTCTGCCCCTTCGTTTCGCAGATCAGACAGTTTTCATATACGCCCGCCGGGACGCTGACAGGACCGTCCTCCTGCTTCATTGTGAGCGTCACTTTGCCGTCCTCCGACACCCGTGTGTCGCCCGGCTTCATCGCGGGATCGTCGATCAAACCGTCGCACTGAGAATGCCAATAAAAGAGAAGCGCGTCCATGTCGATCCCAGGCATTCCGCGGGTATATCCGGGCTGGCTGACGAACCGCCATTTCCCGTTTTCCTTCTCGTACGCCTCGCCCATACACGCGATATGCGTCCGGACGGGATCCTCGGCTTTGGCAAAACGCTTCTCCATTTCGATGGATGAAATGGCGTTCGCATAATACACATGGGACGGCGGGAGGATGTTCAGAACCTCGCCCAACGCATCCATCGCTTCCCCGATCCGTCCGAGGCCCGCCAGTTCATAGCCGAGCCAGAAATATCGTCCGCCGAGCGCCGTTTTGAATCCGGCCTCTTTCAGCTCCGGGATCTGCTTATCCCGAATGAAGCGGACTCTTTCCTCCCCGTGCAGGCCGTAGTCT